>NZ_AYGX02000166.1 GCF_000498955.2 Lactiplantibacillus fabifermentans DSM 21115 | reverse complement strand
ATCAGGTTATGCTGAACAATTTGTCCAAAAATTCGGATTAAATTTGCAATCTACCCCAGCGGTATATGGCTGTGGCGGCTAATCGGCATGGTCGCTGGTATGGGCAGTGCCGCGCAAACCGCTATAAATGGTCATTTAGGTGTCGTTCTAGGTTCATCAGTTAAGGCGGCATTCATTTCATTTTTGGTCGGTACCGTTACCTTGGTGATTGCAAATCTTTTGCTACAACCAAAATTGCAGATTGTTCAAGGCGAACATGGTAATCCATGGTGGATGTGGCTCGGCGGCGTATTTGGTGGCTTATTCGTTGCCGGTAATGCGTATTTAGTACCAAGTCTGGGGACCGGACTTGCAGTGGTTGTTATACTTGTTGGTCAAATGAGTGGTGGACTGGTGGTTGATCAATTTGGACTACTAGAATCTGCTAAAAATCCGATCACGCTACTCAAAATTGTTGGTATTATCGTTATGTTGATTGGTGTTGGCATAATCAGATTGTTATAAAGATGGTTTTCCTTGAACAAGGTCGCTAGCATATCAGTACGAGCTTGCATTTATACAAATTAGGTTGCAATTTACCATGCTTGAATAAATCAAAAAATGGCACCCGATGAAATTTTAACCTCATCAGGTGCCATTTTTTAGTTAAGTTGCATCATAACGACGGTTTTCAAACGAAAGCCGCGTGAGCATCAATCTGCCGAAAAGTAGCTAATCACATCTAAACTCGTATAGCTGACTGGAAAAGCGTGCTGTTGCCGGACCTGTTCTTGCCGTTTCGTAATACCATTATTCGCTAACGATTCCGGACTTTCGGCTAACGAAAAGTTGAAGATCCGGAACGTGTCATGAACGCCCCAAGGTACTGCAATGACTTGGGGATTGCCGAGAAATTCAGGGAAATCGTGGTAGAGCGCGGCTAAAAAATTCATGGCGAGCGGTTCGAGCAAGCGATGGAGTTTTTCATACTGCGTCCGGGCAATCAAGTTACCGACTTGTAAATAGCGCTCTAATTCAACATCAGTTGGATTTTCGCTCAAGGGCATGCCCTCAGGTTCAAACCACGCCTCCTGTTCTGGAAATTCGGCCAGAATTGCTAACAAATGTTGCTTGGTTGGCGTGATTGGTTCGGTCGGTTCCAGCGCATCTAACTGGGTGGCAATCACGTCACTTTCGAGATGTTCATCGTAAGCGTCGTTGATTGTAAAGCTAAATAGCGGACCAGATTGACGAAATTGACCGGTCAGCGGGAATTCGAACATAATTTGCCGATCGTTATCAATGAAATGAATGTTTCCCGCAAAAAGACACTTATCCGCGTCGATTTTTTCAATTTTCAAATCTAAGTCGAGGTCGGGGGTGACCGCGAATAATTCGTCGAGTTCAATTCCCAGGGCCCGCGTAATCTTATTGAGGTGGTTAAAGGTAATACTTTTGGCGCGACCATTAATTAGCTTGGTTAAGGTTTTAGGGTTGATGCCCGTCATGTCTGAAAATTCCTCATGGCTAATGGTGCGGTCCTGTAATAAGGTTTCGAGTTGTGATTGAATCATGCGAAAACACTCCTTTGAGTAGTTAGTTGCGAAGGTTGCCCCTTACACTTACTAATTACGCAAAACGATACAGGATACATGTGTAATACTATAAAAAATTAAAAATGGTGAATTTCTTTTTTACGTGCTAAGGCTAATTGCGGCTGGGCGTGTTGTTCATGATGCCAGTAAGCAATGATTAATAAAATCACGATGAGAACTTGCATGGATGATAACACGAAATCGGTCAGGCCATACGCCAAAATAATCGGGAGCGTCATGGCGAAGTAACGTAAATTTGGATGCCGTTGCGGACTTTGCCAGATTTGTTTCATTGACCAGCCGCCACCAACAATCAACATCAGGAAACCGACGCCACCCAAAATGCCGAATGAGGCGAGGAGCATCAAGAAAATATCGTGGGCATGGGGTACCGAAGTGCCGGTTAATTTTAAATACTGCTCGGCAAAACCGTAGTAAGTGACGCCAAATAGCGGCGCATTTTTGAATAAGGCCCAACTATTTTTCCAAATTTCGGTGCGGCCTTGCCACGAAGCGAGCCATGAGTGACTGCGGGGTAAATAAATCAGCAGGAGCATGCCCGCAGCACCTAGCAGACTGGTGACCACTAAACCATGGCGCCAATTCAACATATAGCTGGCCCAAAGAATCATCAAAACCATGATGGCCAGTCCCGTGCGTGATTTGGTTTGGTAGATGCCTAACATTAATAACGCGGCCCAGCCCCATTGTGTCCATTGCATGCTAGTGGTCGCAATTTTGGTGGTGGCGTGCGTGGTTAACTGAACTAACAGCAAGCCTAACGCAATCAACATCAGGCAACACGCGTCATTGGGGTTGTAGGCGGAACCAAAGAGGCGATTCTTATTGGCCGCATATCCCCAAAGGAGGTCGCCTAGCAAGAATTTCAGCCAATTGGGAAAATTCAGCCAGTGGTTGAGCCAATGAAATAAGTTACCACTGACCATAATGTATAAGCCAAATTGAATAATGAATTGCCGCACGTCCGCTAACGTAATGACGTGAGCGGACTGGCGACACAGCAGCCATAAATTCATCAAGACGAATAACATGAGCATCGATAGTAAGACACTTTTCCAATCATGATGATTTAAGTTCAGGCCAGTGACGACCATTAATAGTAAGATAAACGCTAACATCATATCGTGGGCGATCGTTTTGGGGCGCTTGAACAGTTTTAGCCATTGCCAACGGCTGAGATAGATCAGCCAACCGATGCCGACGGGTGGCAAAACTGCCAGTAGTTTTAGCCCATTTAAAAATTTTGTCGTGGATAGTTGCCGATTGTCCATAGTCATCAAACTTTCTCTCTATAAGTTAGATATCTTGAAACGTCATAAGTTATCAAGGCTTTCTATTATCGGGGTCAAATTTGAATTCTTTGTGGTGTTTTTAAAAAATTTAGTCATTTTCACCAAAATTTAGTAAGCTTAAGAAAACTGTTAAACTTTCAGTGGAAAAACCGCAACCATCATCGAAACAATGGTAAAATGTGAGTAGTTAAATACCGACCATCAAAGGAGTTTTGTGTGTGGATGCTCAACAGTTATCCCAACGGTTAGCGACCGTTGGTGAATTTGTACCAAAAGGTGCGCGGGTCGCGGATATTGGTTCGGACCACGCCTATTTACCGGCTAACTTAGCGTTAAATCACCGCATCAGTTATGGGGTTGCCGGTGAAGTGGTCGCGGGACCTTTTCATAACGCGCAACACGAAATCAATAAACTTGGCTTAAGTGACATTTTAACGGCGCGTTTAGCGGATGGTTTGTCGGCCATCGAACCCGCCGACCGCATCGATACGGTCACGATTGCGGGGATGGGCGGTCCGTTGATTCGCCATATCTTGACAGCCAATCCAGAACGCTTGGCGGGTGTTAACCGGCTTGTGCTAGAACCCAATGTCGGCGAAGCCACGGTCCGTGACTGGTTGCAACAACATCAGTTTAAGATTACGGCGGAACGGATTTTGAGTGAAGATGGGCATACCTATGAAATTATCGTGGCCGATAAAGTGGCGACCCCCGTCACATACACCGCCGCGGAGTTGTTATTTGGGCCATTTTTATTGCCGGAAAAGTCACCGGTGTTTATCGCTAAGTGGCAACGTGAATTACAGCGCACGCAAATGGCGGTCAGTCACATGCAACAAGCCAAAGTCGCGCCAACTGCCAATTTGGCGGCGGCCAATGCTAAAATTGAATTAATTGAAGGAGTCTTAGCGGATGCAGGCAAATGAGTTAATTAGTCGTTTTGAACAATTAGCACCTTTGAAGTTGAAGTGGAAAAATGATCCGACCGGGTTACAAATTGGTGACCCTAATCAAACGATTCATAAAGTGTTAGTGACTTTAGATGTGCGGCCAGAAGTCGTCGATGAAGCTATTGCGATGGGGGCGGAGATGATTTTTGCCCACCATCCGGTCATGTTTCGTCCGGCGAATAACTTAGATTATCAAGATCCACAAAAAGCGATGTATGCGAAAATTGCGGCTCATCATATTTTGGTTTATGCGGCGCATACGAACTTGGATAGCGCGGACGGCGGCATGAACGACTGGCTCGCTCAAGCGCTCGGACTGCAAAATGTCAGCGGTTTAGTGCCGGGCTATCACGCCGAAGCGGTCAAAATGACCGTGATGACACCCACGGCTTGCGTCGAACAAGTCCAAGATTATTTAACCAAAGCTTGTGGTGCGACCGTCAACCACTATGCGTTCAATTCTGGTGAACAATTCAGCGTCAACTTATTAAAAGATGACTTAGTGGCGGCGGTTGCCGGGGTCAATGCCATTGTGCCAGCTGGTCAGTGGCATTACGAAGTGTCACCACTGCTCACGGGTGGTCATCAATATACAATGGGCCGTGTGGGTGATTTGGCGCAACCGATGACCGTCCAAGCATTCGCGGAACATTGCAAGCAAGTCTTTGGGATCAGCGGCTTGCGGCTCGTTAGTCAGCATCCCGAACAACAGGTCAGTCGGGTCGCGGTTTTAGGTGGCGATGGCGGTAAGTTCTATCACGATGCCTTAGCCGCCGGCGCGCAAGTCTACGTCACTGGCGATGTTTATTATCATACCGGCCATGATATGTTAGCGGCCGGCTTAAACGTTGTCGACCCCGGACATCATGTCGAAAGTATCTGCAAGGCCCAATTAACCACGTTATTTAACCAATGGCGAATTGAAAACGATTGGCCGTTGGAAATTAAAGCTTCACAGTTAAACACTGATCCATTTACGTTCATTTAGAAAGGAAGATGTTTTATGGCAACTTATCCACATTTAATTAGCGATTTTTTATCATTTGTAAAAGTTAACAGTCGGTCCGACGAAAGTTCGACGACGATTCCATCTTCACCACGCGAAACCGCGTTCTTGGAAACTTTAATGAAGAAACTCACCGACTTAGGGCTGAGTGACGTGCACCAAGATCCCCAAAGTGCCTACGTATTTGCGACTGTGCCGGCCAATACTGACAAAAAAGTTAAAACATTAGGCTTCATTTCTCATATTGATACGGCCGATTTCAATTCCGAAAATATTGACCCACAAATCGTTGAAAATTATGACGGCAAGTCCGTGATTAAATTAGGCGATAGCGGTTACGAACTAGATCCAAAAGTGTTCCCACATTTGAAGAACTATGCGGGCCACGATTTAATTACGACCGATGGGACGACCTTATTAGGCGCCGATGACAAATCGGGGGTCGCTGAATTATTCAGTGTCGCCGAATATTTGTTAGCCCATCCTGAAGTTAAGCACGGCGATGTCCGCTTTGGCTTTGGTCCCGATGAAGAAATCGGGACGGGAGCGGACCACTTTAACGTGGCGGACTTCAACTGTGATTATGCTTACACCGTTGATGGCGGTCCTTTGGGCGAATTGGAATATGAAACGTTCAACGCCGCTCAAGCCGAAGTTAACATCAGTGGGGTCAACGTCCATCCTGGGGAAGCTTATGGCGTCATGGTCAACGCGTTACAATTAGCGGTTGATTTCCAAAATGCCTTACCCGCAGCGGAAGTGCCGGAAAAGACCCAAGGACGTGAAGGCTTCTTCTTCATGTTAGCGTTAGATGGGACGGTTGATAGTGCCAAGATGACTTATATTATCCGGGACCACGACCGTGATAAGTTCGAAGCGCGCAAGGCCTTATTTAAGGAAGCTGCCGCTAAGATTAACGCCCAATATGACGTTGAACATATCAAGATTGATATGAAAGACCAATATTACAACATGCGCGAAGTTATCGAAAAAGACATGACGGTCGTCGACTTGGCTAAACAAGCGATGCAAGAACTCGACATCGAACCAATCATCTATCCCGTTCGTGGTGGGACCGATGGCTCGAAGATTTCGTTCATGGGCTTACCAACACCAAACTTATTTGCTGGTGGCGAAAACATGCATGGGCGCTTCGAATACGTTTCCGAACAAGTGATGGCACGCGCCGTCGACGTGGTCTTACAGATCATCAAGAATAACGCAAAATAGAGCTTAATAATTGACCATTACTGACCTTTCGTTATACAATACAAAGGTCAATAAAGGTCAAACCTGAATTGGCAGCTAATTTAGCTGCCTTTTTGCTACCTGAGAATTGAGGAGGTCTGTGATATGAATCCAGAACAATTAACCGAAAGTTTACAACAAGCGTTGGCACAAGCGCAACAAATCGCGCAAACACGGCACCATCAAGAAATCGGTGTGCCGCATTTATTTAAATTTTTAACCCAACCCGGTGAACTAGTCCGGCAAATCTTTAGTGAAGCCGGCGTCGATTTGGATAAACTGCAAGTCGAACTCGATAAAGAATTAGACGATATTAGTACCGTTAGTGGCGGTAACGTTCAATATGGTCAAAGTTTTAGCAGCAGTTTAGCCCAACTGATGCAAACTGCCGAAGCCAAGCGCAAATCACTCGGTGACGACTTCTTAGCCACGGATACGGTGGCCTTAGCGTTGATGGACCAAACGGGTGACCAACTAACGAAGTATTTGAATCAAGCTGGCACCACGACGCAACAAGTTAAGAATGCGGTTGAACGCATTCGTAGTGGGCAACGGGTAACATCGCGTAACCAAGAAGACCAATATCAGGCGCTCGAAAAATACGGCGTTGATTTGGTCAAAGCCGCCCGTCAAGGTAATCAAGACCCCGTGATTGGTCGGGATGAAGAAATTTTAGACGTGATTCGGATTCTTTCCCGCAAAACGAAAAATAACCCGGTATTAATCGGGGAACCAGGGGTCGGTAAAACGGCGATCGTCGAAGGCTTAGCCCAACGGATCGTCCGCGGCGACGTCCCGGAAAACTTAAAAGATAAGACGTTATTTTCATTAGATATGGGGTCCTTAATTGCGGGGGCGAAGTATCGTGGTGAATTCGAAGAACGTCTCAAGGCAGTTTTAAAAGAAATCAAAAAGAGCGATGGCCAGATCATCATGTTTATTGATGAAATCCATAATATTGTCGGTGCCGGTAAGACGGAAGGCAGTATGGATGCGGGTAACTTGCTCAAACCGATGTTAGCCCGGGGCGAACTCCATTTGATTGGGGCGACGACGTTAGATGAATATCGTCAATATTTGGAAAAAGATAAAGCGCTGGAACGGCGGTTCCAAAAAGTTTTAGTGGCCGAACCATCCGTTGACGATACCATTAGTATTTTGCGGGGCTTGAAGGAACGCTTTGAAATTCATCATGGCGTCCGCATTCATGACAACGCGTTAGTAGCGGCCGCAAAGTTATCCGATCGTTACATTACGGACCATTTCTTACCTGACAAGGCGTTGGACTTAGTCGATGAAGCGTCTGCGGAAATTCGCGTTGAAATGAACTCCAATCCGACTGAATTAGACCAAGTTAACCGACAATTAATGCGGTTGGAAGTTGAAGAAGCGGCGTTAAAGAAAGAAACTGATGACGCATCAGTGAAACGCTTAGCTGATTTACAAAAAGAATTAGCCAGTGCCAAGGAAAAGCAACGCGCCTTAGCGGAACGCTGGAGTGCTGAAAAGAAGAGCCTACAAGCGTTGAGTGACAAGAAGGCGGCTTTGGATAAAGCGAAGCATGATCTGGAAAATGCCGAAAGTAAGTACGACTTAGAAAAAGCCGCCAAATTACAACACGGCACGATTCCAAAGTTAGAAGACGAATTAAAGGCGATGGAAGCCAACGACCATCATGACGATTGGCTAGTGGAAGAATCAGTTACCGCCGACCAAGTTGCCAATGTGGTTTCCCGGATGACTGGGATTCCGGTCAACAAATTGGTTGCCGGTGAACGTGAAAAGTTACTCCATTTAGCGGACAATTTGCATGAACGGGTCGTTGGTCAAGACCAGGCCGTTAATGCCGTCGCCGATGCCGTCTTACGGTCACGGGCCGGGTTACAAGACCCGAACCGCCCACTCGGTTCCTTCATGTTCCTCGGGCCAACCGGGGTCGGGAAGACCGAATTGGCGAAAGCGTTAGCGGAAAACTTATTCGATGCCGATGATCACATGGTCCGCATTGATATGAGTGAATATATGGAAAAAGAATCGGTGTCACGGTTAGTCGGGGCTGCCCCCGGTTATGTCGGCTACGAAGAAGGTGGCCAATTGACTGAAGCCGTCCGGCGCAATCCATATTCCATCGTGTTATTTGATGAAATTGAAAAAGCGCATCCCGATGTCTTTAACATTTTGTTACAGGTTTTAGATGATGGGCGTTTAACGGATGGTCAAGGTCGGACGGTCGACTTCAAGAACACGATTTTAATTATGACTTCGAACTTAGGGTCAGAATTATTATTAGCCGGCATGAACGACCAAGGCGAATTGTCAGCGGATACGCACAAACAAGTGATGACGTTAGTCCAAAGTCGCTTCAAACCAGAATTCTTGAACCGGATTGATGACATCATCATGTTCACGCCATTACAATTGAGCGCGATTGAACAAATCGTGGGCAAGTTGATTGACCGGTTATCCGGTCGCTTACAAGACCGCGAAATCACCTTGAAGATTTCCGACGAAGCGAAGCAATGGATTGCCAAACAAGGCTACGAGCCAGCTTATGGCGCGCGCCCATTACGGCGATTCATCACGAATCACGTCGAAACACCATTGGCTAAAGAAATCATTGCCGGTCGTGTAGCGCCACATTCGACGGTTGAGATTAATTTACTAGATGATCAATTAGTCTTCGAAAACCAAGCGCAACCGGAAGCAACGCCGGCTGAATAAGCTAGCGGTTCGATTGTTGATGGCTAGCCGGCTTCCGTGATAATATCACTCGATTATACGGCTCGTCTAAAGCACAACAAGTCCCGGTCACAAATGGTGGCCGGGACTTGTTGTGCTTAAAATTGAAATTATTCAGTTTAGCTGGAGGTCAGCGCTGCATCTTTGGAGGCCCTTCTCTAAATTAGTTGTTATTATAGTAAGTTACTGTATTCCTCAATAACGAACAAAAAATGTCTAACACAAATGGGCACGACCACCAAACTGAATTAGATCGGCACTATTATTATCGAAAAACAATCTAGCTGCCAGCTGACTGTAATGGAAGTCGCCATGCGGGTGGTGTTAGCGGGATTGGGTTGTATCCCGTTTACACCACGGACGTCTTTTGAGACTTGGGCTTCAGGCTCAAAAGCGAGGGCCAAGACCGCTTCTCAGGCTTGGGCCGGTCCTCATGGCGACTGGAATTACGGTCAGCTGGCAGCGACAAAATAGCACAAAAAAAGCTCATCCGTAGCAAACGCGTGCTGCGGATGAGCTTTTTCAGTAAATTAATTACTTGTTTTCGGAACCTTTAAAGGGCATCGAATGGTTAGTAATGTAAGTAATGCCGTTAACCATAACTAAGGCAAAAACTGCGGCGATAATCCCAATTTGTCCAAAGTTGTAGTTAAGGGTTTCAAGTTGACCACCGATGTAACCGATGATTTCCCCGAAGATTACACTCCAAACCACGACCATAATTTGTTTCGTCATTGTGCCGACACCTCCCAATGCAAGTATTTTAGCACAACCAATTAGAAAAGCAATTGGTTTATCACTGCCAACCTGAACAACTGTTTGGTATAATATACTTAACGATTTTATCGAAAGGAGACTATCATGGCTTACATTCCGTTACAAGTCTTGAGTACGTACAGTTTGTTGCAAAGTACGACTAAAATTAATGACTTAGTTCAGACCGCCAAAAAGCTAGGGTATCCGGCGTTGGCCTTGACCGATGTCGACGTGATGTATGGCATTGTTGATTTCTACAATGCTTGTCGGGCGGCGGATATCAAGCCAATCTTAGGCATTACGCTGAACTTACCCGGGCAGCAGTTAGTTGACCAAACGTTTGATTTAGTCGTTTTAGCCAAGGATTTAGCTGGTTATCAAGCCTTAATGCAGTTGTCGACGCTGAAGCAAACGGCCACGGCTGACGAACCGTTAACCTTTGACGCGGTCTTGCCACATTTGGCGCACTTAATGGTCTTAACGCCGGCGCGTGACAGTGAACTAGTCGCATTAGTAATGCAAGACCAACCCGATGTTGCGCAGACGTATATGCAAGCCTTGCAGACGGCGGTCGATGCCGATAGCTTGTATATCGGGGTGTCACTCGATCAAGCACCTGCATTACGGGCAACGTTGACGGCGTTTGCGGACCGCGTACAATTACCGGTCGTGGCTTTGGACCCGGTCGATTACTTGAATGCGACCGATTACTTTGCAGTGTCCGTATTACGGGCAATTGACAGTGGGCAAACCATCGACCAGCCGGAACAATTACGCGGCATTACGGGTAGTCACTTTTTGCAACCGGTTGATGATTTAGCCGCGGCATACAACGACTTGAATTTAACGGCGGCAGTACAAGCGACCCAAACGATTGCGGCTGCGTGTTCGGTTGAATTAGTGTTCCAAAAGCCGCAACTGCCTAAATTTCCAACGCCCGACCAGCAACCGGCGAATCAATATTTACGCCAGTTGTGTGAGCAAGGCTTAACTGCACGCTTACAGGCCTTGCCAGCTGATACCGACACGCAACCGTATCATGACCGCTTGGACCGTGAATTAACGGTCATTGATCAGATGGGCTTTGATGATTACTTCTTAATTGTGTGGGATGTCATGAATTATGCCCACGATGCCCAAATTACTACTGGTCCTGGTCGGGGTTCGGCCGCGGGCTCATTGGTGGCGTATGTTTTACAAATTACCGATGTTGACCCACTACAATACGGGCTGTTGTTTGAACGCTTCTTGAATGCCAAGCGGGCGAATATGCCCGATATTGATTTGGATATCCCGGACAATCGCCGTGAACAAGTTTTAAATTATGTCCACGATAAGTACGGTCATGACCGGGTCGCCCAAATCATTACTTTTGGGACCTTAGCGACCAAACAGGCGTTGCGCGACGTGGGCCGGGTCTTTGGTTTATCAACGTTTGAAATGAGCGATTGGAGCGTGGCAGTGCCGAGTCAGTTCCATATTACGTTGGACCAGGCTTATCATGACTCCCGCCGGCTACAAAATTTAGTGGCAGATTCGTCGAAAAATCAGTTGCTATTTGAAACGGCGCAACGTTTAGAAGGCTTACCCCGGCATTACTCGACCCATGCGGCCGGAGTTGTCTTGAGTCAAGCCCCGTTGATTTCCATTGTGCCATTACAAGCGGGCAGTGAAACGATGATGATGACGCAATATACCAAGGATACCGTGGAAGCAGTCGGTCTGTTGAAAATGGATTTCTTGGGCTTACGGAACTTGTCGTTAATGGCGAGTGCCTTGCACTACGTAAAGCGTCAAAATGGGCAACCACTAGCGATTACTAAAATTGATTTGAATGATCCGGCCACTCTGAAGTTATTCCAAGCGGGCGACACAACGGGAGTCTTCCAATTTGAATCGGCGGGGGTTCGTAATGTTTTGCGCAAGCTCCATCCGGATAACTTCGAACTCGTCGCCGCGGTCAATGCGTTGTATCGACCGGGGCCAATGGAAAATATCGACCACTTCATTGCCCGCAAAGACGGGCATGAACCGGTCACTTATCCCGCCCAAGAGTTACAACCAATCTTGGGTCCGACGTACGGCATCTTAGTTTATCAAGAACAAGTCATGCAAGTGGCGGCCGTCATGGGTGGCTTTAGTCTTGGTGAAGCCGATTTACTACGGCGGGCGATGAGTAAGAAGAAAAAAGCGGTCATTGATGAAATGCGGCAAAAATTCATTACCGGCGCGGAACAGAACCACTTTTCAGCGGCCGTGGCGACGCAAGTCTACCAATATATCGAACAATTTGCCAATTACGGTTTCAACCGTTCGCATGCGGTGGCGTACAGTAAGATGGCGTTTGAATTAGCTTATTTGAAAGTTCATTATCCCGGCGCCTTTTTTACGTCGCTAATGAACTCGATTTTAGGTAATGGCACGAAGCTGAAACAATATTTAGCGGAAGCCAAGCAACATCACGTTAAAATTTTGCCACCCGATATTAATCAAAGTGGCCAGTATTTTGATTGGGACGGGCACCAAATCATCTTCGGTTTGAGTTCGATTAAAGGCTTGCGCCGCGACTTTATTCAAAGCGTTATCACTGAACGCCAAGCTAACGGGCCATTCAAGACGTTACAACAATTCATGCAACGCTTAGATCCAAAGTGGCTCAAAGCCGATTTGATGAACGCTCTCATTTACGCGGGGGCCTTTGACCATTTTGGCTTGAATCGCGCCGAGCTGTTGACGAGTGTGCCGGAATTAATGTCCAGTGCGGAATTAGCTGGTAACAGTATGAGCTTGTTCCGATCGTTAGCCCCTAAGATCAAAAAGCAGCCTGAATTGCCGTTGGGCGAACGCTTAGCTAAAGAAGCCGAGTATTTAGGGGCCTATGTTTCGGGGCATCCGGTCGAGTCTTACCAGTGGCTGGCTCGCCAACAACAGGTGCAAAATGTTAGCACGCTCAACGTTGAACAACGTACCAAAATATTGGTCTATATTACGAAGATTCGCGTGATTCGTACCAAAAAAGGGCAACAGATGGCATTTGCGACCGGGAGCGACGAATCCGGGGAAATTGATTTAACGATTTTTCCGAATACTTACCAACGGTTGCAAGCCGACTTACAAACTGAAAAAATTGTCTTGATTAGTGGCAAAGTCGAACAACAGCGCGGTTTACAAGTCATTGTGGGCCAGTGGCAGCTAGCGGAGAATTTTCCGGCACCGACGAGCAAGTTGTTCCTCCAATTGACGCCGGATTTAGCGACGGCAGCGGTTCAGCGGCAAATATTGACGATTTTACGGCGCTTTGCGGGGCCGAATCCGGTCATTATTTACTCACAAGCCGATAAAAAGTCAGTTGAACTAAATTCACAGTATTGGGTGACCAATAATGATGAAATTGTTGGAACGCTTACAAGCCTATTAGGTCGCGATAATGTCGTCATGAGAAACGAAAACCCCTGATGCGACGGCGTTTTTTGAGGGATTTAATTTGAAAAAATAACAGACAACTTTTATGAAAAGTGTTAAAATCACTTATGGAGTTACGAACTCAATTTATTGCCTGAGGTGAAAAAATGAAACGCATTGGTATTTTAACCAGTGGCGGCGACGCTCCTGGTATGAATGCGGCCGTTCGTGCGGTTGCTCGTAAAGCAATGGCCGAAGGGTTAGAAGCATATGGCATCAATTACGGTTTTGCCGGATTGGTTGCTGGGGACATTCATAAATTAGAGTCAGCAGATTTAGATGGCGTTGTTGGACAAGGTGGTACTTTACTTTATTCAGCCCGTTACCCTGAATTTGCACATGAAGAAGGTCAATTGAAAGGTATCGAACAATTAAAAAAATTCGGTATCGATGCTTTGGTTGTTATCGGTGGCGACGGTTCTTATCATGGGGCCTTACGTTTAACTGAACATGGCTACAACACAATTGGGCTTCCTGGGACAATTGATAATGATATTCCATTTACTGACTTTACGATCGGGTTTGATACGGCAGTTAACACTGACGTTGAAGCGCTTGATCGGATTCATGATACGGCTCACAGTCATGACCGGACTTTCGTTGTGGAAGTTATGGGTCGTGGCGCTGGGGACGTTGCAATGTGGGCTGGTATTTCTGCCGGCGCCGATGCTATCGTGATTCCAGAACAAGATTGGGACATGGAAACTATTGCCAATACCATCAAACACAACCGCGCAAACGGTCATCGCAGCAATATTGTTGTCTTGGCTGAAGGCGTGATGGGTGCTGATGAATTCGTTGAAAAGTTATCTGAATACGGTGACTTTGATACGCGGGCTAACACAATCGGCCATATGCAACGCGGTGGTCGTCCAAGTGCTAAAGACCGGGTGATGGCTAGCAAGATGGGTGCTTACGCCGTAGAACTCTTACTTGATGGTAAGGGTGGCTTAGCCGTTGGTATCCAAAATAACCAATTGGTCACTCACAGCATGTTGGACTTATTTGATTCCAAGCATGAATCTGAATTGACTTTGACTAAGTTGAACGAAGATATTCGTTTCAACTAAATCGTTTTTCTACTAATCTGATAAAAATGACGTAAATGTCTTTTTATAAAAAACTTTCAAGGGAGAGATTTTTCTTATGAAGAAAACCAAGATTGTTTCAACACTTGGTCCTGCCAGCACCGATACTGACACTATTGTTAAATTAATCGAAGCCGGCGCAAATATTTTCCGCTTTAACTTCTCACATGGTGACCATGCAGAACATTTGGATCGTTTAAACAAGGTCCACGAAGCAGAAAAGATTACGGGTAAGACCGTTGGTATCATGCTTGATACTAAGGGTGCTGAAATTCGGACGACTGTTCAAAAAGACGGTAAGTCTGAATACAAGATCGGTGATAAGGTACGTATTTCCATGGACGATTCACTTGAATCAACTAAGGAAAAGATTGCCGTTACCTATGATGGCTTATATGACGACGTTCATGTAGGTGGTCATGTACTCTTCGATGATGGTTTATTAGACATGAAGATCGATGAAAAAGACGACGCAAATCGCGAATTAGTTACGACTGTTCAAAATGCCGGCGTCTTAGGCTCACGTAAGGGTACTAACGCTCCTGGCGTTTCTATCAACTTACCTGGGATCACTGAAAAAGACTCTGACGATATTCGTTTTGGTTTGGAACATGAAATCAACTATATCGCTGCTTCCTTCGTACGTAAGCCACAAGATGTCTTAGACATCCGTCAATTACTCGAAGAAAAGCACATGGAACACGTTCAAATCTTCCCTAAGATCGAATCACAAGAAGGTATCGACAACGCCGATGAAATTCTTAAGGTTTGTGATGGGTTAATGGTTGCTCGTGGTGACATGGGTGTTGAAATTCCAGCTGAAAATGTGCCATTGGTACAAAAGAGCTTAATCAAGAAATGTAACGCTTTAGGTATGCCAGTTATTACTGCTACCCAAATGCTTGATTCAATGCAAGAAAACCCACGTCCTACTCGTGCCGAAGCATCTGACGTTGCCAACGCTGTCTTTGACGGTACTGACGCAACGATGCTTTCTGGTGAAAGTGCTAATGGGCTTTACCCTGTTGAATCAGTTGCTATGATGGCTAAGATTGACCAAAAGGCTGAAAACACTTTAGCTGAAAACGGCAACTTACAATTAAACCGTTTCGACAAGACTAGTGTTACTGAAACTATCGGTATCGCGATTGCTCGTGCTGCTAAGAACCTTGGCATCAAGACGATTGTTGCTGCGACTGAATCTGGCTACACTGCTAAGATGATTTCGAAGTACCGTCCAAATGCTGATATCTTGGCTATCACTTTTGACGAACGGACTCAACGTGGCTTAATGGTTAACTGGGGTGTTCAACCAATCGTGGCTGACAAACCAGAAACTACTGATGACATGTTTGATTTAGCTGCTTCAAAGGCCGTTGAACTTGGCTTTGCTAAGGAAGGCGACTTAATCTTGATTACTGCCGGTGTGCCTGTTGGTGAACGCGGTACGACTAACATCATGAAGATCCAATTAATTGGTTCTAAGTTAGCTGATGGTCAAGGTGTCGGTGACGAAACTGTTATCGGTAAAGCAGTTATTGCTACTTCTGCACAAGAAGCTATCGACAAAGCGGTTGAAGGCGGCGTTTTAGTTACTAAGACGACCGACAAAGACTACTTACCAGCAATCGAAAAGTCTAGCGCTTTAGTTGTTGAAAACGGTGGTTTAACTTCACATGCTGCTGTTGTTGGTATCTCAATGGGTATTCCAGTTATCGTTGGTGTTAAGGACGCTACTACTGTAATCTCTGATGGTCAATTGATCACCGTTGATTCACGTCGTGGTATCGTTTACCGCGGTGCTTCAAACGCTCTTTAAGATTAACTTCAACTTAAATAAAAAAGTCATCGCCTCGGCGATGGCTTTTTTGTTACATAATTGAAAGGATGCTTGCCGCTGCCGGCTGACCGTAATTCCATCCGCTATGGGGACCGGTCCAAGCCTGAGAACCGGTCTTGGACCTCGCTTTTGAGCCGACAACCCAAGTCTCAAAAGACGTCCGTGGTGTAAACGGGATACAAACCAATCCCGTTAACGCCACCCGCATGGCGGATTCCATTACGGTCAGCCGACAGCTAAATTGATTTTTATCATAATGGTGTGACACCTCGCCAGCATAACGGTCGGACTATTTATTCGCCCATTATTGAGAAAGAATGGCGCTTGGAAGCTGTCGGTCCATGAGCGCGGCCAGATGGATGCTGAAATTGCGCTACTTGCACAATGACTGCCATTATTACGATGCTTACAGATTATTTATCGGTAAGACTATCTTGAAGGTGTCTGCTAACTAGCTAGAGCTCACCCGGTGGCTTTGCTAGCGGTATTTCGTTCGCATTGTTTAATACTAACTATGGTGTGACGTCATGACGTTCAGCTTAAAAATTTGGGCGGACTGGAAGCTTGGTGACTCAAAAAGGGTGTGGTAAGGTGGAACTAACAGTAGGTATGGGAGGGGCATGGTTATGGCGACAACTTTTGAACATGGGTTTATTGATATTCATGATGCCACGCAAAATAATTTACGGCATGTTAATTTACAAGTGCCAAAGTATGCGACGACGGTATTTGTAGGCTTATCGGGGTCCGGAAAGTCCTCATTAGTCTTTGATACGATTGCGGCGGCATCGCGGCGGGAACTCAATGAGACCTTTCCGAGTTTCACGCAGCAGTATTTGCCTAAATACGGCCAACCGCATGTGGGCGAGATTGACCATTTACCGGTCGCCATTGTAATTGAGCAGCAGCGGCTTGGGAAAAATGCGCGGTCGACGTTAGCGACTTATACGGGAATTTATTCGTTATTGCGGTTGTTGTTTTCCCGAATTGGCCAGCCATTTATCGGGTATTCCGATACATTTTCATTCAACTTACCACAAGGCATGTGTCCCGCCTGTCAAGGGCTGGGCTACGTGGATGATATTGATGAAGCCAAGCTAATTGACCCTGAAAAGTCGTTAAACGAAGGGGCAATCACGTTTGTGAGCTTCGGTCCGGATACGTGGCGGTGGCGGCGTTATGCGACCAGTGGCTTGTTTGATAATGATAAGCCGTTGAAGGACTATACGGCTGATGAATATGAAATGTTGATGCACGCGCCGCAACAAAAATTGGCCCATCCTGGCGACGGCTTTCCCCGGACGGCCTTGTATGAAGGCGTGGTCCCACGGATTCGGCGGTCGGTCATCGGCAAAAAAGAAGCCGAACATCATCGTGTCGCCATCGCAGCGATTGTGACGCGCAAGCCTTGTCCGGCCTGTCATGGGACGCGTTTAAAGCCGGAAGTTTTGACCAATCATATTAATGGCCTAAATATTGCGGATGTCACGGCCATGGATTTACAGCATGTCTTGCGTTTTCTCCAAGGAATCACCGCCCCGTTAGCAACGGATGTCGTCCGTGAATTGACGACTAAGATTCAGTCGCTAGTTGAGATTGGCTTGGGATACTTGACCTTGGATCGGGGGACTAGCTCACTATCTGGTGGGGAGGCCCAACGGATTAAAATCGCTAAGTATTTGACGAGTGCCTTAGTCGACATGGTTTATATTTTGGATGAACCGAGTGTCGGGTTACATCCGCATGATATTCAGCTCGTGAAACAAGCCTTAACGCGATTGAAAGATAAAGGGAATACCATTTTAGTCGTTGAACATAACCCAGCGATGATTGACTTTGCCGATTATGTGGTTGAGATGGGACCTAAAGCTGGGCAAGCCGGTGGGGCCGTGACCTTCACGGGGACTTATGACGAGCTGCTAGCGTCGGATTCATTGACCGGAAAGTGGTTACGTCAACCGCATCAATTCGGCTCTGAGCGGCAACCAACCGGTCAGATTGCGTTGCGTCAGTTGACTCAAAATAATTTAAAACAAGTCGATGTCGATATTCCGTTAGGGGTCATGACTGTCATTTCCGGCGTGGCTGGTTCAGGCAAGTCGTCGTTAGTGACCGCCTTGAAGCAGCACTTGACCCAAGACTATATTGATTTAGCTCAAGCCCCGGTCGGCATTAACATTCGGTCGACACCAGCGACTTATTTAGGGTTGTTAGATGGCATTCGCAAGCTGTTTAGCGACGCAAACGGGCGTGTGGGGACGAGTTTATTTAGCTATAATGGCAAAGGCGCGTGCCCGCGTTGTAAAGGTAAAGGGGTCACCATCACTAACATGGCCTTCATGGATCCAGTCGTGCAGACTTGTGAATTGTGCCACGGCCAGCGTTATAGCGAGACTGCCTTGCAATATCAGTATCAAGGTAAAAATATTGCGGAAGTTTTGCAATTGTCAGTGCAGGCTGCGGCCACTTTCTTTGCCGATACGCCTAAAGTGGCGACCGCACTAGCTAATTTGGACCGGGTGGGGCTAGGCTACTTAACGTTAGCCCAACCGTTAACCACGCTATCAGGTGGCGAGTTGCAACGGCTAAAATTAGCGGTGGAACTCGGTAAAAAAGGGACGATTTATTTGTTAGATGAACCAACGGCGGGCCTGCATCTACAAGATACCGCCCGCTTACTAAAATTGTTTAACGAACTCGTAGCCGCTGGTAATTCACTAATTATCATCGAACACAACTTAGCCGTGATTAGTCAAGCGGATTGGTTGATTGATGTCGGTCCGGATGCTGGCCAATATGGTGGCCGCATCCAGTATGCCGGTGTCCCGAGATTAGCCGTCGCTGAGTCGACTTCGCGGACGGGCGTGGCGCTCCGCGACTGGGTCACATCAACCGATTAGGATGCTGATTTATTAATGGTTTGATTAGACTATACAAGCCAAGTTCAGTGGCGTATATTGATAAAGCAACAAAAATCAATTAAATGAGGTTACTGAATGAAATTATTAATGATTCAAGCACATCCTGCCACGGCCAGCCACTCTAATTCGTTAGATGTCGCTGAGCGATTCCGCCAAGCGTACCAAGCTAATCACCCGGATGATGAAGTCATCATTCGCGATGTATCGGCTGGTTCACCAGGCATTAGCAGTGATTTGTTTGGAGCTATGCAACACCTACGCGCGGGGATGGCCCGCGAAGCCTTACCGGCGAGCGAACAAAAGCTAATGCAGCAACGCCACTTACTGATTGAAGAATTTGTTACTGCTGATAAATATGTTTTTGTAAATCCCAATTATAATTATTTTTTGCCGACCGAAATGAAGCAATATATTGATACGATTGCGGCCGTCCGGCAACTTTTCTACTACACGCCCGCGGGTCCCGTCGGCTTGTTACATGATAAGAAAGCCTTGCATATTCAGGCGTCCGGTGATATTTATCACACCGGTCCGAATCCCCAGCACACGAAAGATTTCGGCGATGAATATTTGCAATACATCTTACAAATTTTTGGGGTAACGGATTATCACGGCCTCTTTATTGAAGGTGGTCGCCTTAATCCAGAAAAGACAACCGATATTTTGGCGTCCGCACGGCAACAAGCAGAAACGCTGGCGGCTACCTTCTAAAACTTACTTAAAAAACATGCTAGTAGCTCGATACTGATGCCGATATGGTATTGGTGATTGATGCTATAAAAAATAGTAACGGACTGACAGCAAATCGCAATTTTTATGCGAATAGTCTACTAAACCGACACCCAAAAATTGGTGTCGGTTTTTTTAGGCTTATTTTAGCGGTAGGTGAATAGTAGTGGCATTAGCTCGAAAAGACTACGCTTAACGATGATGGGCAAAACGCTCAACTTGCTGTGCTAAATATTCGGGTGGCTCAGGCGTACCACGGGCGAGCCAGTCGGTTGCGACATTGACTACGGCGCCCGAGAAGAACTCAAGATAGTACGGTTCGTTGAAAATGGCATACGTGCGATTGTTGATGCGTTGTTGGCGGATGAGCAATTGAAAGACGGTTTGAAATGTTTTAATCAAGATCGTTAGTTTGCCGTTTTTTATCAATAATTTCGAAGTGTTGGCTTCACTTTTAGTCAGCTCAAAATAATGAGTCATCAGTTCCAGTAGGTTGATTTTACGGGCATTGGGCAAGTGTCGTAAGTAATTAAGCATATTTTGTTCTTGAAATGCGATGATAATATCATCGAAGCTATGATAATTGCGGTAAAAGTATGTGCGTGAGACGTGCGCTTTTTGACACAACTCAGTAATCGCAATATTGGCCATGGGTTTATCGGTCATGAGCTGGAGTAAGGCTTGATAAATGGCGGTTAAATTTTGTTGTTTACGTTGTTGTGGATTCATCAGTAACAACATCTCCCTTTTTGTAACCTAAACCTATCTTAATTGATGGGGTGGCCGTTACACTACCAATAACACTTAAAGGGGGAATTTTATGATGAAAAAAACAACTTTAACCGTGGGTACGATGGCGATTGGCATCTTCTTATGTATGCTCGATACGACGGTGATGAACATTGCTTTACCCGCCATGCAAACGGGGTTGCAGACGAGTTTGTCCCAATTGTCGTGGGCCTTGAATTTATATACGATTTTGTTTGCCAGTTTGACGATTCCACTTGGCCGGTTAGCGGATATTTATGGTCGCCATCGCTTTTATATTCTGGGGCTAGCCTTATTTCTAATGGGTTCGCTAACTTCAGGGATGGCCGCAAGTGTCAGTTGGTTAATTGCCGGGCGCGGTATTCAAAGTTTAGGCGCGGCGATTGTCTTTCCGGCCAGCATGACGATTGGCCTGGAACATGTTAGTCTCGCTAAACGAACGAGTGTCATCGCGATCTTAGGTACGACACAAGGCTTAGCTTCGGCCCTTGGACCAACGATTGGCGGCGCGGTCACCCAGTTTTGGGGCTGGCGGGGAATTTTCCTAATTAATGTGCCGTTAGTCGTTTTGGCGTTAGGGTTATGTTTATGGCTACTTGATTGGCACCAGCCGCGGCTCCGTAACGTTAAGATTGATTGGTGGGGCAGTTTATTTTCAATGGTGACCTTGTTTAGTTTGACACTAGTGCTCGTTAAAGGGAGCGATTGGGGTTGGACTAGCAGCGTGATTTTAGCATTAGGCGGCCTGAGCATTGTTAGTTTGAGCGTATTTATTTGGACGGAGGCCCATGTGGCGCAACCAATGATGCCACTGGACTTATTTAAGACCCGCCAATTTACGGGTGCGGCCGTTATTACCGTTATTGCAGGGATTTTTCTAGTGGCGTTACTAGTTTTGTTACCGAGCTTCTTTACTAAAGTTCAAAGTCACGACGAATTAACGGCCGCGTTAATGATTACCCCAACGTCATTAATGATTTTTATCTTTTCACCAATCAGTGGGTTATTACTGACTAAAGTGGGACCACGCTTAGTCATTGCTAGCGGAGCGGTTGCGATGGTGGCCGGCTACATCGTGATTAGTTGGGCCGACCCGGCCGACTATTGGCAAGTCTTGTTAGCACTACTACTCGTTGGTGCGGGCTATGGGATTATGATTGGACCAATCACGGTCTTAGCGGCTGGCAACTTTACGGGTGACTTATTAACGGCGTCACAAAGTGTGATTGGCGTCGCCCGTCAAATTGGGACTTCCTTAGCCGTCGCAATTTTCGTGGCGGCCCTGTCAACTAATTTAACGACGGCGAAAACGCATATTTGGCACACGGCGCAGCGCGAAGTGGCGGCATTAACGATTGATCGTCAAGCAAAGACTGACACACTGACTGCCGTTTATCGGCAATTACAAACCGAACAAACGGCGATGACGAGTGGTCCGGCCATCAGTGCCGCCAAACAACGCCGTTTAGTGCAGACGACCACCCAAAGAGTGCTCCAGCAAAAACACTTACAAGCCGCCCCGACTGCCGTCAAAAAACAAGTTGCCAAACAAGTGCAGCAACAAGTCGCACGGACGGTTGCCACGGATAATCGACAAATCGCGCAAGTGACGGCCAAAATTAAACACACGACAAAAATGGCGTTGACCCAAGCTTTCATGCGACCATATCGCATCGCGTTACCGTTTACAATCAGTTTGTTACTACTCGTGGGCTTGTTTGATCGACGGCGTGATTATTTGCAATTGACGGATGAACATGAAAAAAATTCCGGAACTCACCAGTGATTTTACCGCGAATCCTCGTAATTTAGCGCGTTTTCAGTTACAATAAATATCACGTGAGGTGTCGTATGGAAAGTTGGTTGTTTTTATTAGCGATTCTACTCGTGGCGTGGCTGGGAAAAAATCAGTCCTTGCAAATTGCCACGATCGTCGTCTTAGTGATTAAATTAATTCCTAACACAAGTAAGCTGTTAACCACGATTGGCCAAAAGGGCATCAATTGGGGGGTTACCGTGATTACGGTGGCCATCTTGATTCCGATTGCAACTGGTCAGATTGGTTTTAAAGACTTATGGCACGCGTTTAAATCACCCGTAGGCTGGATTGCGGTCGCTTGTGGCGTACTGGTTTCAGTCTTGTCGTTTCATGGCGTGGGGCTACTTTCGGCTAGTCCGGAAATTACGGTCGCTTTAGTTTTTGGGACGATTATGGGCGTGGTGTTATTACGGGGAGTTGCCGCCGGACCGATTATTGCGGCCGGCATTACTTATTGCATTATTACGGTATTACACTTGAGTTTGCAATGATATTGAAGGAGTTTATTAATGAATAGTTTTATAGGAACGGTCGTCCAGGCCAAAGTTACCGATGAAAATGATACGGCCTATTTTGTCCAATACGAAGGGCAAACCTTGATGGTCGACAAAATGGAACCCGAAAAACCCCTCCATATTGGTGGGTTATACGAAGGGTTTGTTTATGAAAATGAAGATCACCATTTACAAATGACCCGGTTCATCCCGGAGATTTCGTATGATCAATTTGTTTGGGGAACCGTTGTCCGGACCCGCCATGATTTGGGCGTCTTCGTGGATGTCGGTTTGCCAAATAAAGATTTGGTGGTCTCATTGGACGAGTTACCAACGATTAGTCGGTTATGGCCCAAAAAAGATGACCGCTTATATGTGAAGTTAGCGCATGATAATAAAGGTCGTTTATGGGCCACCCTCGCTGACCAAGCGGAATTCGCCGCCATGGCCAAACCGTATGACAAGGATGCCGTGAAGAATGCGGATACCCAAGCGACGGTCTTTCGCTTGAAGATGGCCGGGACGTCCGTTATTACCGATGATGGTCATTTAGGCTTCGTACATCCGTCTGAACGGGACCAAGAACCCCGCTTAGGTCAACATGTCAAAGCCCGGGTCATCGGTCATTTACGTGATGGCGAATTGAACTTATCTTTGAAGCCGCGGGGCTATGAAGAAATTGGTGACGATGCGCAAATGTTGTTAGCCGCGTTACAACATCAAGCGGACCATACGTTACCATTTTGGGACAAGAGTGATCCGGAAGATATCCGGACTTACTTCGGTATTAGCAAGTCCCAATTCAAACGGGCCGTGGGTAATTTATTGAAGCAACGCATCATTACCCAACAACCTGGTGAAATTAAATTAATCGAGGACTTGGATGACCAAGCCGAAGATTAATCAAAAGATGCAGGACCAGCTTGCTGATTACCTGCATTTTTTGCGTGTTGAACGCGGTTTAGTAACGAATAGTATTAAGAGTTATCAGCAAGACTTGACCGAGTTTTGTCAATATTTGACGACCCAAAAAATCGCCGATTTGCAAACGGTCGACCGCTACGTCATCTTGAATTATTTGCAATTTTTAGATGAGGGTGGGAAGTCCCGCAATACGATTATTCACGCGGTTTCCAGTTTGCGTAAGTTTTTTCAATACTTGGCGCAGATGCATCAAGTGGATAGTGACCCGATGCTGAAGATTGACACCCCCAAACGGGCTCAGCATTTGCCACAAGTCTTGTCGGCTAAGGAAGTTGAAAATTTATTGGCGGTGCCTAAGGTTGATACGCCCTTAGGTTTGCGTGACCGGGCCTTGTTAGAAGTCATGTATGCCACGGGGTTGCGGGTCAGTGAAACGATTAACTTGAAACTCGACGATTTACATTTAGACTTAGGTTTGATTCAAACGATTGGGAAAGGTGATAAAGAACGCATCATTCCGATCGGCGATGTCGCAATCGACTTTTTAGAACGGTATTTAAAGACGGCCCGGCCGAAGTTGGCCTCGCCAAAACGGCGTAATCCGTACATCTTTTTGAATAATCATGGCGGTCAGTTGACGCGTCAAGGCGTTTGGAAGAATCTAAAAGCACAAGTCAAAGCCGCGGGAATCGAAAAAAATGTCACGCCGCATACGCTACGACATTCGTTTGCGACCCATATTTTAGAAAATGGGGCCGATTTGCGGGTTGTGCAAGAATTAATGGGGCACGCCGATATTTCGACGACCCAAATTTATACGCATATTACGAAAAAACGCCTCGCGGAAGTTTATAATAAGTATCATCCACGAGCGTAATTAGGAGGATTGAGATGTTAGTCAAATATCGCAAAGATTACGAAAAAGTGGCGATGGGCCTGTTATCATTGTTGCCAGACTTTAAAGATATCGCGCATTTGCAAATGGAAATGCAGTGGTATCAATCAACTGGCAACCATCAATTATATTTATGGCGGCAAGCCGATGGTGACTTTAGCGGGGTGATTGGCATCGAAGTCGGACCTGATTTTGTGTTGGTTCACCATAACTCGTTATCACCCGAAGAACGCAATTCTGCTAATCAAGGCCAAATGCTTGATGAGCTGGCTGCGTTATATCCGGGCAAACGGGTGATGGGGACCTTAGCGATGGCAACAATTATTGGAGCGTGGGAACATCATCGAGACAAACAATCAACAACAGCCGATCACCATTAAGATCTCCGAATTTGAAGGTCCCTTGGACTTGTTGTTACACATGATTCGGCAAAACAAAATGGATATTTATGATATCCCGATTGCGGATATTACGCAGCAATACTTAGATTATTTGCATTCAATGGCGACGCTGCAATTAGACATCGCCGGCGACTATTTGGTGATGGCGGCCACGTTAATGACGATCAAGAGTCGGTATTTATTACCACAACCGACCGTCGATGACGATGAAGAGGCCGACGCGGATGAAGACCCGCGTGATTCGTTAGTTGCCGAATTATTAGCTTATAAAGTTTATCAAGAAGCGGCGGGCGAGTTACGGGTCAAAGAGCAAGCGCGGCATCAACATTTTACGCGTGAAGCGATGCTGATTCCCACCGACTTGGCGGCGCCGAAGCTTACGGCGGGCATCACCGTGGATGACTTGCAAGCGGCTTTTCGCCAATTAGTCGCTAAACGGCGGCGGGCGCGACCATTGATGAAAACCGTCGCTGCCGACCCGGTCAACATTGAAGACCGGATGACCCAGATTAAGACCCAATTAGTGGAGCATCCCCAAGGGGTCGACTTTGCGGACTTATTTACGGTCACGGCATCTGACGATATGTTAGTCACAACATTTATGGCCGTGTTAGAATTGACCAAGCAAACGCAATTAAAATTAGTACAAGCGGAGCGGCTCGGGCCAATCCAGTTATATTTGAGAACGGATGAACAGCATGACGAACATTGAACAAATTGAAGGGCTCTTATTTGTGGCTGGCGATGAAGGCATTACGGTGGCGGAGATGGAACATGCCACTGGCTTTGCTAAGCCAGCAATTAACACGATGTTAACGGCCTTGGCGACCCAATATGACCAGGCACCCGATTGTGCATTGACGATTCTATCAACGGCCAACACGTATCGTTTAGCGACTAAGGCCGAAGTGGCACCAATTTTGAAACGGTACTTTGAAGCGCCGTTGACGACGAGTTTGTCGCAAGCGTCACTAGAAGTTTTGGCGATTATTGCGTATCGGCAACCGCTGACCCGGATTGAAATCGATGAGATTCGGGGGGTCCAGAGTGGTTCGACGATTCAAAAATTAGTGTTGCGGCAATTAGTGACCGAAACGGGCCGGTTAAACGAGCCGGGGCGGCCGATTTTGTATGGTACGACGGAAACATTTTTAGATTACTTTGGGTTAAAATCACTGGACGACTTACCGGCCATCGACTTAGAAGCTTTGACCGATACGGAACATCCAGCCCCAGAAACTGACTTGTTCTTAACCGCCTTTCAAGATAAATTGCAAGGCAACTCAGCAGATAGTGAGGAAAAATAATGGCAGAACGATTACAAAAAGTCATGGCTGAAGCGGGGGTCGCTTCACGGCGCAAGTCGGAAGTTTTGATCACCTCTGGCCATGTTAAAGTGAACGGTAAAACCGTCACGACCTTAGGGGTCAAAGTTGAACCAAGTGACCACGTCGAAGTCGACGGCACCCCGTTATTGGCGGAAAAACCCGTCTATTACTTATTTTATAAACCACGCGGCGTGGTGACCACGGTTCACGATGAAAAAGGCCGCAAAACGGTTATGGACTTCTTCAAGGATGTCCCTGAACGGATTTATCCGGTGGGCCGGTTGGATTATGATACGTCCGGCTTACTCATCATGACCAACGATGGCGCCTTAGCGAACCGCTTGACTCATCCAAAATTTGAAGTTAAAAAGACTTATATGGCCAAAGTCGAAGGCGTCCCAACCAACGCTGACTTGAAGCAACTGCGGTTAGGGGTCGAAATCGACGGTCGTAAGACGGCCCCCGCTAAGTCGAACTTGATGGATAGTGACCATAAAAAGAATAATGCGTTGGTCCAATTAACGATTCATGAAGGTCATAACCACCAAGTTAAGAAGATGATGGCGGCGATTGGCCATCCAGTGACGAAGTTAAAACGGGAACGCTATGGGGTTTTAGACTTGCAAAGTCTCCAACCAGGCGAGTATCGTAAACTTAAACCAATTGAAATTAGCAAATTAAAGGGCGAACGATAAAACGCTTACAATTCGTCCTTGCATTTTGTTAGTCAACTAGTTACAATATACCTGTATTAAAAATTCAATATTGGTTCATCTTCAGGGCAGGGTGTGATTCCCGACCGGCGGTAATAGCCCGCGACCTATGCAATGCATAGTGATTTGGTGTAATTCCAAAGTCGACAGTTAAAGTCTGGTATAAAGAAGATCGAGCTTATTTGTCATAAACTAGCAAATAAACCCGCCCTGATGACTAACGTTAAAGTTAGGTTATTGGGGCGTTTTTTTGTAAAGAATACGGCAATATGGTTCATTGAAGATGACCCATAGGAGGGTGCGTTATGCAACAAACAACGTTACGCCGACTAGTGGGCATTGCCTTGCTCGGCGCGTGTGCTTATATTTTAATGTTATTGGAGTTTCCAATTATTCCAATGGCCAGTTGGATGAAGATTGACTTCTCGGATATTCCCATTTTGATTGGGCTATTTTTATACGGGATGGGTGGGGCCTTTACGATCACCATCATTAAGTTAGTCTTGCATTCAGCGACGGCTGGTTTTGCAATCTATGATTTAATCGGGTCGTTTGCGAGTTTCTTAGGTTCTGCGGTGTTAATCATCGCCTTTGCACTCGTCTTACGCTACTATCGCGGTAATGAAAAATACCGGATGCCGATTGCGATTGCAATTGCCACGGTTGGACTCGTCATTATTGAGTCGTTAGCGAATATGACCTTTGTCTTGCCGTTTTACATTCAAGTCATGGGCTTCAAACTCAGCGTCCCAGTGAACACGTTAGTCTTAATTGCCGTCATTCCATTTAATTTGATTAAAGGTCTGTTAGTCGGCAACGTCTTTTGGTTAGTCTACAATCGCTTAGCTGGTTGGCTCGGCGATCACAACCAATTGATGAGTCGGGTGAATTAAAAAATAGTTGTGATTGCCGTTGTGCGACAGTGATAATTCCAGTCGCCGTGGCGACCGGTGCGAGCCAAAGTGCGGTCTCGCACCTCACTTTGAAGCTTGGCCTAACCCGCCAATCTCCAAAGATGTCGGTGCCGTAAGCTCGGCCAAAAGCACGCCGAACTAACGGCACTTTCACGGCAACTTCCATTATCACTGACGCACAACTGAATTAGTTTTCGATTTAAAATGGTGCGACTACAATTTTTTGTGGTCGCACCATTTGTGTTGGTTACGGTTTTTGCTGAATTGAAATTAGTTGTGGCCAGGCTTTTTCGGTAAATAACTGGTAGTAAAAAAGCCAATCAAACTTCCAGCAGAGTTCGTTATCGCTAACGCAAACTGTATTGATTTTTGTTTGGAAGTGGCGCTGGTTCAGCTGTTTTTTTGCCGGAACTACACCACCGATATCTTTGGCTATTCTTTCTCAAAATTAGTTAATATTTATAGTGAATTAAACATATTTTACGATGCCAAACACAAAAGATATCCAACCTGTATTAGTGTGGCACTATTATTATTAAAAAACATCTAGCCGCCGACTGACCGTGATGGAAATCGCCATGCGGGTGGTGTTAATGGGATTGGGGTGTATCCCGTTTACACCACGGTCCTCATAGCGGCTGGAATTACGGTCAGTCGGCAGCGGCAATTTTTGACTAACCATTAGAAAAAAACGGTGAACGAGCTGTTTTACGGAGTTACCTAATGATTGGTCAAGTGCGCTTGAAAATGCTATGCTGAAAAGACTGAAAGGGGCGACCGTGGGTGTTTACGGATTATATATTAATGATGTTTAGTACGGAACCACGGCGGGCGAAAGCCGTCTTTAATGTGTTGCGCGGGCGGCGGACGGTTTCGACGTTGTTTGCGGGTCTGACCTATGACTGTTTGTCAGCATTGGACAGTTGGCATGGGGTTCCTATGGAAAAGTTTTTAGCCAGCTTGCAAGAACTGCTCACGGCCGGCGACTTGGCGACACCGATGGAAGGTTATGTCCAGTTGACGACTGCCGGGGCCGCCCATAAAGAACAGTTGCAAGCAACGTTGTACCAACCCGTGGCTTTTCGGGCATTTCAAACGATTGATGTGCGTCGTTTTACCGCGATTAGTGCGTTGGCGCTGCAAGTGGCGTCACAAGCCGTGCATCATCAGAATCGTTATTATCCGCTAACGACTGACCCCGGGATTCAAGCCATTGTTAAACAGTGGTTTCGGCGTCAAACCGTGGCACACTTGGGCGAACAGCTACATACGGAATTAACGACTTTTTTGCAGTCGTTGCCGGCGCCGTTACCGACCGTCTTTGTCGCAAGTATTAGTGGCTTTGAAAATCCGGGACAAACGGATCAACAACTGGCGACGCAATTGGATAAAACACCGTTAGAAATTTTAGTGATGCGTAAAGATTTAGCTTGTCGGTGGTGTTTGTGGCTAGAAACGCAACCACAGTCGTGTTTAGCGACGCTATTACAACCCTTAGTCAAAAGTAATCCCGTGACGCCCAGTGCTTGGCAGACATATCAAACGGTCCAACAAGGCTTAACGGTCGAGCAAGTGGCGATTCAGCGCCGTTTAAAGCTGAGTACCGTGCGCGAGCACCTGTTAGAAGTTGCCATCTTAGTGCCGACTTTCCCATATACGCAAGTATTGACGCCGGCCCGGGTGCAGACGTTAACCGAAATTTTTGCTGATCAGCCGGTGGTGGCGAACTGGCGCTTTGAACAAGTGCAAACAGTCGCCCCGGAAATGGATTTTTTCTGGTTTCGTTTATTTCAAATTATGAGGTGTCAGACGAATGCAGCGTGAGCAAATTTATCAGTTATTAAAACAAAAATACGGCTTTGATGAATTTCGTCCTGGGCAGTATGAGGTCATTAGCCAATTGTTGGCGGGGCAGGATGTCTTGGCGGTTTTGCCAACCGGGACCGGTAAGTCGTTGATTTATCAATTAGTTGGCACTATCATGCCGGGGCTAGTCGTGGTGGTGTCGCCGCTGATTTCTTTAATGCAAGATCAAGTGGCACGCCTGAATTATCAAGGCGAAAAACAAGTGGCCGCCTTGACTTCGCAATTATCTTTTGGGACCCGTCAGCAAGTGTTACGGCACTTAAATGCGTATAAATTCTTATTTGTTTCGCCCGAAATGTTGAAACAGCCGGAAGTCTTAGCGGCGGTGCAAGCCACGCCGATTGCTTTATTCGTGGTCGATGAAGCTCACTGTATTTCTACGTGGGGGCCGGATTTTCGCCCCGATTACTTGGCGCTCGGCCAGTTGCGCGAACAACTTCAGCCACAGCGGACGTTGATGCTAACGGCAACCGCAACGACCCAAGTGCGGCAAGATATTTTGGCCCAGTTACGCTTGCCCGCGGCCCAACAAGTCGTGTATTCAGCGAATCGGCCAAACATTTATTTAGGGGTGGCGGCGGTCGCTAATGAAGATGAAAAACGGCAAATGCTCCAACAGCTGGTTGTGACGGTCAAAGGGCCCACGATTGTTTACTTCAGCTCCAAGCGGCAGACTGATTTGATTGCCGAATGGCTCCAAAGTACGACCGGATTGCGGGTCGCCGGGTATCACGCCGGTTTATCAGGTGAAGACCGCTTCAAGATTCAGCAACAATTTATGGCCGGCCAGTTAGATGTTATTTGTGCCACGTCAGCGTTTGGCATGGGGATTGATAAGGCCGATATTCGCTTAGTGATTCATTATCACTTACCTACGAGTTTGGCCGACTATGTACAAGAAATTGGTCGGGCGGGTCGTGACGGGGGCCAATCGTTAGCTGTCTTGCTCTACGCACCTGGCGACGAACAGTTAGTCCGTAATTTAAATGACTTAACGTCGGCATCCGCCAATGAAATTACGCAGGCGTTTCAGCTGTATCAGCAAAATATCACCCCCCATGATGATTTAGGCCAAGTGTTACAGTTTTATTGGGAACACGATTATACGGTGGAGCAAGTGACCAAGATCTTTGAAAAACGGCAACGTGGAAAAAATGATGAACTGCGTCAACTACTCGCTTATGTTCAAGCGGAAGGCTGTCGGCGGGCCGTTTTGTTAGCTCATTTTGATGAACCGGCGCCGACGCATACTAACGAATGCTGTCAGTTAAAGGGCGATTCGCTCCCAGTAGCGGCACTTAATTTACAAGCGCCATTACGTGCGCAAACACCCCCCAATCCAGCGTGGGAATCGATTTTAGACCAGTTGTTTTTACAAAATTCTTAAAGAAATCAATTAAGGGTTATGTTACAATATTGGTTGAAAGTTTTTTGAGGAGGAACACCCTATGAGTCAAAAAAATGATAATGAAAAGTCCCAAAAAGATAAACCATGGGACAAAACTTTTGAAGACGATCGGGATGATTCGGGCAATTTGTCGCGGACTCAAAAACGCAAACAGGATAGCAGCAATTCAACATTGACCACCGTTTTAGTGGTTTTAATTTTGTTGTTGGCCTTAGCACCAATTGGTTATTTTTTGGTGAAGAAAAATTCGCTGAATAATCCGCAACAAACCGAACAAGTCGCTAGCTCGAGTTCGAAGAGCAAGTCTTCGAGTGTCGCCGCTTCAAAAGCCTCTTCAAAGGCCGCCGCTAAAAGCGAGTCGGTCGCAGCTGCTAAGAAAAAGGCAGCGGCGAAGAGCAGCAGTTTAGCTTTGGCTAGTTCCAAAAAAGCTGCTAGTAGTGTCAGTGCCAGCTCTGAAAGTACGGCGAGTACTGAGAGCAGCAGTGACAGCAGTAGTAGCGCATCAAGTAGCAGCAGTAGCTCCGAATCAACTAGTAAGAAATACGTAACCGTTGAAGCCGGTCAAGGGGTTTATCGGGTCGCGACGAATGCCGGGATTTCCGTGGACAAACTCTTAGAATTAAATGGCTTATCATCCGGTTCCACAATTTCAGCTGGTCAAAAGCTACGCGTTCGTTAAGCACGAACAGCTGCTAAAATTGGAGGGTAAGAACTTAATGGCAGAACAAGCATTACAAGTTGCCATCGATGGCCCAGCATCCGCTGGTAAGAGTACCGTTGCCAAACTCGTTGCCAAACGGTTTGGCTATATTTATGTCGATACTGGTGCCATGTATCGAGCCGTAACTTATTGGGCAATGCACCACCAAGTTGAATTGACTGACGAGGCGGCCGTTGCCGATTTAATGCAAACACTCACGATCAGTTTCAAACCAGGTGAGCCTGACCAACTCGTGTTTGCCAATGACGAAGAAATCACCATGGCCATTCGCCAACCGGACGTCACGAATAACGTGTCGACGATTGCGGCCTTGCCTAAGGTTCGCGAAATTTTAACGGACCAACAACGTGAAATCGCCCAACGGGGTGGCATCGTCATGGACGGTCGGGATATCGGGACGACCGTTTTACCCGATGCGGAAGTGAAAATCTTCTTAGTTGCATCGGCCGCGGAACGCGCTAAACGGCGTTACGCTGAAAACATCAAAAAAGGGATCGATACGCCTTTAGCCCAATTGCAAGCTGAGATTGAACTCCGGGACCATAAGGATTCAACTCGGAAAGTATCACCATTGACCCAAGCAGCCGATGCAATTCTTGTTGATACGACACCCATGTCGATTGAACAAGTGGTTGATACCATCGCTGATATTATAAAAAAACAAAGTTCAACAATCTAATTGCATTTACTTAGTGCTTTTAGCTAGCTTTTCATTGCGTTTTCAGCTATGATATAGGTTAGAGTTATTGTTGACAGGAGGAAATTTGCATGAGTGAAAACGAAAACAGTCAAAATGAGAAAAATGAACTTTTAGACGCTTTAAATAGCGTTGAAGAAGTTAACGTCGGTGACGTAGTTAAGGGTGAAGTCTTAGCTATTGATGACGACAAGCAAGTTATTGTTGGTATCCAAGGTACTGGTGTTGAAGGGGTGGTTCCTTTGAAGGAACTTTCAACTTCACGCGTAAACGATGTCAACGAAGCTGCTAAAGTCGGTGACGTTTTAGACTTAGTTGTCATTTCTCGGATTGGCAGCGACAAAGAAAACGGTAGTTACTTACTATCACACCGTCGCCTAGAAGCTCGCAAAGTTTGGGACGACGTTGAAAAAGAATACGAAGCAGGTCATACGATTAAAGCTCCTGTAACGCAAGTAGTTAAGGGCGGCTTAGTCGTTGATGCTGGCGTACGTGGCTTCATCCCGGCCTCAATGATTGATGATCACTATGTTGAAGACTTGAACGCTTACAAAGGTCAAGAACTCGAACTTAAGATTATCGAAATCGAACCAAGCGAAAACCGCTTGATCTTATCACACCGTGCCGTTGTTGAAAAGCAACTCGAAGCACAACGTGAAGAAGCTTTGAAGACCTTACAAGCTGGCGAAGTTGTTGAAGGTAAAGTTGCTCGTTTGACCAACTTTGGTGCCTTTGTTGACCTCGGTGGTATCGATGGGTTAGTTCACGTTTCAGAAATTTCATTTGATCGGGTTGAAAAGCCTGCTGATGTTTTGAAGGTTGGTCAAGAAGTTAAGGTTAAGATCTTATCTGTTGACGCTGACCGTGAACGGGTTTCATTATCAATCAAAGCCACTTTACCAGAACCATGGGATGGCATTGAAGAAAAAGCTCCTCAAGGCGCTGTCTTAGACGGTAAAGTTAAACGTTTGACTAGCTTTGGTGCTTTCGTTGAAGTCTTCCCTGGTGTTGAAGGTTTGGTTCACATTTCACAAATCTCACATCAACACATTGCAACGCCAAACGACGTATTGAAGGTCGGCCAAGACATCAAGGTTAAAGTCTTAGATGTTCGTCCTGACGAAAAACGTTTAGCATTGTCAATCAAGGCTTTGGAAGAAAAGCCACAAGCTGCTGAAGGCGAAGAAGAAAACCACAGCAACAACAACCGCGGTGGGAACAACCGTCGTAACAATCGTCGCGACGACCGTTCAGCTGCTGAACGCTCAACGGCTAACGCACCAGAAGAATCAACTGGTTTCAGTTTAGGTGATTTGATTGGTGACGCTTTGAAGAACGCTGAAAACAACGATGATGAAAAGTAATCATTGATTGCTTCTAAAAATACCCTTCAAGCTTGCCTTGAAGGATATTTTTTTATGAATTTAAATATTTTTTGAATGGCGGTTATGACTTGCCGCCAGTTGCGAACTGCCATGACACCGTGGGGCAGACCTGGGGCCAAAATGCGGTCCCCAGGGCGCTTGGAAGCCCCACACAACCCGTGGGTCTACCAAGTCGGCCCACAGTCTAAGCCACCAAAAAACAGTGACTAAGACTGTCGACACGGTGCCATGGCAGTTCGCAACTGGCTATCAGTGTATTGCAACGATGGACACTTAGTAATATGCTGAAAGTTGCGTTTTTGGCGGTAATTGGTACACTGAATGTGGCGCAATTATCGGTCAGCTATCAATTCACAGATTGATATTAGATGATGTTAGTGAATAATCATCGCAATTAGTCGGAGGTCCGCTGAAATTTCGCTGTGAAAATGATCTTAGCGGGTGTTTTTTGGCCGCTTAGATCATGGGTCGTGTTGGTAGACGGGCGGTCTTGGCCTGGCTGCCAACCGCTGTTGATGACCGCACTCTGGCATCAACAGGTTGCCCCACAGCGATGTTTCAGCGGACCGGAGACGGCTCAAAACGTCAAATAACTCAAATTTGAATGAATATGCACGAAGGAGGAACACAACATGCCAAAACCAGTAGTGGCAATTGTTGGACGCCCTAATGTGGGTAAATCCACGATTTTTAACCGGATTGCCGGGGACCGAATCTCGATTGTTGAAGATACGCCCGGGGTTACGCGGGATCGGATTTATGCCAATAGTGAATGGTTAGGACAACAATTCAGTTTAATTGATACTGGTGGGATCGATATTGACGATGCCCCCTTTATTAAACAAATTACCGAACAGGCGGAAATCGCGATCGATGAAGCCGATGTTATCGTTTATTTGGTCAGCGCTAAAGAAGGCGTGACGGATGCCGATGAACACGTGGCCCAAATTTTATATCGGTCGGATAAGCCGGTCGTTTTAGCGGTCAATAAAGTGGATAATCCGGAATTACGGAGTGAAATTTATGATTTCTATTCCTTAGGTTTCGGCGATCCCTATCCAATTTCTGGGGCCCATGGCTTGGGACTTGGGGATTTATTGGATGCCGTCATCAAAAACTTCCCTGAAAGTGGCGAAGACGATGAACCGGGCACGATTCGGTTCAGTTTGATTGGTCGGCCGAACGTTGGTAAATCATCGATTGTTAACGCCTTATTAGGTGAAGACCGGGTCATCGTCTCGGACGTGGCCGGGACGACACGGGATGCGATTGATACGAAGTTTACCGATAAAGAAGGTAATCGCTTCGTCATGGTCGATACTGCCGGGATTCGGAAAAAAGGTAAAGTTTACGAAAACACGGAACGTTACAGTGTGATGCGCGCGTTAAAGGCGATTGACAATAGTGACGTGGCCTTATTCGTTATCAATGGTGAAGAAGGCATTCGGGAACAAGACAAGCGGGTGGCTGGTTACGCGCATGAAGCGGGTAAAGCTATCGTGATCGTGGTCAATAAGTGGGATTTGGTTAAAAAAGATAACCATACCATGCAAGAATTCGAACAGTACATTCGTGACCAGTTCGTTTACTTGAGCTATGCACCGATTGTTTTCGTGTCGGCTAAGACGAGTCAACGGTTGGAACAATTACCGGCCTTGATTCAAAAGGTCAACATGAACCATTCACGGCGGATTCAATCATCTGTCTTGAACGATGTCATCATGGATGCGATTGCGATGAATCCAACGCCAAGTGATAACGGGAAACGGTTGCGCGTTTATTACGCGACCCAAGTGGCCATCCAACCACCAACCTTTGTCGTGTTTGTCAATGATCCTGATATGATGCACTTTTCATACGAACGGTTCCTCGAAAATCAAATTCGGAACGCTTTTGATTTTACGGGTACGCCAATTCATATGATCGAACGGCGGCGGAAGTAGCCAAAATGGCGCAAACTAGGCATTTTAGCATAAGGTATCAAAGTTGTAAACGATTATTACTCAATTTCGATATTTTAGCCAAAAACCTTAAAAAAGCTTGCTATTACAGCATTCCTATGCTATCTTTGAACAAGAAATGATGCTTGTCATCGTTTCTCTCATTTTTGGACCACTCAAAAATGATCATCTGGATGTACGGAATTTAAAAATGAACATACATCTTCACTCTGTAAAGGGGAGGTGAATCAAACATGGCAAACAAAGCTGAATTAGTTAACAACGTTGCTGCTGCAACTAACTTAACTAAGAAAGACGCAACTGCTGCTGTAGACGCAGTATTTGCATCAATCCAAGACACTCTTGCAAAGGGTGAAAAAGTTCAACTCATCGGATTTGGTAACTTCGAAGTACGTGAACGTGCTGCTCGTAAGGGCCGTAACCCACAAACTGGCGACGAAATCCAAATTCCAGCAAGCAAAGTACCTGCATTTAAGCCAGGGAAAGCTTTAAAGGATGCAGTTAAATAAGCGTCACTAAAGTTTCAAACTTTAAAGTCAGTATAGCAACCGTTATACTGGCTTTTTTGTGTGCATTTGCGTTATGATAGTAAGTCGAATTATGACTAAATGGCGAAAAAAGGATGGGTGCAATGACTTATTCAGAAAAAATGCTCGCCGCGTTATCCAACGGGCAATTAGAAACAGCCAATAAACATTTCGCGTGGGCGCTTCGTAAAGATGATGACGACACGTTGTATAGTTTGGCCGAAGAATTATACGGACTAGGCTTCCTAAAGCAAGCCACCCGTATTTATAAAAAATTATTAGCAAAGTATCCGGACGAAGATGATTTGCGGACCAGCTTAGCCGATATTGCCATTGATGATGACGATACTGACTTAGCACTCGATTATTTACATCAAGTAAAACCCGATTCACCGGCGTATGTCCAAGCTTTATTAGTGGAGGCCGACTTATATCAAACGCAAGAGCTATTTGAAGTGAGCGAACAAAAACTGGTGGAAGCGTACAATTTAGCGCCCGACGAACCAATTGTTGAATTTGCGTTGGCCGAATTTTACTTCTTAATTCGTAATTACAATAAAGCGATTCGTTTCTATCTGGATTTAATCAAAAAAGGCCAGTTAGAAATTTCTAAAGTGAACTTAGTTGAACGGTTAGGGGTCTCGTATGCCGAAGCCGGGAAATTTGAACAAGCGGTTGGGTATTTAGAACAAATCAAACCGGCTAAATTAACGCCGGATAGTCAATTTGAACTTGGATTTACGTACTTACAATTGAACGAACCGCGCAAAGCCATCGACGTATTCAACAAGTTACGTGAACAAGATTCACAATATGCGACGGTCTATCCTTACTTGGCTGAAGCCCAAGAACAACTCAACCAGCTTGATAAGGCCTTATTGACGTTACAAGAAGGTTTAGCGGTCGATCAGTATAATGAGCAGCTCTATTTGCAAACGGCGCGTATCGCCCTCAAATTGGACGATATGGACCTTGGTGAGAAGTATTTGCGTGAAGGCTTGAGTATTGATCCGGATAATTTGACGACGGTATTGGAATTATCTAATTTGTTAGTTAAGCAAGAACGCTATCAAGATAATATTGATTTGTTGGACCAATATTTACAGAGTAATGAATTTGACCCACAATTTTATTGGAACTTGGCGATCTCTAACGACCGCCTTGATCACTTCAAACAGGCCAAAGATAACTATGAAGCTGCCTATCCGTTCTTTGAACATAATGCCGACTTCTTGAAACCAGCGATTTACTTCTTCCGTGAAGCAGGGTTAATTGATGAAACCGTGGCGGCCTTACGCAACTATTTGACGATTCAACCGGACGACGGTGAGATGGTCGCAATGTTGGAAGATTATGAGGACCAAGGGTATTAGCATTGATTAAATCGTGATGAGGCGGCGTGGCTGTGAATTGAAAATGCTTCCAACTTTGGTAAAATAAGGTTATTAATTAACTTTAGGGGGATGCAGCCTTGAACGTAGCACTAATCGCAACGGATATCGACGGGACCTTTTTACGAGATGACCGTCATTTTGATCATGACCGTTTTCAAGCGCAATTAGATAAAATGAATGCTAATGGGCAACATTTTGTGGTCGCCAGTGGCAATCAGTTGCAACATTGTATCGACGTGTTTGACAAAATTAATGGTGAATTTACGTACGTGGCCGAAAATGGTAGTTTGGTGATTGATAATCATGGCCATATTTTGCACGAAAGTTTGCTGGCAGGTCCGTTAGTTGACGAACTCTTGACTTACGTCGCGACCACGCCGGAATTAGCCGGTGCCAGTATTTCAATTTCAGGTAAACAAGGGTCGTACTTGCGGCCACAAGATGATAATGAAATTATGCGCTACTTTTTAAGCAAGCGGCACGTCATCGACGATTTAACCAACATCGATGACCATATTTATAAAGCGACGTTTAGTTGGGATGACGAACAAGCCAACTTACACGCTAAAATGATTAACGACCACTTTGCCGGGCAATTACGGGCAACCGTCAGTGGTGGCGGGGGCTTTGATGTGATTGCACCGCACGTTAACAAGGCGACCGGGCTCGCCTACTTGCAAGATCATTGGCAAGTGGCACCGAGTGCGACGGCCGCGTTTGGTGACAACGGTAACGATATTGAAATGCTCAGTGAAGCAGATTACAGCTACGCCATGAAGAACGCGATTGCGCCCGTCAAAGCGGCCGCAAATTACGAAACGCGTTTCGACAACAACCATGACGGCGTCCTCGACGTCATTGATACGTTGATTTGATCGGCTGATTTGGAATTGCCACAGTTGGCTGACCGTCATGGAATCGTCCTGGGACCGGTCCAAGCCTGAGAAGCGGTCTTGGACCTCGCTTTTGAGCCTGAAAAGCAAGTCTCAAAAGACGTCCGTGGTGTAAACGGGCAAAAAACGTCCGTTAACACCACTTTCAGGACGATTCCATGACGGTCAGCCAACTGCTAATTTCAGCTCAGTTTCAAAATAATGTTAAGGATACGAATTTGTGATTGAATGTTTTCGATGGTGATTAGTCTAAGCAAGCATTAGTCCTCACTATCGACTCACAACTAAATTGATTTCAAAATGAAGATGGTTCCGCTACCGATGTTGTAGCGGGACCATTTGTGTATTGATTAGTCTAGTTGTCGGTGGCTTTAACGGGGAGATTGCGTTATCACATGGCTGACTTTTGCGACGTTAGTTAGAAGGTTTGCAAATCTGTTCAAGTGGTTTTGACTGCACCCCCCAACAGGTAGAATGTTTGATAAGTGGTTAGGGACAATTAATGGTCAAATTTGTAAATTGGCCGTTACCGGTAATAAAATTCACGGTAATCCAATATTCTGTTAAAATATAAGGTATGTATTAGTGATGAGTAGCCCTGTTGGCAAACTCGTCAAGTCAAATAAAGCTCAAGCAAGTTTTAATTGAGTTAGAGGAGGAATTGTTTTGGTAAAAGTAATTGTGGCCGGCTATCAAGGTCGGATGGGTAGTACTGCTGCTCAAATGGTCATTGATACCCCTGATTTTGAATTGGTGGGCGTTTATGATGCGCGCGGTAAGGATACGAATTTGGGTGACAATGAACACTTTAAAGGCCAAGACGTGCCCGCATTCCATGATTTAACGAAGATTGATACGGATGCGACGGTTTGGATCGACTTTACGATTCCCACGGCCGTCTATGAAAATGCCAAATTTGCTTTGAATCACGGTATCTCACCAGTTATTGGGACGACCGGGATGACCGATGAACAAGTTGCTGATTTACAAAAATTAGCTAAAGACAAGCAAGTTGGGGGCTTGATCGCACCTAACTTCGGCATCAGCGCTGTTTTGCTGATGCAATTCGCACAACAAGCGGCTAAATATTTCCCAGATGTTGAAATTATCGAAATGCACCACGACGATAAGATTGACTCGCCAAGTGGGACCGCGATTAGTACGGCGAAGAAAATTGCGGAAGTGCGGAAGCCTAAAGAACAAGGCAATCCCGATGCCACGGAAACTTTACCAGGTGCGCGGGGGGCTGAATACGAAGGCATGCGGATTCATGCGGTGCGCTTACCAGGGTTAGTGGCCCATGAAGAAGTCATGTTTGGGGGCCCCGGTGAAGGCTTAACGATTCGCCAAGATTCCTTTGACCGGATTTCATTTATGACCGGGGTTAAAGTCGCCGTTGAAAAAGTTAACCAATATCACGAACTGTTTGTCGGGTTGGAGAACTTACTATGATTTTGACCCAATTGCCACCGGAGTTTGAAGCCGCCAAGCCAATTTTAGCAACGATTGAAGCGGCCGGTTACGAAGCTTACTTTGTCGGTGGTTGTGTTCGGGATACGATTTTAGGCAAACCGTTGCATGATGTCGATATTGCGACCAGTGCGTTTCCCGCGGAAGTCAAAGGCTTGTTCAAACGGACGGTCGATACGGGGATTGAACACGGAACGGTCATGATTTTGGACCACGGCGAAGGTTATGAAACGACGACGTTTCGGACGGAATCGGGGTATCAAGATTTTCGGCGCCCCGACCAAGTGACCTTTGTGCGTTCGTTAAAAGAAGACTTGAAACGGCGTGATTTCACGATTAACGCCTTAGCCATGAAAGCCAACGGTGAAGTCATTGATTTATTCGATGGCTTAGCCGACTTAAAGGCGGGCGTTTTACGCGCAGTTGGTGTGGCGGAAGACCGCTTCCATGAAGATGCGTTGCGGATGATGCGGGCGGTTCGGTTTGCTAGCCAGTTGGATTTTGCAATTGAACCCGCCACCGAAGCTGCCGTTAAAGACAATGCGGCGTTACTGACCAAAATCGCGGTGGAACGGACGCGCGTGGAATGGGAAAAGCTCTTAATGGGGCAACAACCTACTCGGGGCTTGCAGGCTTTAGTCCGGACCGACTTATATCGGTACATGCCGCTAATGGCCGACCAACAAGCGATGCTGACTAAATTGATTGAACTACCTGCTTGGCAATTAACGTCTATTGAAAGTACGTGGACGATGCTTAGTTGGTTAATGGGTGATACGAGTGGTGTTGCGGTGCGGAAACTACTCAAAGCATGGAAGACTAGTAATGAGTTGATTGACCATGTGACCGCCGCAACGGCCGTTTTAAGCGCGTTAAACGCGACTGGTACATTATCGGCCCGCGAGTTATTTGACGCCGGTGCGGCCGCGTTAACCACTGCTAATCAAGTGGCGGATATTCTCGGGTTTGGAGTTGACCAAACTGAATTGATGGCCAACTACGCGGCATTACCGATTCAAAACAAACGCGACTTAGCCATCAACGGTGGCGATTTAATCAAACAACAGGTCGTCACCCCGGGGCCGGCAATGGGTCAAATCTTAGCCCAATTGTTAGCCGCGGTGGTCACTGGTAAAGTCGCGAACCAATATGACGAATTGCTTGACTTTGCAAGGATGGTAACGGATACAAAAAATAATTGAATTTTTTGCTAAGTCTGGTACGATTGAGTTGAAACTAATTCTGCAATGAGGTGATCGAACATGGAAAGAGCATTAGACGCATTAAAGTTTTATTTCCGTAATGGTGATACGTGGGTTGTGAAACATAACGATATTTCTGACCTTTGGATTAGTCGGGTTACAACGAGTTATGGTCGAATCAAAGGTGGCAAGATGACGATTATTCATCCTTGCAAATCTTTCAAGGCTGAATTTTTACCAGACGCAGATGCGGTTGACCCCGATGCAACCAATTTATCATCCGTAACTAGTGGGATGTTTGAACGGGTTTTACAGTATCAAGATATTGAAAAGTTAGATATTTTGTTCGGTGACGAACGGGGTAGCGAACGCGTTTACTTACCATTCAAAGCCAAAGATGTTGATGGCATTGATAATGTCTATCAAACCAGCTCGATGTCTAAAGACGGCAAGTTACACTTAGTTGTCGACGACGATCGGACCGTTATTGATGTTTATAAAGACCACGAATAATCTAGTAGTTCACTCAAAAGCATGTCGTTTACGCGGCATGCTTTTTTTGCTTGGTTATTTATTGCCGCTGTCGGCTGACCGTAATTCCAGCCGTCATGGGGACCGGTTCAAGCCTGAGGGGCGGTCTTGAACCTCGCTTTTGAGCCCAAAAATCAAGTCTCAAAAGGCGTCCGTGGTGTAAACGGGATACGGACCAATCCCGTTAACGCCACCTGCATGGCAGCTTCCATTACGGTCAGCCGACAGCTCGATTGTTTTTGAGAATAATGATGCCATTCTAATTCAGTTTGGTGATTGGAAACGTTCATGTTGGACATTCTTATAGTTCGGTCGAACTTGCGCCACTTCTACGGCTATGTCCGTTAATGCCCAACTAAATGTGATTTCTATTTAGAATGGCGGGACAAACAATGTTTTGGGATTGCCAGATGAGCTGTCGATGGGGGGAGAACAAGAAAAATTGTTGCATTACCTTATTTGTCCGGACGAATCAATACTTTGAACCCTGTCACCAAAAAGGCGATGCCGGTAACTTAAATGTTATCGGTACCGCCTTTTTAACGTTATTGCTTTTCATGAATGATATTAAGCAGTAGTTCGACGAATAACATGGGGACTGCTTGGGCATCGACCACGGAACGGTTGGAAAAAGCACTGCCGGGGAGCACTAAGGTCTGTTCAAAGGCTGCCGCTAGTTCCGCTTTAGGATTCATGGTAATCAAAAATGAATTTTTCGGCATATTATTAGCCACACTCGCGAGAAAATGATTGAAGTTATTTTTACTGCCACTAATTGAAAAAAGTACCAAGGTTGAGTCTGGCGCCATTGTATTCGTTAAGTGGGCGGCATTAATATAATCGTCGGCGTGTAAGGACAGAATTCCGAGATCCTCTAAACCTAAGAAGAGTTCTTTAGCTGGTAACGCCGAAAAGTGCACGCCCAATAAGTAATTCATGGTGGGCGTCATTAAGGCGGTCGCTAATTTTTTTAGTAGCTTGGCGTCTAGTTGATGGAGTTGGGTGATTAACTGGGCGTAGTCGTTTAAAAAGCCATCGCTTAAGTCACTCGTGCTGGTATGATGGCGAGCGCCGCGTAAATAGTTGATCATTTCAAAGCGAAAATCTTTATAGCCTTGAAAACCTAACGATTGGCAGAAACGTAAGACGGCTGACGTCGAGGTGCCGGCGCGGTCGGCTAGTTTGGTAATCGTGAATGTTTCGACGTGTTCGGGATATTTTAAGATATATTGGCTGACCTTTAATTCTGATTTTGAAAATTCGGTCGTATGCTGTTGAATACTTTCGATAATCGTCATGGTAAAGTCCTCGCTGATTAGTTGATAAGTTAACTTTAAGGCAAACTGATAATTTAGTCAAAAATAAATGACAATTTTGTCATTGACAGCGATTTCAACACCTGCTATGCTTATCTCGTGATAAAATTGTCAATTTTAAATAACAAAATTGTCAAAAGAGAGGACTGTGACCCATGGACTATCATAAGTTAGCGGCGGATATTGTGAAAAATGTCGGCGGAGTTGACAATATTGAAGTTGTCAATCATTGCATGACGCGGTTGCGTTTCAACTTAAAAGAAGTGAACCGTGCGAACAAAGAATCATTGGAGGCTTTAGATGGCGTGTTGGGCGTCGTTTATGCTGGCGAACAGTATATGGTTATTTTAGGTCAAAACTTGATTCCAACCTATGAAGCAGTCATCAAAGACTTCGATATTCAGGCTGGGGCCAGCGTTGATGAGAATCTCGATGATCTTTCTAAGCAGTATGAACCATTGACCTGGAAAAACGTCGGGACTAAATTTATTGGCTTTATTTCGGCATCAGTCACCCCGTTAATCCCCGGATTAATTGCCGGGGGCATGTTGAAAGTGGTCTTGTTATTAATCGTGAGCTTCGTGGACGCGGCCTACGCGAAGACACCGTCATATCTATTATTATCGGCGATTGCCGACGCGCCGTTTTACTTCATGCCAATTATTGTCGCTTATGGTGCCGCCACTAAATTAGGCGGTACGCCAGTTTACGCCATGGTCGCAACCGCGGCATTATTACATGGTAACTACACGACGATGGTTACCGCGGCGACCAAGGGTGTCACGCTGTTTGGCTTCAACGTCAAATTACTGAGCTATGGCACAACTTTGTTACCCGCTTTGTTAGTTGCCATTGTTGCTTACTATGCCGAAAAATATCTGAACAAAATTGTACCGGGGATTTTCCGGTCCGTCTTTGTCGGCATGGGGACGATTTTTATCGCCGGGTCACTCGGATACTTAATCTTAGGACCGCTTGGGAACATGCTCGGACAATACATTGCCAGTTTTTTTATGTTCTTGAATAGTACCGTCGGACCGTTGGCAGTGGGGTTATTAGCGGCTGCTTTACCATGGATGGTCATGGCCGGGATGCATACGGCCTTAGCACCATTCATGACGCAGTTACTCAGTAATCCCGGGTATGATGCGATTTTACGACCAGCCTTCATTTTGCATAATATGTCTGAAGGTGGCGCCAACTTAGGGGTGGCCGCGCGGACTAAAAATAGCCAATTCCGCAGTGAATGTGTTTCGTTAGCCATTGGTTGTATTGTTGCCGGTGTCACTGAACCCGCGATTTATGGGGTCAATTTGAAGTATCGTAAACCGATGTATGGTGTCATGGCGGGCGGCTTTGCTGGTGGTGTTATCGCAAGCTTGTTAGGTGCTAAAGCTTACGTCATGGGTTACTCCAATTTGTTAGCGCTGCCAATATTTCAACAAACGGTTCTGGCCATGGTTATTGCCATTGTGGTCGCCATCGCAACTTCCGCGATTGTCACCTTCATTTTAGGAATTGATGAACAGCCGGCGCCCAAAGTCACCGAACCAGTCCAAAAGACTTACCCCGATGATGCGATTACCGCGGTCAGTGATGGTGAACTAATTGATTTAGCGGCAGTCCATGATGAGACGTTTGCCAGCAAGGTCCTCGGTGACGGGGTGGCGCTTAAGTTAACTAGTGATTTCATTTGTGCGCCTGCTAATGGGACCTTAGCCACGATGTTTCCAACCGGACACGCCTTTGGAGTTGTGACCAATACAGGTGTTGAGTTACTCGTGCATATCGGGATTGATACGGTCAATTTACAAGGTGATGGTTTTGATGTTTTAGTGCACCAAGATGAAGTCGTTCGCGCCGGCCAGCCGATTGTCCGCGTTGATCGTGATAAATTGGAAAAAGCGGGCTATGATTTGACGACGATGTTGATTGTTACCAATGCCAATAACCAAACGATTCAATTGCAAACTAGTGGTGTCGTTAAGGTTGGTACCCAATTAAATTAGAAAAAGGGAGATTTTAATGATGAGTAAGGCAACGAAAACATTACCAGCTGATTTTTTATGGGGCGGTGCAACCGCCGATTTTCAATATGAAGGTGGCTTTGATGAAGGCGGCCGCGGCGTTTTATCGCATGATTATGAAACGGACGGTTCACAAGCGCATCCGCGGCATCATACGATGCAACTGCCAGATGGTCGGTTAATCAAGCCGAAGAGTTCGTTTATTTTGGCCGAAGATGTTCCCGATGAGGCGCAACCGGTGTTTCTCGATGACCAGTACTATCCGAGTCATCAAGCGGTTGATTTTTATCATCATTACAAGGAAGATATTAAATTAATGGCCGGGATGGGCTTCAACGTCTTTCGTTTCTCAGTTTGTTGGAGTCGCATTTTTCCGACTGGTGAAGAAGCTGAACCTAATGCGGCGGGGCTGAAGTTTTACGATGATGTTATTAACGAAATGGCGAAGTACCAGATGGAGCCACTTATCACGATTTGTCATGACGAGTTGCCGATGAATTTGGCCATTAAATATAACGGCTGGACTTCCCGTAAAGTAATCGATGCGTATGTGAAATATGCCAAAACGTTATTCGAACATTTTGGCGACCGCTGTCGGTATTGGCTGACCTTTAATGAAATCAACGCGGTACGTGGATTTGGCCCGACTGGTGTGCGGCAAGCAACCGGGCATGACCGCTATTTGGCGGCGCACAATATGTTCGTGGCGTCGGCTAAAACGGTCATTCTTGGTCATAAAATGATGCCGGGCAGTCAATTTGGTGCGATGTATGCGATGAGTGAGTTATATCCGGCAACTTGCAAGCCAGCTGACATGTTCCATCATCTGCAAGCGCGGCGTGAAAACTGGTATTTCATTGATATTATGGGTCGCGGCTACTATCCAAGTTATGCGGAAGAACTATGGCAGCGGCACGGCTTTGACCACCTGGAAATGGCGGCGACGGATGCGGCAACCTTAAAAGCTGGTCAACTTGACTACATTGCGTTCAGTTACTATCGGTCAAATACGACTAAAGATGGGGATGACTGGTTCAACGTTGGCGGCAGTACCAATCCTTATTTGGCAGAAACGCCATGGGGTTGGCCGGTTGACCCATTGGGACTGCGTTATTGTATGAATGAGATTTACGACCGTATTCAAAAGCCGATTTTCATTGTCGAAAACGGGATGGGCGCAATTGACCAAGCTGATAATCAAGATTATGTGGAAGATGATTATCGTATCGATTATTTACAACAACACCTTTCAGCAATGGCTGATGCCATCAATATCGACCACGTGCCATGTTTAGGTTATACGATGTGGGGCCCAATTGATTTGGTTTCCTTATCAACCGGTGAAATGAAGAAGCGTTATGGGTTTGTATATGTTGATATGGATGACAAAGGTCACGGTACTTTGAAGCGGACCCCTAAAAAATCCTATCGATGGATGAAACAGGTCATCGCTACTAATGGGGCCGCCTTGGCGGATAAATAAGTTCCTTTAAGTATCAAATATATTCGAAAAATCAACTCGATGCCTTTGGTCGTTAGAAGATAAGGTGTTGAGCTGATTTTTTTCAGTCTCATTAAAAATTGATAATGAAGATCAGTGGCGCTTTAATTGGTGACTGCTTAAAAATAAAAATTGAGTTTGAAACGAAAATATTATGTTAGCGGTCAATTTAGCTGGGTGATACTAGGGGGAGTACCGTGTCGCAATGATTGGCTGGTGGGCTTCCGGCTAATCATTGGCGGCGACTTTTGAGACTGACGATGGGTCGTTGTCAGGCTCAAAAGCACCCTGACGACCGCTTTTTGGCGTCAGGTCTCCGCCACGGTACTCCCCCTAGTAGCGCCCGGCGACAACTAGCAGACCCAAAAATAATTAGGCGGTTGTGAGTTGTGTTTTCGGGCAATTCTAGCTAAGATAGAAATAATGACTAAAAAAAGGGTGGATCGTTTAAATGCAAACATTACGAGCAGAAAATCTGACCCGGACGTACGGTGAGAAAACGTTATTTAAAGATATTTCGTTTATCGTCAATGAACATGACCGCATCGGGGTTATCGGGGTCAACGGCTCCGGTAAAACCAACTTATTAGATGTGTTGGCCGGCGTCACGGCGCCGGAACATGGTGAATTGATTAAACCAAAAAATTATGAAATTGGGTACTTGAAACAACAACCTGATTTAGATGAAAGTTTAACGGTGATTGATGCCGTCTTGGCTGGCAGTCAGGATATCTTTCGCACGATTCGGCACTATGAAGCGACTTTGGCCGCTTATGCCGATGCACCGGAAGACCCGGCCACGCAACAAGCCTACATGGACGCCGAAACGAAGATGAATCAAGAAGATGCGTGGACCGCTGAAAGTGATGTCAAAACGATTTTGACGCAGTTGCACATCACGGATTTAAAACAGACGATTAAAACCATGTCTGGTGGTCAACGTAAGCGGGTCGGCTTGGCGCAAGTCTTGATTCAATCGCCGGATTTATTATTATTGGACGAACCGACCAACCACTTGGATTTTGATTCCATTGAATGGTTGGAAAACTACTTAGCCAGCTATAAAGGCGCGTTGATGGTCGTGACTCATGACCGGTATTTCTTGGACCAAGTTGCCAATCAAATGTTTGAATTATCATTTGGCGAACTTTATAAATATACTGGTAACTATCAAGCTTTCGTGCAAGCCAAAGCTGAACGGGTCGCCCGCGATATTACCGCGGAACATAAGCAACAACAGTTATATAAAAAGGAACTCGCTTGGATGCGGGCGGGAGCGCCGGCACGGAGTACGAAACAACAAGGCCGTATTAACCGCTTTAACGATTTAAAGGATAATCTCAATACGTTACAAGTCGACGGTGATGTCGATATTTCGTTAGGCCAACAACGCTTAGGTAAAAAAGTCATTGAATTAAAAGACGCCAACTTAAAGTTTGACGACCAAACGATTTTACAGGACTTTTCAATCTTGATTCAAGCCAAAGACCGCATTGGGATTACTGGGATCAATGGTGCCGGTAAGTCCAGCTTGTTAAATGTGATTGCCGGTAAATTGCCACTGGATTCTGGAACTGTCACGATTGGCGAAACCGTTAAGATGGCGTACTACACGCAACAAACGGAACCGATTCCTGGTGACAAGCGAATTATCAACTATTTGCAAGATGTCGGGGAAAATGTCGTTAACAAGCAAGGTGAACGGGTTTCGGTCACCGAATTGTTGGAAGAATTCCTATTCCCACGCTCGATGCACGGCACCTTGATTCGTAAGTTATCCGGTGGCGAAAAGCGACGGTTGTACTTATTGAAATTATTAATGCAACAACCCAACGTCTTATTACTGGATGAACCAACTAACGATTTAGATATCGGGACGTTAACTGTTTTGGAAAATTACTTGTCGGACTTTGCTGGGACCGTGATTACAGTTTCTCATGACCGTTATTTCTTGGATAAAGTCGGCGATAAGTTATTGATTTTTGATGGTCAAGGCCATATTGAACGGTATGCTGGGCGTTTTTCAAGTTATTTGAAAGACCAAAAGACGGCCAATCAAGCTCCCACGACGGCACCAAAGAAAGCCAAGCCGGTTGCTGAAGAAACGGCGGCTCCGGCTAAGCCGAAAGAAAAAGTCAAGCTGACTTACGCAGAACAGCTCGAATACGGCAAAATCGAAGGTGTGATTGAAGAACTCGATGCGCATAAGCGCGAGATTGAAACGGCGATGGCCGAAAACGCTAGTGATTATGGCAAATTGGCCGATTTACAAAAAGAATTGACCGCGACTGAAAAGTCAATCGATGAAAAGATGGACCGCTGGGATTATTTGAGCCAGTACGCTGAATAGGAGAGGAGCCCTCACATGTTAGAAGACAGTTACTTGAACTTAGCGCGCGAAATTTTGGACCATGGCACGTATAAAGATGATCGGACCGGTACCGGGACTTATAGTGTGTTTGGTTATCAGATGCGTTTTAATTTAGCGGAAGGTTTTCCGTTATTGACTACCAAAAAGGTCCCATTTGGTCTGATTAAAAGTGAATTGTTATGGTTTTTGCACGGCGATACGAACATTCAATACTTATTGCAACATCGCAACCATATTTGGGATGAATGGGCGTTTAAAAATTGGGTGACTAGTGCGGATTACCAAGGCCCTGATATGACGAACTTTGAACACCGCCGCTTAGACGATGCCGATTTTGCGCCAATTTATCATGAACAGATGCAGTTATTTGATGACCGCATCTTAAATGACCAAGCCTTTGCGGATAAATTTGGTAATCTTGGGGATGTTTACGGCGCACAGTGGCGGCACTGGCAAACCCGTAACGGCGAAACGATTGACCAAATCGCCAATGTGATCGACATGATCAAAAAGACCCCGGATTCACGGCGGTTAATCGTGTCGGCTTGGAATCCCGAAGATGTGCCAAGTATGGCCTTACCACCTTGTCACACCTTATTCCAATTTTATGTAGCGGATGGTAAGTTGAGCTGTCAACTTTATCAACGTTCCGGCGATGTCTTCTTAGGCGTGCCTTTCAATATTGCCAGCTACGCGTTGTTGACGCATCTGATTGCCAAGGAAACCGGCTTAGTAGTTGGCGACTTTGTGCATACGCTCGGTGATGCGCATATTTATACGAATCATATCGACCAAATCAAAGAACAACTTAGTCGGACTCCCAAAGCGGCACCACAATTGGAACTAAGCGGGGCCCACGACAGTATTTTTGATTATCAAATGAGTGATATTAAACTAACGGGTTATGACCCAGCGCCGGCTATCAAAGCGCCGGTCGCCATTTAGGAGGACCCCATGATTGCATTGATTTGGGCACAAGATCAAAACGGTTTGATTGGTAATGCTGGTCAATTACCATGGCATCTCCCGGCTGATTTGAAACGCTTCAAACAATTGACCCTTGACCATAAAATTGTGATGGGCCATACGACCTTTGCGGGCTTCAAAAAGCCGTTACCTCATCGGGAAAACATGGTGTTATCCCGTCAAGATTTAACGTTACCGGCGGGTGTTGAACAGTTACATTCGATTGACGAATTATGGGCGTTAGACGCGGCCCGACCGAATGAAATGATTTTTGTCATTGGTGGCAGTCAAGTTTTCGAGGCGGTATTACCAAAAGCCGACCGGTTATACCGGACTATCATTGATGACACTTTTAGTGGTGACACATGGATGCCGACTATCGATTATACCAATTGGCATTTAGTTGATCGCCAAGCCGGGGTAACAGATGTTAAGAATCCGTATCGTTTTCAGTTTGAAGACTATGTTCGCGGGTAATTCGCGGTGAAGAAGTGAAAGTAACGGCCATTTCTGCTATACTGAAAGCATTAATTTATTGTAATGGTTACGTAAAACCATACAAGTTTAAGAAAGCGTGGCAAAGTATGACGAAAACCAAAATTGTGACGGATTCATCAGCGAATTTGACTGATGAAGAAGTTCAAAAATACGATATTACCGTGATTCCATTGACTGTTATGATCGATGGCACGATTTATGTCGAAGATGAAACCATTACGCGCGACGAGTTTATTGACAAGATGGCCACGGCCAAGTCGTTACCTAAGACGAGTCAACCCGCGTTAGGGACGTTCATTGAAACGTTTGATAAATTAGGGGCCGACGGCAGTGATGTGGTTTGCATTAACATGTTGGAAGCTATTTCGGGGACGGTGCATACCGCTGAACAAGCCGCTTCGATTACGAAAACCGATGTCACGGTCATTGATGCCAAAACGACTGACCGTGCGATGGCTTTTCAAGTTGTTAATGCGGCCAAGTTAGCGCAAACTGGCGCTGACAAGCAAGCCGTGATTGACATCGTGCACGCGACCCAAGCGCATACCAAATTATTTATGGGCGTCATGACCTTGGATAATTTAGTTGCTGGGGGCCGCATTAGTCGCATGACGGGTGCGATTAGTAACTTACTTAACGTTAAGGTGGCTTTGGAAGTCGATAACGGCGCCTTAGATGTTAAAATGAAAGGCCGCGGGGTCAAATCGATCAATAAATTCTTTGATAAAATTTTAGAAGATATTATTAATACCCCGAACGTGGTTGAAGTCGCTATTTCGCACGTCGGCGTGGCAGAACGTTGTGAAGAATATAAGACGCGTTTACAAGCGGCGTTACCAAATTTAAAAGTTAGTGTGCAACCCACGGTGCCGATTATCGCGACCCATGGTGGTCCGGGGGCTTTTGCGGTCGAATACCACACGCAAGCACTTTAATAACGGCATAGGGGGCGCGATGGTAGCGCTCCTTTTGCATATCTGAGTCAAAGGTAGAAAGGTTGCTAGAATTGCATGCATAAATTATGGGAAGGCGTCAAAGTCGTCCTGATTGTGGCCGTCTTGGCGGCCGGCGTCTTTTGGGGTGTTCATCACTTCATGAACCCGACCACTAACTCGACAACGAGCAGTACTTCGTCGAAAAAAACGACGAAAACAACGGTGGCGCATAAGAAAAAGATTAGCTTGGTGGCCGTGGGTGATTCCCTCACACAAGGTGTCGGTGACCAAAGCGAAGGCGGCTATGTCGGCCAAATCAAAACGATGCTTGAAAAGAAGCAGAATTTGACGGTCAGCACAACCAATGCTGGCAAATCTGGTGACCGTAGTGATCAGATTTTAGCGCGGATCAACAAGTCGACCACGTTACAAAAAGAAATTGCTAACGCCGATGTAATTACCGTCACGGTTGGTGGTAACGATTTGTTACAAACGTTAGAAGGTTCGATTACGTCAACGAGCACCGCCAAAAATAATTCGACGGTCGCCAAGGCCCAAACGGAATACGCGGCTAAATTAAAGAAGTTATTTGATAAAATACAAGGATTAAATAAAAATGCATCAATTTTTGTGTTTAGCATTTATAATCCAATTTATGTGAACTTCCCGAATGTCACGTCGATCACGCACTATATTAGTCAGTGGAACGACCAGACGAAGACCACGATTAGTTCGTATAATCATACGTACTTTATGGATATCAACTGGACGATGTCGCACGGCCAATATAAGACCGCGGCGCAGATCAAGGCGTTGAAGAAAGCGTCCAATAGCACGGATTTAACCACGATTACCAATGCGACGATTAGTTCAGCATTGAGTGCTAAGTCGAAAGATAATGATTTGATTTCAAATAGTGATAACTTCCATCCGAATAAGACTGGATACGCGGTGTTCACGAAGAAACTTTATCAAACGATGATGGCGCACGATGCTTGGTTACTCAAAAAATAAATAAGGGGGACGCGATATGCGCGAACAACAACGATCAGAAAAGAAGGCCGCGGCCCCAGCCAAGGCAAAAGCACCCAAAGGCCCCATTAATATTTGGAAATGGGTCGCCATTGTCTTGATTGCATTAATTATTGGGACCGGCGCTTATTTTGGCACCCAAGTCATGAGCTCGTCGAATACGACGGTCGAAAATACGAAGTCCAGTTCCAGCGCCGCAAGTGTGCCCATCACCATGAACCGGCAACAATTAAACGCGTTAGCATCATACTACTTGACGGATTTACAAAAAGATCAAGATTTGAAATACAAGTTTGTCGTTCGTTCCGACGGGGCTTACTTACTTGGAACGACTAAGATTTTAGGTCAAAGTGTTTCATTCGTAATTACGATGCAACCGAGCGTCATTAGTAATGGGAATATCTCATTGAAGGCCACGAAGTTATCCGTTGGGACGATGTCGTTACCAATTAGTTTTGTCATCAACTACATCAACAATAATTACAAGATTCCTAGTTGGGTCAAGATGAATGCCAAGAGTAAGACGATTGATTTATACTTGAACAAGTTAGTCGGTAAAAATGACGTGCGTTATAGCGTCGATAAATTAGACTTGAAGAACAACGTCTTCAAGTTTGAAATGCACATTCCAAAGAGTAGTAGTAATTAGTGAGGCGAATCATGCACAAAACGTTTTATCAATATTTAATGACGCAACGAAATCCTGACAGTACGGAAGCGGTGGCCGAATTCGCCAATAACGCGTTTTTTGACCAGGCGTTTCCGAAACAAAGTAAGGATTTCCACGAAGTCTCGCAATATTTAGAGCTCAATGCGGGATACTTACCAGGCATGACCATCTTCGATGAAGCCTGGCAAGCCTATCTTGCGAGTGAAGCATAACCAATTTTAGTTAGGGAAAGAGGATTTTTGGCATGCCAGAGGAACCTAAAGATCCACAAGTCACACCAGCAGCCAAGACGGACGATGCCGGACAAAATCCACATTTGAAGTCGAAGAAAAATCGGCCTAAACGCCGCGTCGGGTTATGGACTTACATTATTTCCATTATTGTCGCGTTAGGCGTGGGGATTGGGGGCACGTATTGGTTCTTAGGTCGCGCTGTGACCCAAGAAATCAATAACATGCAACAAACGAGTGCCGCGATGAAGAAGATTCAGTCGGTCTACTCGACCATCAGTGAGAACTACTACAAGCCGGTCAATGCTAACAAGTTAGCGAACGGCGCCATCAATGGGATGGTCAGTTCTTTGGGGGATAAGTTCTCCGAATACATGGATAAGAGTGAAACCGAAAGCTTGAATGACACGATTGACAGTTCATTTTCTGGGATTGGGGCGCAAGTTCAAAAGTCCGGGAGCTATATTCAAATCATTTCACCAATCGCCGGCACGCCAGCGAAGAAGGCTGGTCTGAAGCCGAAAGATATCATCAAGAAAGTTAACGGCAAGTCGATTGCTGGCTTGACCTTGACCGAAGCCGTCAATAAAATGCGCGGCAAAGTCGGGACGACCGTTAAGCTTGAAATCGAACGGGGCGGCAAGACCTTCAACGTTACATTGAAGCGGGCTAAGATTCCGGTGACTACGGTTAACTACAAGATGGTTGGCGGGAGCAAGAAGATTGGTTATATCACGGTTTCAACTTTCTCAACGAACACCGCTAAAGAATTCAAGACGGCTTTAAAAGCCTTGGATAAAAAAGGTGCTAAGAAGCTGATCATCGACATGCGGGGCAACCCGGGTGGCTTGATGACGGCCGCCTTGAAGATGGCATCCATCTTCCTGAAAGACGGCAAGACCATCATGCAAGTGCAAACCCGTGGTGCCGCCGCTGAAAAATATGTGGCTGGTAAGAAGTATGATGGTGGTTTCAAGGAAACTAAGCCAACCACGGTCTTAATTGATGGTGGGAGTGCTTCGGCCGCCGAAATCTTCTCGGCCGCCTTGCAACAATCCGGCAACGCGAAGTTAGTCGGTTCACAGTCATACGGTAAAGGGACCGTCCAAACCGTCACGTCATTTAGTGACAAGACGGAAATGAAGATTACGATTGCCAAGTGGTTGACGCCAAATGGCACGTGGATCAACAAGAAGGGCTTAACGCCAAACGTTAAGGCTAGCGAACCTAGTTACGCCAACTTAACCGTGATTAGTAGTGTTAAGAACTTAACGGCGGGTAACGTCAATGACAATGTGAAGACGTTACAAGAATATTTGAAGGCGTTAGGTTACTTTGATGGTAAGGTCAACGGCTACTTCGGGACGACCACGACGAGTGCCATTAAGCAATATCAAAAACACGCTAAGATCACTGTCACCGGTAAGATGGATAAAAACACCTTGACGAAGATGGAAACGGAATTAGCCACTAAAATCACTGACAACGACCGGGCTTACAATGCCGCGTTGAAGTTGATGGAAAAATAGTTTTTTTAAGCACTCAGTCTGAGGACTGGGTGTTTTTTTGCAATCGACGTGGTTAGCAGGTTCGTGATGCAAGCTTTGGCGAAATCCTTAATTCGATTGGCTGACAGCAGTACCCAAAAGATGGCCGTTTTTTTTGAGTTAAGCTACAATACAGTTGTAAATTAAATTGGAGGCTAATCGAATGCAAACAACCTATTCGCCCGCGCAGGCCCAAAAAGACTTTTATCAAATTTTAGAACAAGTAACTGCTAACCATCAGCCAGTAACGATTCAGCAACCCGATGATGCCTTGAATGCCGTGATAATCAGCAAGCAGGACTTTCAGGCGTTGCAAACAACGGTTTATCTGGCCGGTCAAGGAGTCTTAGCTAAGGTTAAAGCACGTGAACAAAATAACGATGGCTTTACAGATGTTGATGATATTGATTGGGACAATCTGTGAAGTGGTTCTAAGCGGATGTCAGTCGAGTTGAAACAGCTGCGGTCACAATTAAGTCCACGATTGCCAAATATGTAATGTTTTTCCGTATCGTTAAGTGAAAAGAGGATGGCGCATGGCAGTGCAAAAAACATTTTATAATCCTGAACTAGAACAATCAGCTAGCTATACGGAGCAGTGGGTGATTGAATTCGTTCAAGTATTGGATCAAAAACAGCTCCGGGTCAAACATCATTATTGGCTTGATGCTAATGGCGTCAAGTGGACGGATTTTGACCATCCGTTCGAGAATCTATTCGAAGATTTCACAGCTTATCGGCTCGCGGTCCACTATTTGCAACCAAGTGAGATTCAAACTTATCGTCAACAATATCGAATGAATTTAAGTGATTTGGCACAGGTTAGTGGTTTGTCCGTCGCTGTGTTGCAGGCGATTGAAAAAAACGAGCGCCTGCAAACAAGCGCTGAGGACGCGGCGTTGCGACGAGTGTTCGATGCGGCTGAAACGAGTCGATTGGAGTTATAGTAAATGTGATCTGCTTCTTGTAATTTAGGTCGATACTATTGATTAAAAAGTCAGGAGACTAATACCTTGTCATCAATCAATAAACCAGTTCGGCTGGTAGGATTGGCGAAGTCTAAAGCAATCAGGATTTCTCGTGAGATTCTTAAGCAGTTAAACCTAGATGATCGTCAGCAATTTGACCTCGTCATTAAGAATAATGCCATTGTGTTACTCCCATACCGAAATCAACCACGAGACATTCATGAGTTGTTTTCGGGTTGGCCAGATGATGGTCAGCGTGAGCACGAATTAGATTGGGGCCAGTCGGTAGTGAACTGAAATGGTAACATTGGGTGATTATCGTGGATGGGTGTGGGACTATCGATTGATGAGATGAAACCTAATTGTTAATGTCGTGTTAGGAAGTGAGTTAATAATGCGCAAGCAAAAATTCTATAATCTTGAGAAAGATACTACCGATTGGTATACCGAACGATGGCTTAATGAACAAACACGGGTGCGTGACGTCGACAACTTACAGGTGTGGCATCATTATTGGGAGGATGTGGCAGGTGATTTGTGGGTTGATTTTAATAACCCGGAAGAAAACGTGCATCAAGATTTTCTGGCTTATCGGCAAGCCAAGCAGTACTTGACGCCGGAACAATTACAGGCCGTTCGGCACTTAGCCGCTCTTTCAATCCCTGCTTTTGCTAAATTGGTTGGCCTTTCAGCCAATGCCTTACGAGAATTAGAACAAGATCAACGCGTGCAAACTGATGCTGAAGAACGGCGCTTAGTACCGGTCTGGCAATCTTTTCAAAATGATGCGCAGCTTAGTGAACGCTGATGTGAAATCAGGTAGGTGTCCGGTTTGATGGTATCAAAATTGACATACTTAAGGTAGATTGTAAAATTAATCCGAACGCTGTTCGGACAAAAAAGATCAGCTTC
>NZ_AYGX02000165.1 GCF_000498955.2 Lactiplantibacillus fabifermentans DSM 21115 | reverse complement strand
GTTATGCTGAACAATTTGTCCAAAAATTCGGATTAAATTTGCAATCTACCTTTTACTGGCTTTCTCGCCCTATTTTTCATGACCCTAGGTTATTTAACACGGGCCTTCACCGAAACCATCGAAGACTTAGACAGTGAAAAAATCCAAGCTTTACAGGCCGTGGGTGCTAATTATTTTCAATGTGTCTTTTGTGGCGTACTACCGGAAGTGGCTACGACCTTAACGAGCTGGATACTCTACATGATTGAGAACAACTTGCGGGACGCCACCTTAGTCGGAATTTTAACAGGAACTGGTATCGGCTTTTTATTCAATTACTACTTTAAAAGCTTTCAATATGATGCGGCCGGCTTGATTGTCTTACTGATTGCAATTTTGGTTATTTTGTTGGAACTCACGTCAACACGAATTCGGAGGGCAATTGCATGATGGCATCAGAACGATCCACTTCATCAACGACACCACCCATCCCGGTGAAAAAGACATTATTAACTCGGCCCCGTTTAGTGTTACGCGGCGTTTTACTTGGCTTAACTGTCATTACCATTTACTCACTAGTCACGCTCAACACCGGTGGTCTAAAACTCGGCGAGGCCTTTACCAGCTTAGGTCAAAACTTAGATGCCATGTTTTTACACCCTACCGTTGGCCAAGATTCGTGGAACTTGCTGACCCACGCGCTCGTCACAAGCGTCTCACTAGCGATGTTGACCACGCTGCTTGGGGCGGTGATTGCCTTTTTCATCGCGATGGCCGCCGCCCGCAACTTAGCGCCGAGCTGGCTGGCCAATACGGTCAAAGCAGTCATGGCCTTTATCCGCGCGATTCCGACTATTTTATGGGTCTTGATTTACTCTGTCGTGATGGGCTTAGGCGCCAATGCAGCAGTCGTGGGACTAACATTTCACAGTATCGCTTACTTGGTCAAAGCCTATTCTGAGAGTATCGAGGAAACTTCTCCCGACACGATTGAAGCATTAAAAGCGAGTGGCGTGCGCTTTTGGCCCATCGTCTTTCAGGCGATTTTGCCTTCCATTATCCCGGCCTTACTGAGTTGGACTTTCATCCGCTTTGAAATCAACTTTGCCAACGCGGTAGCCGTGGGCGCTGCTGCCGGGGCTAATGATATTGGCTACTACTTATTCATGGCCAGCGGTTTTTATTTCAATTTTCACGAAGTCGGCTTAATCGTTTATTTATTACTCGGCGTCGCGGTTATTTTAGAACTCGTTTCAATGTGGCTACGAGGCCATTATTTGAAACCGACGAATTAAAAAGGAGTTTTCATTTATGGCTATTCAAGCAGTTATTTTTGATTGGGCCGGCACCACGATTGATTATGGTAGTCGGGCTCCCATTGTGGCGTTTCAAGCCGCGTTTGAAAACGTAGGCGTCACGATCACCACGGCTGAAATCAGACGTGATATGGGCCTCGACAAAGCTCAGCACATTCGCAAAATTATGGCGTTACCAGCCGTTCAACGTGACTGGCAACAACGTTTTCACCACTTACCAGCGCAAGCCGACCGCGATGAAGTTTATCAACAGTTCCGCCAAATTCTCTTATCCTCACTACCCGATTTTGCGCAATTAAAGCCGGGAATGACCGCCGTTATCGACTATTTGACGGCCCACAAGCTTCCATATGGGACCACCACCGGCTATGACGAAGCCATGCTAAGCATCGTCCGCCCAATTGCCGCCAGTCAAGGTTACCGGCCAACGATTAACGTTACTTCCGCGCAAACCCAAGGCGTCGGTCGGCCGGCCGCCGCGATGTTACAACTAGCTAGCAATAAACTCGCGGTAACGGATATGACCAAAGTCGTTAAAGTTGGGGATTCTATTAACGATATCTTAGAAGGTAAAAATGCTAAGGCCATCACGATTGGGGTCGTCGATGGGAGTAATTTAATGGGCCTTTCATTGGCTGAATTCACCGCGCTGACCCCTAATGAACAAACCAAGTTACGTGAACAAGTCAGCGCCCAGTATTTAGCTGCGGATGCCGACTACGTGATTCAATCAATGGCTGAGCTGCCCGCGCTGCTCACCAAGCTCAATCAAACCGTCGCTCGTTAACTGACAAAGGAGTCCAACTTTAATGAAACAACCTTATTTACTATTAACGCCGGGGCCGCTGAGTACGACGCCGACGGTCAAAGCCGCCATGCAAATTGACTACTGCACTTGGGACAGTGATTATCGCCAAGTCACTGAAAGCATTCGCCAACAAATTTTAGCCGTTGCCCATGCGGACCCACAAACTTACACGACCGTACTGTTACAAGGCAGTGGCAGCTACGGCGTCGAAGCCACGATTGGCACCGCGATTCCGCGACAAGACGCGACGCTCATGATTGCCATTAATGGCGCGTACGGCCAACGCATCAGTGATATCGCGGCTTATTACGATATTCCCCATCTCGACATCGTGTTTGACGAAGATCAAGCCCTCGACCCCCAGCGGATTGCCCAAGCCCTCGACGAACATCCAGAAATCACGCATTTTGCGATGATTCACAGCGAAACGACGACCGGCATTTTAAACCCGATTGAAAAAATCATGCCCCTATTAAAAGCTCGCCATATCATTAGTATTATCGATGCCATGTCGAGTTTAGGTGGTGTACCACTTTCGGTAGATGACTTAGGGTGTGACTACTTGATTAGCAGCGCCAATAAATGCGTTCAAGGCGTGCCCGGCTTTGCTTTCATCATCGCCAATCAAACCACGCTAGCCGCCACCGCCGATAACGCCCGGTCACTGTGCCTGGACCTTTACGCCCAATGGCACACCATGACCAAGCTCCCCGGAAAATGGCGCTTCACCTCGCCAACCCACGTGGTCCACGCCTTCGCGCAGGCCTTAACCGAACTCCGGGCTGAGGGTGGGGTCACGGCGCGTTACGCGCGTTATCAAGCCAACCAGCAGTGCTTAAGTCAGGGGATGCAGGCACTGGGTTTCGATTTGATGATTGACCCGGCCATTCAAGGCCCCATCATTACCTCCTTCAAGTATCCGGTCCACCATTTTGACTTTGACGACTTCTATCAATTCATCAAAGCCCGTGGTTTCGTCATTTACCCGGGCAAGGTCGCCACGATTCCCAGCTTTCGCATCGGCACGATTGGCGATGTTAACGTCACTGATATTAAGCGCTTGTTAGCCATTGTTAGTGATTACCAACAGCTGTCGGATACTAGCTAAAATTTTATCGTGCGGATTATCAGCCAATTAAAAACGAGATCATCGCAGAACATGCGGTAACCTCGTTTTTTTATAATATGCCACGCGTCGTTTACTTTTAGCTGAATGGCAATCCCACCAAAAAACTATTGTGCCTTTCTACTAAATTAATGCTTGAAATTATTTTTTCATGTTGATCACAGCCACCAAGGATTGAAATAATTCATAATCGTCCAGCCAATGTCCCGGCAAATGAAAAAAGGTGTCACGACCACAAAATAGCCGTTACACCTTTTTTAGGATGAAATCAACTTAGTTGTGCGTCAGTGATAATGGAAGTTGCCGTGAAAGTGGCGTTAGCTCGGCATGCTTTTGGCCGAACTTACGGCACCGACATCTTTGGAGATTGGCGGATTTTGCCGAGCTTCAAAGTGAGGTTCGAGACCGCTTCTCAGGCTCGCACCGTTCGCCACGGCGACTGGAATTATCACTGTCGCACAACGGCCAGCTAATCGCGCTTAATGCCGGTCATCATAACCGTTCGGATGCTTTTGGGTCCAGGTCCAAGCCGTCTTGATGATTTCGTTGACGTCATCATAGTGTGGTTGCCAACCTAAGACTTCGCGCGCCTTATCACTCGCCGCAACTAATGAATCCGGGTCGCCAGGACGCCGTGGTGCTAACGTTGCTGGAATCGGTTCGCCCGTCACTTCACGAGCAGCGGTCAACATTTGTTTGTTTGAAAAACCAGTTGATGAGCCTAAGTTGAAGGCATTGCTGTCGTTGCCAGCGGCTAAATACTTCAACGCTAAAATATGCGCATCGGCTAAGTCAACGACGTGTACGTAATCGCGGACGTTGGTGCCATCTGGTGTGTTGTAGTCGTCACCAAAAATCTTCAATTCATCCCGTTTACCTTGGGCCACTTGTAAGATAATTGGCACTAAGTGAGTTTCGGGACCATGGTCTTCACCGATGCTACCATCTGGTTTAGCCCCGGCCACGTTGAAGTAGCGTAACGCAACGAACTTAACGCCATACGCCACATCGGCCCAGTGCATGATGTGTTCCATCATTAACTTGCTAGCCCCATAAGGGTTGATTGGTTCTTGGGGATCAGTTTCTTTAATTGGAATTTGTTTAGGTGTGCCATAAGTTGCGGCCGTTGACGAAAAGACAATCTGCTTCACATCATGCGCTTCCATCACTTCCAGCAACGTAATCATGCCACCAGTATTGTTATCAAAATATTTCAATGGTTTGGCCATTGATTCCGGAACGACGGAAAAAGCCGCAAAGTGCACGACCGCATCGATGGACTCTTGGTCAAAGACTTGGTTCAAAAACGATTTGTCCCGCAAGTCCCCTTCATAAAACTTAGCGGCGGCGTTGACAGCGGCGCGATGCCCAGTCACGAGGTTATCAACGACAACAACGTCAGTCCCTTGACTGACTAAACGATCGACCATGTGAGAACCAATGTACCCGGCTCCCCCTAAAACAAGAATTGACATAGTGTAGCCTCCCTACAAAGTTGCTTTAATCATAGCATACTCATGTAAAATTACAGTAAAAGTCCGTAAAAAAGCGTTCAGTCACTTCATATTTGCTAATAAATCAACTAATAAACGCCAGTCCCAACCATCCCGGATATTAACAAACTAATGGTGGCCACCACTAACAACTAGCTTAGCCGGATACACTAAGATATCTGCATACAAAAAAAGGGATTACCATTATAGTAATCACCTTCGTTGTATTAGTTTGGAGTACCATTTAGCTGCCAGCCCGGCTCACTAGCCGAGGCAATCGGCAACTACCTAATCGTGCGGTGTTGCCAAGGTTTGCCACTTGATGGTCACTTCGCAACACTTGTCGTCGCCAACTGCGATGCGGTGGCTAGTGATGACCTGGTCAGCCTGTTCACCCGGTAAAACGTTTACCGATGATGTGACCGTGTGGCCGTATTGCACTTCATTTTCATAACGCACGTCGACGTGCAACAAGTCGTGCTGCAATAAGAAATCGGCGGGTAACGTATCTAGTAGCCAGTCAAAATAGTGCGCGTTGTTGACGTGCCGATTCGGGTCGATATCAAAGAAGCGCACTTGATACGGCTTACTGATGGTCGCGTCGGTCGTTTCAAAACTGATGGGCCGGGGTAACCGTGGAATCCGTTTAACGGCTTCCGAATGGTATGGCGTCACTAATTCTTCATCGAGTTTGACGATTTTACGCGTCGTTTGACTCATCGTGACCCAAATACTCGTAATATAGGCGAGCTCCTGGTCGTTTTCATCGCGAATCCAAAATTCCCGAAACGCGAAATACGGATTGTACGCGGAACCACGGACCGCAATCGTGACGGTTTCATCCAAATGAGGCATCCGCGTAATATCCATGGCGTATTGCGTTACAACCCAGCCGACCCCGTGACTTTGAACAAAATCAGTCGTTAACCCGAGGGCGTCACTTTGATCTTGGGACGCTAAGACTGCGATATCAATTAACGTGGCTAAGGTCGCCCGACCAGTGCGGTCACATTCATAATAGAGCATCCGATGTTTTTCCGTAAAAATACTAGCTTGTTCGCCTAATTCCATCCGTCACGACTCCTTTATTTAAATCTCATGAAATTCATTATAAACAACTTGGCGCGCGACATTGCGCCGTTTGGCAATCGTCTTAATGGCCACATTGGGTTTGTCCCCGGCGGCAATCAAGGCTTCAACCTGCGCTTTGAGGGGCAACTCGGCCAACTCATCTTGCTTTTCAGTCGTGGGTTCATTCGGATTGCCACCAATCAGTAAGACAAATTCCCCTTTTAACTGGTGATTTTGTGACCAGTCGACGAGTTCCGCTAAAGTGCCGCGGGCGAACTCTTCATAACGTTTAGTCAATTCACGACACGCCACAATTGGCCGCGTAGGTTCACAGACCGTTGCCAGATTAGCTAAGGTCTTCGCCACACGAAATGGCGACTCATAAATGATAACTGTTTCTTGATGTTGACTCAACGCGGCTAACTCCGCTTTTTGTTCGGATTTTTTCCGTGATAAGAAACCATAAAAATAAAACGGTTGTGGCACGAGCCCCGAAGCAATCAACGCGGTCAAACCAGCATTGGCGCCTGGTAACGGTACGACCGTCACGCCGGCTTGAACACAGGCGGCGACTAATTCAGTCCCCGGGTCACTAATCGATGGCATCCCGGCATCACTAACTTGTGCCAAATTTTGCCCCGCTTGTAACTTTTCGATTAATTGCGGGATTCGTTCTTGCGTGTTGTGTTCATGAAAACTAATTTGCTTCGTTTCAATCTCAAAATGGTTCAATAATTTTTGTGTATTACGCGTATCTTCGGCACAAATCAAATCGACCGTCTGTAGCGTTTCGACGGCGCGATAAGTCATGTCTTGCAAATTGCCAATGGGCGTGGGTACCAGGTATAACGTCCCCGCACCATCATGTTCAGCAAAACTTTGTTGCGTTTGCACAGCTTTACCTCCTTGGCTTACGCGCGTTCGCGTTCACCATAAATCACTTCTAAACAGAAAACACAGGATTCATCGTCATCACGGCGTTTGCCATAAAATTGATTGCAAACGTGGAAGCCTTCATCGTACAGCTTTTCCAAGTTTTGCCGTGATTTGGACAAGGTGGTCGTCCCGGGATTCTTTTTTGGCGACTCATTTTCAATTTCCACCATCCGCTCGCGGAGATGTTCATTTTCAATGACTAACTCGGCATTTTTTTCGAGCACCGTGGTCATATCAGCCCGCAGTTGCGCCATTTTATCTAACATTTGTTGCATTTGCTGTTCCATGTCACCGAAACTATCGTATAAATCACGCTTATCCACACGCTTCACCCTCGTTTTCCTTTATTTAAGCGTTATGTTGAAAGATTGGCCATAACTTTAAGGTCAGACCTTCCAACACATTTTGAAAGCTAATGTTGCTCGCTAATTGGCGCTTGGCCGTCAAAGCCAACTCAGTGGCCGCCACTAACTGCGACGCATTCAGAGTCGCCGTCAAGGCCGTTAATTGGCTTTGATATTGGCCAAAGCTCAATTCGCTTTCAGCATCCACTTCAAAATGTAATTGTAATAAATCTTGAAACAAGGCCGCCACTAAGTCGAGTAACACCCCTTGTTGGGGCGCATCCTTGGCCAAACCAACTAAGTTGACTTGGACCGCAACAAAGCTGCGTGGTTCGCCCTTCACGACTTCATCGAACCAGCGCCACAACTGTTCGGCTGCTTGCGGCAGCCAGTTGTCCGCCATTAACGTCTGCGCTTGACTCACACTATTAGTGAGTTGACGCAACATTTGGGCACTCTGGGGCGGAATCTCGGCCGCCTCAAACGTCTTTTGTAATTCAGCCGACCGTAACGGCGGAAACTCAATCACTTGGGTCCGCGAAATAATGGTCGGTAGCATCAATTGCTTATTGGCCGTGAGCAACAACGCCGTAACGTTGCCACTCGGCTCTTCGATAAATTTCAATAAACTATTGGCAGCACTCGCCGTCATCTTTTCCGCATCTTCAATAATGAATAACTTACGGTTACCTTCAACCGCACTCTTCGTAAATTCAGATTTTAAGTACCGCACTTGGTCGACATGAATACTTTGCCCAGTCGGGGCGACCGTGACGATATCGGGATGTTGCCCATTGGCGATTCGGACACATTCTTCACACGTCCCATCGGGTTGGCCATCGACCACATGTAAACAGAAGAGCCGTTGGGCGATCCAACGCGCTAACTCCAGTTGGCCCGCCCCTTCCATGCCCGTAAATAAGTACGCATGGGCCAAATGTTGTTGGGCAATAATATGTTGAAAGGCGGCTAATAACCGCGGTTGCTTGGCGGCTAAAATCGTCGCATATTGATCGGTTGTTGCCATCATAACCACCTTTTAATTAAAACTGATGAAACTGTTCGATTGGTAAGACAAAGACGGTCGCCCCACCAACTTGCACCTCGACGGGGTATGCCGCGGCGCCATCCATCGTCACATCTAAGTTAACCGGTGGCGTCATGAATTGATCACGCGCATGACTCGTTTCTTTAATCATTTTCAACACTTCATCGACCCGGTCATCATCAATCCCAATCATGAACGTGGTGTTGCCGGAGCGTAAAAAACCACCGGTCGTCGATAATTTCGTTGCGCGCACGTTTGCTTCAATGAATTGGCTACTCAAGCGATTACTATCTTTATCCTGCACAATGGCAATAATTAATTTCATGCGTTCGACTTCCCTTCAGTTGCTAAGTATTGCGGCAACGTGGTCGTGAGTACTTGCAAGGCTTGCGTGACCACTTGTTCAAGCGGTTGACTCGCATCTAAGCGCTTGATGCGGTCGGGATACTGCGCTAATAATTTTAAGTAGGCTGCTTGGACTTTATGATGGAAACTCAACGCTTCCACGTCCAAACGGTTAATTTCGTCTTGACGATGGGTTTGAATCCGTTGCAGGCCCACTTCCGCATCAACATCAAAGTATAGCGTCAAATCAGGTGTTAACCCTTCGGTCGCAAACTGATTCATGTCGTAAACCGCTTGTTCTCCGATACCACGTCCTGCACCTTGATACGCAATCGAACTATCAATATAACGATCACATAACACTAACTTATCTTGTTTAAGTGCCGGTAAAATAGTCTCCACAATATGTTGGCGCCGGGCCGCCGCATACAGCAACGCTTCCGTCCGGTCATCCATCATCGTATTTTTACGGTCCAAAATAATTTGCCGAATGGCTTCCGAAATTTGATTGCCCCCCGGTTCGCGGGTAACCACTAACCGGTCACCCAATTGTGCTTGTAAGTCTGTGACAATCGCATTTAAGGCCGACGTTTTCCCCGCGCCGTCCGGTCCTTCAAAAGTTACTAATTTTCCTGTCAACATTCCCAATCCCATCTAAATTCGTATATGTCACAATTGTACTTGATTGTGAGAAACATGTCTAATAGCCTCACCACTAGTGAGGGTAGTTACTGGCTTAATTTTACCACGCGAACCACTACCAATTGTGTTTTTTGTCGGTTCAAAAAAAATCTGGCGGTCTTTAACGACCCCAGATTTTTTGATGGTGCAATTTAGTTATTATTTATCAATCACCGAGCGTTGAATCTGGGTGGCCCCCACTTGACGCCGGCGCGCTTCACGGTATAAGTACAAGTACTTCGCCCGTGATAACGCGGTTTGGATAACTAATTCACTCGTATTATTATCGTAAATTGCTTGTTCGTTTTGTTTAGCACGGTCCCAATCTTCTTTGGCCGCATTTAATGAGGTTAATAAAGCTTGATCAAAAGTTCCTTTAGGATCTTTAATTTTTTGTCGTCGTTTGAAAATAATTGTTCGCCACCTATTACATTTCTTGTCGACCTTCAACTGCCTTAAATAACGTCATTTCATCCGCGTATTGAATATCACTACCAACTGATAATCCATGCGCTAACCGGGTCACTTTGATACCGGCTGGTTTAACTAAACGGGAAATATACATCGCGGTCGCTTCACCTTCAGGCGTGGCGTTGGTCGCGATAATTAATTCTTTGATGGCATCATTTTGTTGGAGCCGTTTTAATAAGCTCGCAATATTGATGTCTTCTGGGCCTTTACCATCTACTGGTGATAAAACACCGTGTAGCACGTGGTACAAACCGGTATATTCTTTAATTTTTTCCATGGCCATGACGTCTTTAGCTTCCTCGACCACTAGCACGGTACTTTGATCGCGTGATTTATCTTTACAGATCACACACGGATCATCTTCCGTAATATTGCCGCAAATACTGCAAAAATGCAGGTCCCTTTTCGCAGCAACTAAGCTCTTTGCAAATTCGGTGACGTCATCGCCGTCCATGTCAATCGTATAAAAAGCTAACCGGGTCGCCGTTTTCCCACCAATCCCGGGCAACTTCATATAGCTATCGATCAACTTGGCAATTGGTTCTGGATACTGCATCGCTTTACCTCACCACTAATTCTTATTTCAAGCCCTTAGTATATTTGCCCATCGTACTTTGCGTTTGGGCGTCGACTTGGTCCATCGCGTCATTGACAGCGGCCACGATTAAGTCTTGTAACATGTCCACGTCGTCAGGATCAACGGCTTCCGGTTTAATCGTGATATCTTGCATCTTCTTGTCACCACTAACGGTAACGGTCACCATGTCGTCAGGGGCCTTACCGGTAAACTTTTGTTCGTTTAACGCCTCTTGTTCGGCACTCATTTGTTGTTGCATTTTTTTCATTTGTTTCATCATGCTTTGCATATTGCCCATTCCACGCATCATATTAATCATTTCCTTTCGACTAACTAATCATTTTTAACTTCAACTAAATCACCAAATTGTTTTTCAGCGGCCACCACGACGGGCGCTTTTTTTGGCGCTTCGTTGGTTGCGGCCGGACCACTCGGCTGATGAGTCGCCAAGTAATCTTTACGAATCTGTGGCCATTGTTCTTTGGGCACACAGACGATTTTAGGCGCTTGGTCCATTAAGCGGTCTAAGCCATTACTCAACGCATCCATCAAGGTTTGATCATCAATGGCTTTTTGATAAATAAACGCATAATCAAACGCCACAACCACCCCTTGGTCACTAGCCGCAACCGGCTGCGCCACATGCATTAACGCCCGTTGGGTCACACTCAAAATATTCATCAAGTCCGACCAAACTTCGCGAACACTGACCAAGTCAGCTTTCGTCGCCGAATCCAAGATTGGATAAACTTGGCTGACATTAACCTTTTTCACGGCGGGGCCATTGTTACTCATATTATTCTTCGGTCGGGCCGGTTTCGCTGCGCTGACGCCATTTTTCTTCAATTGCGAAACTTCTGATTGCAACTGGTCAACTTTAGTCGTCAACTGTTGAATCGTCGGGTCATCAGGACTCGCGGCAACTGGCGCCGCACTCGCAGTAGTGGCCGCCGTTTGCCCATCGAGTTGGGCGAGCTTAACGGTCAAGACTTCCAAATAAACATCCGGATGGGTCGTGAACCGCATTTGTTGTTGCACGTCGTTTAACGTTTTGACCATCTGATACAAGACTTCGGCATCAATACTTTTAGCGAAGTCTTCAAAACGCTGGTCGTCTTCCCCCATGGCGACACTGTCGACCATTTCGGGGGCCTGCTGATAGAGTAACACATCGCGCGTATAACTGATTAAATCTTCGATGAAACGATTGGCATCTTTACCTTCTTGTAAGATTTCCCGCATCGTTTCTAGCGCTGGCTTAGTGACATGGTTCGTCACTTCTTCAACATAGTCGGCAATCAGCTTCTTCGTCACACTCCCCGTTACCATCAACGCATCGTCTAGGGTCACGGTATTATCCCCAAACGAAATCACCTGATCTAAAATGCTCAAGGCATCCCGCATCCCACCTTCAGCGGCTTGCGCAATAACGCGCAACGCTTTTTCGTCATAGGTGACTTCTTTTTGTTGCAAGATATAGACCATGCGATCATAGCTATCTTTAGCCGTAATCCGCCGAAAATCAAAGCGTTGGGTCCGCGAGATAATCGTCAACGGAATCTTATGCGGTTCCGTCGTGGCTAAAATAAAGATGACGTTAGCCGGTGGTTCTTCCAAGGTTTTCAACAAGGCGTTAAACGCCCCCGTTGATAACATATGCACTTCATCAATAATATAAACTTTGTAATCCGCTTGCGTTGGCGCATACTTCGCCTTATCACGAATATCACGAATTTCTTCGACCCCGTTATTCGAGGCCGCATCAATTTCAATAACATCGTTTAATTGGCCCTTCGTAATCGCCTGACACGTTTCACATTCATTGCAAGGCTCGCCGTCAACTAAGTGATGGCAGTTGATAGCCTTCGCAAAAATCTTGGCGGCGGAAGTTTTCCCAGTACCCCGTGGTCCGGTAAATAAATACGCATGACTCGTTTGATGAGTCATGATGGCATTCTTCAACGTTTGCGTAATCATTTGTTGGCCAACGATATCATCAAACCGCTGTGGCCGCCAAACCCGATATAAGGCCCGATACATGCGAATCTCCCTTTCTTTCTTGTCAATCTTTGGTGTGTGGTTATTGCCGCTATCAGCTGACCGTAATTCCAGCCGCCATGAGGACCAGGGCAAGCCTGAAAAGCGGTCTTGCCCTTCGCTTTTGAGCCTAAAAAGCAAGTCTCAAAAGACGTCCGTGGTGTAAACGGGATCCAACCCAATCCCGTTAACACCACCCGCACGGCAGCTTCCATTACGGTCAGCTGATAGCTAATTTGATTTCTCGATAACAACTGTGCAACGATAATCTGTTGGTTGTATCAGTTATTTTCAGCTTGAATCAGAAACATGATATGACGATATTTCCGATAAGTCTCGATACAATTTAGCAGTGTGACTAATGCGGATAACCTACTTATTATATCAAGTAATTCTTTGAACTTTAGTTGGTATTGCGACTAAATTTGGATTAATTGATTATTATTTTTAGTAAAATACTTACTATATTATATAGAAATATTCCATTATTGAATTATTGCTGGTAATTGAGCAAATCGATAGGGTCTTGATTAACTCACAGCACAACTGCTATTAATACTTTAATTGGCGTTGAGCTGGTTGTGGGCAGGGTCCGGCGCTGTGTCGAAGTTCTTAGGGCGCGTTTTGGGCACCCTTAGAACTTGGGCCGTGTTGCTAGACAGGTGGTTTTCCTGGCTGGCAACCGCCCTGAAGACCGCTTTTTGGCTTCAGGTCTGCCCCACAGCGCCGCGGCCCTGCCCACAACCAGCGGCCGCATTTCAAATTCTGTTTAAATAAAAAGCTCTCAACCGTATGGTGAGAGCTGTTACTTTTCATAAAACTTAAGGCACAAGATGAAGCAAACTTAGTGCTGCTTCCTTCCGGACCTGACACGATTCGTAAATCCACCCTTGCCTTAAGGCCTTGCGGCAAATACTATAATACATGATTTAGCCGTTGATTACCAGCCATCAGTTTAACTTTTTTTCTGCAGCGGCACGACGGGCTTTTTTCTCGGCCTTTTTGCGCTTACGAATCGCCCGGAAAAAGTTTTCTAACATCTCACCCGCTGGGCGCGCTAAGATGCGTTCGTGAACTTCTACTTGATGATTCAACCGCGTATCGTTCATCACTTGATACAAACTCCGGACCGCGCCAGCCTTCGGATCACGGGCGCCATAATAAATTGCCGGAATCCGGGCATTTAAAATCGCCCCGCTACACATCAAGCATGGTTCTAACGTGACGTAGATTTGGCAATCTTCCAATCGCCAACTATGCAAATACTCGCAGGCTTCTTGAATCGCCATGATTTCAGCATGTAAGGTGGCATCTTGGCCATGTTCACGTAAATTGTGACCGCGCCCAATAATTTCGCCATTGTGGACAATTACCGCCCCAATCGGCACTTCGCCAATCACGGCCGCCATCCGAGCTTCATGTAATGCTTCTTGCATCCACTTTTCAGCTTCACTCATCGGTCATCAGCCCTCCTTGCGACTTTGTAAAATATAATAACCCTTATCTTTCTTAATAATCTCACAATTACCAAAGGTCGCCGTCATCATTTTTTTAGCCGATGGGGCGCCTTGTTTTTTCTGCAAGACCACCGTCAACGTGCCCCCCACCACTAGATGTGGTAGCGCCTCCGTCAACATGGCTGACACCACATCTTTTCCAGCACGTACTGGTGGATTCGTGACAATCGCGGCATAATTATTTTTTTCAATTTGTTGATAACAATCCGACGTAAATATGTTAACATTAGTAATCTGATTTAAAGCCGTATTTTTACGGGCTAAACTCAACGCCAATTCGTTGACATCGACCATATCCACGGTCCGGTCTGGTGATTGATAGGCCAAGGCCATCCCAATCGGACCATAGCCCGTTCCTAAGTCTAAAATGTCTCCCGCCGGTAAGATGGCCGGGTTAAAGGCATCCAGCAAGGTTCGTGAGCCGTAGTCAAGCGTCCGCTTCGAGAAAACGCCGTTATCCGTCGTAAAATTAAACTGATGGTCAAAGATTTTAAAATTCCATTGTTTTTCGTCATGCACAACCTCAGGATTGTGTGTATAATAATAGTTGGTCATATTTATTTTCCTCTGAATTTCTGGTCTATATCTATGATAACTGATTCTAAGAAATAACGACAATTATTTTAAATAAATTTCAACACGGTTAAAGGCCGTCACTAACACAACATCTTGTAGTTTGGATGATTTTCATCCACAAGATGTTGTGTTTTTTGATTGTAATTTCCATATCTTGTTGTATACTAAATTTATCGATAAAAACGAATTAAGGGTGATTCAAATGAAAAAAGTGACTGTATTTACTAAGAATAACTGCATGCAATGCAAAATGACGAAGAAGTTCTTGTCCGCGCACGGCATTGCTTTTGAAGAAAAGAATATCAACACTAATCCCGAATACGTGGATTACTTGAAAGACCAAGGTTTCCACGCGGTTCCCGTTGTTGAAATCAATGGCGAAAATAGCATTGCCGGTTTCCGTCCTGATGCTTTAAAACAACTCGCTGTTTAGTTTTACTGCGCTTTTTTGCGTGGTTACATAGCTTGTTAATTGCTAATTTTGATACCGACCCACAATCAATAGAACCTTACTGATTGTGGGTCGTCCATTTTGCCAAACTATATTATGTAGAAAGAGGATTTCTGATGAGCCTAAAAGATTTAAAAGACGTCACCTACTATGACCTAAATAATGAAATCAATATTCCTGTTGATAATCAGATTCCATTGAACAAGGATCAAGATGCTTTGGCAGCGTTTCTCGCCGAAAATGTGGCGCCTAACACGAAAAAGTTTGCGAGCTTAAAAGACCGTTTCGATTATTTGGAACAACATGATTACTTGGAAACTGGCTTTGTGGCCAAATATGACTTTAGTTTCATTGAAAAGTTATACGATTACTTAAAATCACAAAACTTCCACTTCAAAACGTTTATGGCGGCTTACAAGTTTTACGCCCAATACGCTTTAAAGACGGATAATGGTGACTATTACCTCGAAAACTACATCGACCGCGTGGCCATGAACGCGTTATACTTTGCCGACGGTGATGAAAGTTTAGCAATGGACTTAGCGGATGAAATCATCCATCAACGTTACCAACCGGCAACGCCCAGCTTCTTAAACGCTGGTCGGGCGCGCCGTGGTGAATTAATCTCTTGTTTCTTAATTCAATCGACGGATGATATGAACTCGATTGGCCGGACGATTAACTCGGCCCTCCAATTATCCCGAATCGGTGGTGGGGTTGGGATCAACCTCAGTAACTTACGGGGCGCTGGCGACCCTATCAAGCATATTGATGGCGCGGCTAGCGGGGTCGTTCCCGTCATGAAGTTATTGGAAGATAGCTTCTCATACTCGAACCAATTAGGCCAACGGCAAGGTGCCGGGGTCGTTTATTTGAGCGTTTTCCATCCAGACATTATTGCCTTCTTATCTGCTAAGAAAGAAAATGCCGATGAAAAGATTCGCTTGAAGACTTTGTCACTTGGGGTGACTGTCCCTGACAAGTTCTACGAATTAATTAAAGCCGATGCCGATATGTACTTATTCAGTCCTTACGGCGTTGAACGCGAATACGGCGAACCATTCTCATATGTCGATATCACTAAAGAATATGACAACATGGTTAAAAACCCGAACATCAAGAAAACCAAGATTAAAGCACGGGACTTGGAAAACGAAATCAGTAAGTTGCAACAAGAATCCGGTTATCCTTACGTGGTCAACGTGGATACCGCTAACCGCGACAATCCGATTGACGGCAAAATCGTTATGAGTAACTTATGTTCCGAAGTCATGCAAGTGCAAACCCCTTCATTAATCAATGACCAACAAGAATACGAAAAAATGGGGACCGATATTAGCTGTAACTTAGGTTCAACCAATATCGTTAACTTAATGCAATCACCCGACTTCGGCCACTCCGTTGAAGCCATGGTCCGCGCGTTAACATTTGTCACTGATAACTCCAACGTCGATGTCGTACCTTCGATTCAAAAAGGTAACCGCCAAGCGCATACGATTGGTCTAGGGGCCATGGGCTTACACGCCTACTTCGCTAAGAACCAAATGGAATATGGTTGCAAAGAAGCGGTTGACTTTACGAACATCTACTTCTTACTTTTAAACTACTGGACGCTCAAAGCTTCTAACGAAATTGCCCGTGAACGTCACGAAACTTTCGTTAACTTTGAAAAATCAAAATATGCGGATGGCAGTTATTTCGATAAATATATCAATGATGACTGGCAACCAAAATATGACAAGACCATTGAACTTTTCAAAGGCATTTTTATTCCTTCAAAAGCTGACTGGGCCGCTCTCCGCGATGCCGTTATGCAAGATGGCTTATACCATCAAAACCGCATGGCAGTGGCGCCAAACGGGTCAATCTCATATATCAATGACACGACGGCGAGCTTACATCCAATCATCAATCGAGTCGAAGAACGGCAAGAAAAGAAAATTGGTAAGATTTATTATCCCGCTCCCTACCTATCTAATGATACAATAAACTATTATAAGTCAGCCTATGACACCGACATGCGCAAGGTTATCGACGTTTACGCCGCCGCCCAACAACATGTCGACCAAGGAATGAGCTTAACGTTATTCATGCGTTCAACCATTCCAGCCGGCTTATATGAATGGAAAGACGGTCGGACTGACAAGATGACCACCCGGGATTTGAACATTTTACGGAACTATGCTTACCGGAAAGGCATCAAGTCGATCTATTACATCCGGACCTTTACGGATGATGATGGTGAAGTCGGCGTCAATGAATGTGAAAGTTGCGTCATTTAGGACATTAGATTTAGCTAGGAGGAATTCTGCCTATGGCAACAGATTTGGCTTATTACCAAAAATTGCTCAGTAATGGTAACTATAAAGCTATTAACTGGGATCAAGTTTCAGATGCAATCGATAAGAGTACTTGGGAAAAGTTGACCGAACAATTTTGGCTCGATACTCGGATTCCAGTTTCCAACGATATGCAAGATTGGCGTGAATTAGACGACGATCATCGCTGGGTTGTGGGCCACGTCTTTGGGGGCTTAACGTTACTTGACACGTTACAATCTCAAGACGGGTTACAATCATTACGGCGTCACGTGGTTACGTCTCACGAAACGGCCGTATTGAACAATATTCAATTCATGGAATCCGTTCATGCGAAGAGTTATTCCACGATTTTTGAAACGTTAAACACACCGGATGAAATCAACGAAATCTTCGACTGGAGCGACAGTGAAGAATATTTACAAAACAAAGCTAAGTGGATTTACAAGTTGTATGACAACTTAGACGAAGATCCTTTGAAACAAAAAGTCGCCAACGTTTTCTTGGAAACTTTCTTGTTCTACTCTGGTTTCTACACCCCACTTTATTATTTGGGGCATAACCAATTACCAAACGTCGCTGAAATCATCAAATTGATTTTGCGGGACGAAAGTGTCCATGGGACGTACATTGGTTACAAGTTCCAATTAGGCTTTAAGGAACGCTCTGAAAAGGAACAAGCCGAATTCAAGGACTGGATGTTTGATTTCTTATACAAACTCTACGAAAACGAAGAAAACTATGTTCATTTAGTTTACGATCAAGTTGGTTGGTCGGATGAAGTCTTAACCTTTAGTCGTTACAACGCCAACAAAGCGTTAATGAACTTAGGCCAAGATGCCCTCTTCCCAGACACGGCGGAAGATGTTAATCCGGTCGTCATGAATGGGATTTCAACGGGGACTTCTAACCATGACTTCTTCTCACAAGTTGGGAACGGTTATCGTTTAGGTCAAGTTGAAGCCATGCAAGATACTGACTATGATATCGGTGGACCAAACGATTAATGCTTAATAAAAAAGACTGGGTAACCAGTCTTTTTATTTAAACTTTTTTGCGCTTGCCGCTACTTGCCGCAGTTGGCCGACCGTAATTCCATCGTATTGGGACCGGTCCAAGCCTGAGAAGCGGTCTTGGACCTCGCTTTTGAGCCTATAAAGCAAGTCTCAAAAGACGTCCGTGGTGTAAACGGGCAAAATACACCCGTTAACACCACCTTCAGGACGGATTCCATTACGGTCGGCCAACTGCTAAGTTCAGCTTAATGTCAAAAATTGGTTAGCAAATGAATCCAGGACTGAGTGTTCTTGATTACAGCTTGATGACCACAGCTTAAACTGTATGATAATTTTAAAAAGTGATGGTAACATCGATAACTGTCATCATGGCACCCGGTTATAAGTATAATAATGTTCCAAATTGCGTGAATCGTTAGGTTTTAACTAGCATAGCCGACAAAGCCAAATCACGGATAAGCCAATTAATCACTGCGATGGTAGTTACCACGTTTTCTGATACCAAAATCTATTTAGTTGTGAGTCAGCAGCAATGGAAGTTGCCGTGCCAGTGGCGTTAGTTTGGCTGCACTTCGCCGGACTTACGCCACCGACATCTTTGAAGATTGGCGGGTTTTGCCGAGCTTCAAAGTGAGGTTCGAGACCGCTTTTTGGCTCGAACCGGTCGCCACGGCTACTGGAATTGCTGCTGACTCACAACGGCAATTACGCCTTCACCAATCTTTGGAAAGACCCGCTTGTTAACTCGTTGTAGGATCAGCTTCATAGATATTTGTTTCACACCATTGAAAATTTTGGGAGGATTGATTATGGCAATTCATAATGTATGTGTTTTTTGTGGTTCAAACTCGGGGTTAGACCCGCAATTTAGTGAAAAGACGACCGAATTAGGCCACTACTTAGCCGATAATGACTATCAACTCGTTTATGGTGGCGGTGACCATGGTTTGATGGGCAAAGTGGCCGAGGCGACCTTGGACCATCAAGGCCGCGTGATTGGAATCATTCCCCACTTCTTAGTTGAACGCGGCTTAGCGATGGACGGCTTAACCACGTTTGTCGAAACCAAAACGATGACGGAACGCAAAGAAAAAATGTTACATCTAGCCGATGCTTTCATCGTCTTACCGGGCGGCTTTGGGACCTTTGAAGAGTTCATGCAAATGTTATCGTGGAGTCAAATGGATATTCATCAAAAACCCATCGCCCTCTACAATATCGACGGCTTCTTCAATCCGCTTGTCGAAATGCTAAGCAATACGACTAAAATGGGCTTTGCCCCGGCCGAAAACATGGACCTCTTCATCGACGGCCACACCTTAGCTGACATTTTCACCGGCTTCGAGTCTTTCAAACACGTACTACCAAACAAATACACGAACTAATCAGGTTTTCCGTGGTCCAAAATTAACTTGTGACAATGTCCGCTTCCGGTCGGTCCTAATTCCATCCGCTGTGCGGGACAGCCCAAGCCTAAGGAGCGGGCTTGGACTTCGCTTTCAAGCCTAAAGGGCAAGTCTTGAAAGACGCCCGTGGTGTAAGCGCGAAAAAAGCATCGCGCTAACGCCACCTGCACGGCGGATTCTATTAGGGCCAACCTCCAGCTAACTAGACTTACAAATTAGTAACCAAAAAAGGAGTTATCGACATTATTTTCATGTCGATAACTCCTTTTTTGCAAGGTAAATATAGTTAATCGAGCAGCGTTGGCAGTTGCCACGTTTTCTCATGGCAAACGCCATTTAGTTGTGAGTCAGTAGCGTTAGCTCGGCTGAATTTTGCCGGACTGACGTCACTGACATTTTTGAAGGTGCTTTCTTAAAGTCGGTTATTGATGGCTATTTTTGATTAGCCTAACTGTCATCGAAAATATTCAGTCACAATTTCATCTACTTAATATTGTTTCGAAAGTGAGCTGAAATTAGCAATCGGCTGATCGTAATGGAATCGTCCTGAAAGTGGCGTTAACGGGCGTTTTTTTGCCCGTTTACACCACGGACGTCTTTTGAGACTTGCTTTTCAGGCTCAAAAGCGAGGTCCAAGACCGCTTCTCAGGCTTGGACCGGTCCCAGGACGATGGAATTACGGTCAGCCAATTGCGGCAATGCTAAAGCTAACTATGTTGGAACGCTTGCAAGAAACTAGCGGTGGGCGGTTGTTGTTTGAAGGCTTGTTTGGTCAGAGCGGCCTTGATTTGATGGTCCGCTAACCAGAGTACTTGATAGTCGTTGAAGGCATCTAAATCCCGGCGGTCGTGCGTGATCACTAAATAGGTACGCTGCGGATGGGCTTGCATCACTTTGAATAAATATTGCGCGTGCTCGCGGTCGATTTCCGCCGTGGGTTCATCGAGAACGACGAAATCGCGGTCAACTTGTAAGAATAAGAGTAACTGTACTAGCTTTCGTTGCCCACCGGAAAGGTCACCGTAATGTTGCTGCCAAATTGGCGTTAGAAAGTCAAACGTGGCAGCATCGACTAACGGCTGTAAGTCGGTCAAGGTGAGCTGTGGGCGGCCATATTCAATGCCCAAAACTAAGCGGGCCACATCGCTAATGCGCACCCCCATTAACATCGGCAAGTGTTGATTGAGATACAGCGCATGGCGCGGCACTGCAAGCGGCCCCTGGTCTGGTTGCCGTAAACCCGTTAACAGATCCGCTAAAGTTGTTTTACCACTGCCGTTGGCGCCGATTAAGAAATTGACGTGTTGGGCGGCCAAGTTAAAACTCAAGTCCTGAAAAAACGGGGTCGTTTGCTGCGGAAACGTATAAGTTAAATGTTGAATTTCCATTTAGATTCCCTCCGTGGGCAAGATTTTTAACTGCCGATAACTAATCATCCCAATCACTAGCGCCACTAATAACACCCCACCGTATGCGCCAGCGAACGCGCTAAAATGGCCGCCAATGGCATAAAAACTGTCGGTGATTAGAAATGCTGGACTAACCAAGTTCCAAATAAAACTGTTGAAGCTAATCGTAAAAGCCGTCATCACCGCCGCGGAACCGAGCATAATGACTAACGCGACTACATTGACGATGGCGTTAACGGACTGGTACCGCACTGACCAACTCAAAATCGGCAAGCTTAGTCCCACTAGTGGCAAATAACTTAATAACAGTGTTAGCCATAACCGGACGAGGAGCGCCCCTACTGGCAAATGAAACAGCCAACCACTAACCAAGCCGACCCCACTAATAATGAGTAACAGCATCATTAAGTTAACGAGTAGCTTGCTGACAATCAGAACTGAAGGACTAACCACTAATGAATAATATTGCTTCAAATAACCTTGCTCACGCATCCGCGCCACGTCGGCTAACATTTCTAACGTATTGGCAATCACGACCCACGCCACAAATGGCAACACTAAGTTCGTATATTGCCACCAAGTCAAGGACTGTCCTAAATACTTGCGGTCATTGACTAGCATTAAAAAGACTGGCAAGCCGAGTGTGTAAATAAAGAGTGACCAACTATCCAGCAGCACCCGGCTAAAATATTGCGTATAGATTGCAACTTGCATCAAATATTTCCGCATCGGTATCCCCCACAATCCCATCAAAAATTAAATTTTTAATGGTTTTATCATAGGCCCCCGTTTTCTGATTCACAATCATCTGCGCTGCTTTTTAGTCCAAAATAAAAGCACTAGCCACCTCACAATTGAATGTGAACTAACTAGTGCCAAAATCGCGTTAATGTTGATGGTTATTCAACCAATGTTTCAAAATAAATGGATTACGCCGATGTTTGTTATGTTTATCAATGCGCGTATTGACCACTTGCAGCAATTGCAAAATCGTAAAGATTAACGAATTACGTTTACGATAAGCGATATATTTCGGTTCCCAATCGGTCACATACTTTTCTTTATACGACCGTAAGCCTTGGAATCCATATAGCTGATACCCATATTCATAAATTAAATGGGCAATTTTTTCTTGAATAAAACTGTACCGCGACACGCCGACTCCGGCTAACGGGGCCATCCCCATATTGAAATATTGATAGCCATCATCGCGGGCTTGTTCAAACAAGTGCACAAAGACGGTATCCATAATCCCAGATGGGGCGGCTTTACTGGAACGCATCAAGTCAATTGAAGCAATCTGGTCGTTGCCTTGGGGCATGATGTTGGCAAACGCCACGATTTGATGGTCGGGATCATAGACGACCGCAATTGGCGCTTGGTTCAAATAAGTTTCATCGAAGAAGCCCAGCGAGAACCCTTTTTCCGTTTCACCGGCCAGCCAACTATCCGAAACGGCGCGCAACTCGGCCATTGTGTCAGCGCTAAAGGGTGGCTTGATGACTGCAAAGTCATAGTTATCTCGCTTAAATTTATTCATCAAGGCCCGCTCACCGCGCAAGCGTTTGCCAGCTAAGCTGAAGTCAGCTAGCTTCACATGACCTTCTTCACCAGTCTTGATGAAGTCAAAGCCCATTTCATGTAGCCGCATCGTCAACGTTTCGTTGATTTCGTAAAAGACCAACGAACAGCCATCGCTATCAGCGTCGTCCATGAGCTGTTCTAAGGCCGGCTGTAACATTGCCTGGTTACCAAACGGCTCACCCATTAAAATCAATTTGTCGGCCTTCTGTTGGTACAAGAAGATCAATTGGTCGACGCTCTCAACTTGGTAATAATAAACGAGCTTGTCATTTAAATAAGCCAAATGCGAAATCTCATTGCCACCAAACTGATCAATCACGGCTTGGACCCGCTCCGCATCTAATGTTTGACCGAGCCGCTCGTTTTTCCCTTGGGCAAAGTAGCGATACATCGCGACGACAATCAAAGCTGCTAAAACTAACCCAATAATCCCAAATAACCACAGCTTTTGCGATGGGAAGAATAGCGCATCGGGGACCGCATGCCGGTGATGGATTTGCGGCGCGTTATAAACGCCGACAATCGTATACAACACGAACGTGAAGACGTACACGGCACTCACCCACAACGTTTGCCCCCACGAAAAGGCCAACCGTTCACGATAATATGCGTGTCGAGATAACGCCACGATGGCTAAGACGATGACTAAGAAAATAATGAACTTCATCGAAATGGCATCGTAGACCACTAACCAACGAATCGTATTTAAGATGGCCACGAGTAAAATAATCACGGTTGGCCAAAATGCCCGCTTGACCCGCCCGGCAGTCCCGAGCGCCGCCCCAATCAGCAAGAAGGCCATAATGATACTGCTGGCTTGATTGATGAAGAAAAACGTGTACGGATAAACTTGTAAGAACCATTTATTGTTGTAAGCAAAGTTCGGCACGGTCGACATTAGTAACATCAAGAAACCCGAAACGTATAAGAAGACCGTTAACGTCATTTGGGCCACCCGTTGTAATGCGACTTTCGGAATACCTTCCAAGCGGACGTTAAAACGATGCCCCGTTTCATGAATGAACAGTCCTAGGCCAATCGCAAACGGAATGATGTAATAAAACAGCCGATAAAATAACAGCCAAGCCACCGCGTCAGGACGGGAAACGCCCACGGCACCCAGGCCAAAAATCATGAAGACGTCAAAGGACCCTAAGCCCCCGGGCACCATCGAAACTTCCCCCACAACGGAGGCAATCACGAACAACGGGACCACCGCGGCAAAATCAATCGGTAAGCCCATAAAGTTCCCAATCAATAAGAAGAACAGGACACAGCCGGTCCACTCACCAAATGAGCCACTGAGCAACCGCACAACGTTGCCTAAAGTTAAGCCTTCAAAGAATTCTGAGTCATTTACCCGAGTAAAAATAAAGATAACTGGAAAATACAGCGCGCCCCCAATCAGCCAAATCCAGTAACTACTATACATATGACCAATCTGAAAGCCATACACTAAGACGAGCGAAATCATACAATACAGTGACAAGCCGGAAACTAAAAACAAGGCAATCTTCGAAATTGCAAAGACAATTTGTTTCTTGCTAGCCGCTTTATTGTAAAAGTTTGCTCGTAACGACGCCCCTAAGACGCCGCCAAAGCCCCCAATGTTAGTAAACGTGTTGGTGATCCAACCCGCCTTTAAAATATATCCTAACGAATAATGATTCGGTAGGAACTTCGTTATCATGACGTCATAGGTCAACATCGGGGTCACCGCGATAATACCAATGACGACCATGCTCAACAAGTGCCACCAACTTTGCGATGCTAAAGCCGTTGCTAATTGATCGCCACGAACTTCTTTCGCAATTTTGCCGACTTCGGTAATCACAAATAACAGGACGGAAAAGATGAATAGCGCCTTAATAATACCCATGCGTTTATTCAACGTCGCCCCAATTTTTTGTAGCGTTGCCTTCAAAACTCATTCCCCCAAAAAGTTTAATTGTCCCTATTATCGCAATCTTATTTCATTTATACAACCGTGACCGCGGGTTTTCCCCCGACCTCACCGTGGATTCTCATTTAGTTAAGGGTACTGACCTGCTTTAGCAACATCTTGACCGGTGGTAATCATATATGTATCTAATCTTATTTGTTATAAAAAACTAATCGTTAAGCCATCAATTACTTAGTAAAACGCGTTTATTTACCTTTACCACGGCTTTTCCTTTCTTGTATAATTTAGATATTACTTATTGGAGGGGAACTCTTATGTACCGAAAACATACCATTTTGTGGGCCTTATTAAGTCTCACTTTGCTAACCGGTTGTGGCGCCACCACAACCTCAAAGTCTAGTTCTAAAGCTGACGTTCAGACTAAGACCGTTTACGTCACTAAACGCAACTCAGCCGACGCCAAAGCCTGGTCCGCTGCTAAAGCGGAAAGCGCCGCGTATGCCGCTTCGGCCAAAAAACTCAGCGAATCAGCTTCAACGGTCGAAGAAGCCCATAACCAAGCAAGCTCACAGTCTTCCGAACTTGCTGACAGTCACTCCGAATCCGTAGCAGCCGTTAAGGCAAGCTCCGAATCCGCCGCCTCGTCCGCTAAGGCGAGTTCTAAAGCGGTCATCGTGGCGGCGCGGGCTTCTTCCAAGGCCGCGGCTAAATCAGCTTCAGTAGCGTCATCCCAAGCATCTTCACAAGCTGTCGCTAATTCCAAAGCAGCCAGCTCGCAAGCGGCCCAAAACAGTCAAACAGCGACGACTTCAACGAACCACGCTAATAACTTCTCGGGGGATACAGATACCGCGCAAACCGGTCGCATCGTTGGTAATTCCCGGTCCAAGATCTATCACGTGGAAACTGGTCATAATTACCACATGGCTGGCAAAAATGCCGTCTATTTCAGCACAGAGGCCCAAGCCCAAGCGGCTGGTTATCGGAAGTCGTATCGTTAATTTGGAGGAAACAACATGACATACTTAGGACTCATCTTACTTATCGCCACCATTTATTGGGGCTGGCGACTTTTCAAAAAATATCGCGGTTGGCAGTGGTTCAAACATAGCTGGCCGGCACTAATCTTACTGTTCGTCAGTTTTGGCTTAATGGGCAGTAACACGACGACGACCACTAGTAGTGATTCGTCACCGCAAGTCAAAAAGGTCCACAAAACGCGTTGGCTGACGACTGCTAATGACAGTTCGTTGAAAAAATTACAGGCCGATAATCGCAGCGCGTCGAGCAGCTTAAAGTCCGAACAATCATCCGTGGCGAAGTTGCAAAGTACCGTTGAAAAACAAAAGGCTAAAAACAAGGCAGACGGCGCGACTAAAACGACCGCCGCTACGACCGTTAAAGCCACTAAAAATCCAAGCAACACCACGTTAGCTGATAAAAACTACGATGGTCAACAAACCATCACCATCAATAACAATAATCCCGGCTTCAGTAAAGCCGACTTATCAACTAGTAACGGCGCTTGGCAAAAATACGGCGATTTGGACCATTTAAACCGGGTCACGGCCGCCAATGCCCTATTGAACAAATCATTGATGCCTAGCGCGGAACGAGGCTCAATCAGCGACGTTAAACCAACTGGCTGGCACCAAAAGAAAGTTGGCGGCACTTGGTTATACAACCGTAGCCACTTAATCGGCTACCAACTCACGGGTCAAAACAGCAACTGGAAAAACTTGATGACCGGGACCCGTTCACTGAACGCCCCGGAAATGGTGACTTATGAAAATCAAGTCGCCGACTACTTACGCGCCGATAAAAGTCACTATGTTCGTTATGAAGTTAAGCCTATTTTCAAAGGCAACGAACTGTTAGCCCGCGGGGTTCAAATGCGCGGCCAATCCGTTGGTAACAATACCGTTAGCTTTAATATTTACATTTTCAACGTGCAACCAGGCGTGACGATCAATTATGGCGATGGGACTAGCCGCGTTAGTAACTAAGACTCGGTATAGATACGCTTAATCACGTCTAGTTCTGCTACGAATTTTAACTATTATTCACAACCTACTAAATAACGCTGATACCAGTATTGGGTCGGCGTTATTTTTATTTTCTCGACATAATTATTGCCTGTGCAACTTAATTCAATACAATCTTCAAAAAGCTAGCGGTATTCGAATTTGGCCAGTCCAGATTTTAACTATTTCATTTCTCTTCATCTACTTTTACGTCTTTTTTGGAAACTCTGTTAAAATATGGTTGTCAAAAGAAAAACGGCTGTAGAATGGTCAGAGAATATCACAAACCAAACTAACTATTGAGCCACAATTAGTGCTGTTCACAACAATCACTACGGAACTCACAAGTTCAACAAACACAAAATTTTTTTGTACGCTAAGTCCAGTTATAAAACATTTACTTATTCAGAAAACAATATCCTAGAATAACAGGAAAAAATAACTCGATGAGCGTTTTCAACTGTGATTTACAAACAGTTCGCTTATCTGTCACAATATTGTTCGTGTTCTAAACCCGTTGAAATCGACGGGTTTAAAAATGGAGGTTATTGCAATGGCATTCGACAGAGAAATAATTAACTATCAAATCCATACAGATGCAATTAAAGAAAAACTCATTCCGATTACTGTGACAAAAAAGCGGCCTTCGCCGTCATCTATGAATACATTTTCCAAATCAAATTATCAAGTTTTAATCCCTTGGGAGTTAATGGTTCATCAGCCGCTGTCAAACTAGATCCATCTAGGATATGGGCAGTAATAGCATCGTTTATCTCCTCTTCAACATCATCTGGCACATCGAATGGGTATTTTTCATCCTCACTCGCATACGGGATAAGCATTTTAAAAACATCAGGATACTCTTTTTTTATAAAATCAATATCCTCCGAATCCATTCGAAATTTCATACTCATTTTTTTCTTTTCCCTTCCTTTTGGAATAACCATAATACCATACCTATTTATCCGACTTGCAACAACTTTCCTGCGTTAATCGTACCAAAAAATGCGCACAAAAAAACCGCTTGAACCCCGAGGGGTCAAGCGGTTAGGAATTGTTACGTTAAGTAGATGACTACTTAAGGGTAACAGTATTATTTGCTTCTATGACAGTGGTTTAACATAGCCTGTACCAGAATCGTACCAGAATGCAGTTAAAATCAATTTTCATTATATTGCCGGTGCTTCATTTTTCCAGTTTTACATCTTTTAACCTTTTTTGTAAACCTTATAAAAAATCCTACACCGACCAATTAAGGTTAGTGCGGGATTTTTCTTGTTTTATCTAAAATTACAACTTTTGTAGTTAAAAATCAATTTTTGCAATGATTATACAATGAAAGCGTAATTCTCACAACAA
>NZ_AYGX02000164.1 GCF_000498955.2 Lactiplantibacillus fabifermentans DSM 21115 | reverse complement strand
GGAAGCTGATCTTTTTTGTCCGAACAGCGTTCGGATTAATTTTACAATCTACCGATAGCTAGAGATAAGAATTAGGCAATAACAGGGCAATCCGCGACTAACAAAGTATATAGATCAACAACGGTTTGTGGTCGTTGATTAAAGGCCGCCAAACTTTGTCGTAAGTCTTGGGCTACCAGGTGATAATCTTCCACGCGGTCAAGTTTTTGCGCGGCACGCCCCAATAAGGCTTGTAATTCCGGTTGTGCTTGGACTTCGGCATCGCTATAAGCAATATCGATAGCCCGGGTTAAAGCTAAGACGTTCATATTTTTTAACATAACCATCATCTCCTACTCTTAGTATAAGCTAGTTGGCGGCGTTTTCAATATGGAAATTTTATGTTAGAAATACAACAAAACTAATCTTTGAGCCGATCACTGAAATCAAATGACTTAAAGGTTGCACCCAACGATAACGGATGTTATAGTGTAATAGTTAAATGGGACACTAGGGAGGCAGGACAACGTGAAATTTGACGACAAAGTGCCAATTTATTATCAAATTAAGACGCATTTGTATCATGAAATGCTGAACGGTCAACTCACCGCTGGCGCTCAATTGCCGCCGGTGCGACAACTGGCCGTTGATTTGACGGTTAACGTCAATACGGTGCAACGCGCCTTAGGTGAGATGATTACGGAGGGGACGCTAACGTCGCAACGGGGCAAAGGTAACTTTGTGACGACCGATACGACGCGGTTAGCCCAACTGAAAGATCAGCTGGTGATGGCGCAACTGGCGCAAACTTATGATCAGTTGCACGCCTTCAATTTGACAGATGCCGAAATTTTAACGAGTTTAAAACAATATATTGAAAAGAGGGGGATTGCTCAATGAGTACTGCATTATCGATTCAAAACTTAAACTACAAGCGCAATCGCCAAGTCATTTTACATGATGGGCAGTTAACCCTCAGTACCGGCAAGATTGTCGGGCTGTTAGGTGAAAACGGGGCCGGTAAAACCACGCTGATGCGGCTAATTACCGGCAACGCTCAAGGTCAAGGCGTGATTAAAGTTGGCGATAGTAGTGATGTGATGCATCGCAAACAAAAGACGAGTTTTTCGGACCATTTGAAAGGCTTCGATAAGAGCACCAAAATTAATCAAGTGGTGAAATTTTACCAAACGGTCTACCCTGATTTTAGTAACGACCGTTACCAAGAAATGGCGACCTTTTTACAATTGGATGCGAGTCAAAAATTGACGGCGTTATCCAAAGGGACCAAAGAAAAGTTGATCATTGCCCTGACGTTAGCGCGGCAAACCGAACTTTATTTGTTGGATGAACCGTTTAGTGGTATCGACAGTATGAGTCGCAAGCAAGTTATTAGCAGCATTTTGAAGTGGACGCCAGATAACGCGACGTTATTGATTAGTGATCACTACGTCCACGAGATTGCGAGCTTGCTGGATGAAATCGTGGTCGTTAAAGACCAAACGATTGCGGTTCACAAAGGTGCCGATGAGATTCGGGACCAATTAGGCGTTGAGATTGAAGATTACTACGAAAGCTTGTATGAAGTTGGGGGTGCTGCCGATGACAAGTAGTTTCTCATTATTTAAAGTGATGGGGCAAACGAAGGTCCGTCGCATCAACTGGTTGATTATTTTGGAATTGATTGCCACGGTCGTTACGACCTTGTGGACGGCGATTTCCGGTAATTTCTCCAGTGTCTCGTTATTTTATGCCTTTTGTAGTTGGGCGATTTTCCCATACTTGATTGGGGTCATTTTAGTCGCGATTGTCGCTGAAAAGGCGTACACCAGTGATACGTATCGGCTGATTCCGATTAGTAATTGGAAGTTCTATGCGATGAACCTATTGTCTTCCTTGGCAGCGTTCATCTACTTAGTCTTAGTACAAGTGGTCTTATACGCTTTAACGGCCGCAATTGGCTGGTCATCACTGTCAGATTCGTATGAACAAATGCAATTGATGATGAGCCAATATGGCATGAGCTTTAATTTCTGGGCGGCGGCCGGCACCATCTTAGGCTTGAGTTTAGTGATTAATATCTTAGCTTGGTCAACGATTTCATTAGTGCATCTGGTTATGAATTCGGCTAGCAACTTCTTACCAAAAGCGCGCCAACGGGTCGTCAACATTATCGTTTACGTCATCGTCATCTTCTTGACGTTACGGATTGTGACGTTCTTATTCGGTTGGTTATCCAATCTGATGTATACCGCTTTTGGCAGCAGCAATATCGATTCACTATGGCTCGGCATTCTCGTCATGGTGGTCGCGATTGTCTTAGAATCTGCGTTAAATATTGTGATGATTAATAAATGGGTTGAAACAAACCCGAACTAAATTTAGTGTGTGGGCACGGCAAAGTTGTTTGATTGCCGCTGCTGACTGTCATGCAGCCGGCAGCTAAATTGATGACTATCCAAAAAGAGGTTTCGCGACGTTTATCCGTGGCGAAACCTCTTTTTTACGATGGCGAATGTCGTTCGTTAGTCAACGACAAGGGCGCCGAGACTGTTTTTGAAGTGGCGCAAGGCCCACTCGTGACCAGCTTGGTCGAAACTAGCAACACCTTGTTTGTGGATGACTAATTGATAACCTAAGTTATAGGCATCAACGGCGGTATGTAAGACACAAATATCGGTACAAACGCCGACCAGATGGAGGGTCGTGATGTGGCGTTCACGCAAGCGTAAATCTAAATCAGTACCGGCAAACGAACTGTAACGTGTCTTATCGAATAACCACACTTGGTCATTATCCGTCTGTGATTGGTACCAGTCTTTCAGTGGCCCATACAGTTCACGGCCCCAAGTATTACGGACATTGTGTGGGGGAAAAAGCTTACTTTCAGGATGGTAAGGATCATGTGGGGTATGCACGTCAGTTGGTAACAAGACCCAGCCGTTTTTCGCAACCATGTCATCGGCTAAGGCGATAATCTGGGGTGCTAATTTTTGGCCGGGGACGCCGCAAGTCAGGGCACCGTCTGAAGCGACGAAATCATTCGTGTAATCAATAATCAGTAGTGCTTCGTTGGTTGTAGTCATCAAAAAAAGCCTCCTTGAAGTGATTGGTTTTAGTATGCCAATGGTCGGATTAGTTGTCAAAGCATTGCCAGTCGCAATGCCTAAAAAACCGCCAGTTACTTGGCGGTTAAAATGATACAAGCATTAAGGTCGATGGTGAGCTAGCCAGCGAATCAAATGGGTGGTGAACACCCGAAATCCTAAGCCAGCGACGATGATGACTAAAATAAAATGAGGGTAAGTCAGGCTAACTAAGAGGTATATCCCACTCAACGCCAACATCACTTTGACGGACCGATATTCTTCGTGGTCATGGGCCGTTAAAAGATAGGGCGGTTGTAAAAATAAATGAATCATGCCGCGAAATAACAATAGTTGGCACGTATCAACGAGCATAATCACGACGGCAAACGCAATCGCACTACTTTTAGTTAAACCACTATCTTTAAGCCAAGCCGTTGCAAAGGGAAGGAGGCAAATTAACGCCAAATAGGTTGAGTTTAAAATGATAATCGTGGTTGGCAAAGTGGCGTTGCGACTGAAAAGTTCCTAATGAAAATGCCAATACTGAATCACGACGGCAAAACTAATTAAGTACGTAGCAATCGCCTGGCCCAAACGGTACATCGCGGCGGTCGACAACGCACTAGTGGGTACTTTAATGTTGAGTACCATGATGGTCAGCACGACGGCAAAAACGCCATCGGAAATTGCTCGTAACCGATCATCGGCATTCCGAAATAACATCATCATCACCCCGAACCTTAACTGCTTATGAATCCAGTTTACGGGAGCCACCGTAAAATTGCTGGCGACGACCGTTAGTAGCGCAACTTCACTAATTTATCGTGATGTGCCGCCGCGGGTACGGGTGGTAGTAAATAGGCGAGTAAGGCCATGCGGACATACTTTCCCATACGTACTTGGTCGAAGTAATGCGCTTGCGGCAGGTGGTCAAAGCTGGTCGGTAATTCGCTGCCCCGCGGTAATGGGTGCAGTAGTAAGGTATCGCTGGCTAACAAACGGTCGCAAGCTAAAGTTAATGGGACCAGTTTGACCGTAGCTGCTACTGATTGTGGGACGCGCTCGGTTTGTTGGCGGGTCATATACAAAACGTCGAGATGCTCGTCGATGCTGTCAAAGCTATCGCAGAGTTGAAAATCAATTCCAGCAGTCTGAAGTTGGGTCAAAAGGGTATTGGGAATTTGGAGGGGCGTCGGCGCCACAAAAATAAAGCGATTATGTGGATATTGCATTAACGCTTGCACTAGGGAATGCACCGTCCGGCCGTACTTCAAATCGCCCCCAAAGGCAATAGTTAGGTGATTGAGGCGGTGTTTGTATCGATCAATCGTCGCCAAGTCTGTCAACGTTTGGGTCGGATGTAAATGGTCACCGTCACCAGCATTAATTACCGGTACGCTGGCATGGGTGGCGGCGACGGCCGCGGCCCCAGCAGTGGGATGCCGGACGACAATCGCATCGACATATTGCGACACCACCCGAATAGTATCGGCCAGTGACTCGCCTTTGGTGACCGAAGTTGAGTCGATGGATTCAAAGCCTAAGACTTGTCCACCGAGTGCTTGCATGGCCGCGGTGAAGCTCAACCGGGTTCGCGTGCTCGGTTCAAAAAAGAGGGTGGCTAATTGCTGGTGGCGACCAACGCTGGTAAAATTTTGTGGCGCCCGTTGCATGGCTTGAGCCTGCGCAATAATAGCTTTAGTGGCGGGTAAGGATAAATCAGCGGTTGTAATGAAGTGTTGCATTGAAAAAGGCCTCCTCATTGGGATGGGTAGTTGGTATGGTACTAATTATTGGTGGCGTAAGTGGATTAATTCTTTAACTGTGATGACGGCACCACCGGATTTAGCCGCTTGCCAAATGAGCTTTTGCCGGTCCGTCAACTGATAGTTTAAGGTCTGTCCATGTAATATTTGATTAAGCAAGCGTTCCATAACTACGTTGAAATGGTCCCCATTATCGAACAATAAATTGGAATTTAACTGGTTGTACTCGGCTGGTGAAATCGGAAACCACAAGCGGACTTGGGTCGTCCCGTGGCCAGCCAAGTCGCAGTCATGAATGACGACTGTTGAGCGGGCCTCCAGTGGCAGTTCGATGTGATCTTGATAGTTCAGTTGGGTGAGGGCGGTCAGTAGCCAGCGATTGATGAGTGGCACTAAGCTAGTGCCATAAAAGCGGTCGAGCCAGTAATTCAGCTCATCCCAGTGAGCTTGGTCAGTATTGATGGTCAATAGGTCGGTCAAAACACCAAATTTTTGGTAGTCGTGATTCGATGATGGTTCATTAATTTTTTTGTAGATATCGGGCCAAGGGGTCACCGCGGCGGGGTCATATTCAGCCATGCCAATTTTCCTCCCAATAGTTGTTAGTAGTAGCATACGCGGCTAATATATTATTTTGATACTGTTTGTGTAAAGAATTGTAAAGTTGGGCTGCTAGCGCCTTACTTGGCAGTTGTTGGTAGCACTATTTATGTGGATTGCGATTGGAAGTATAAGTCCATGTATGTGGCGACTTTTATTGCTGTTATCTGATAGTTTAAATGACGGCATAATTGAAACCTGCATACCAAAATAGTCGTCACCAACAAAGGGTGACGACTATTTTGTCATGCTATTTGAAGACTGATGGTTAATCATCATTGACTGATTGTAAATAAACTAATTGGTCGGTCGAAATTTGTTCGTATAATTGGTTGCCAAGTTCGCGGTTAAACGTTTGGTCAGCGATGTGGGCTTGGATGAAGTTATATTCCATTTGGAACGCTTCAATTAAAAGCTCGTTTTGAACATCCTGGAAGTCCCGTTGCCCGGACATGCGGCGATGCCGTTCATCGTAGGCCCGCCGAACTAAGCCGACGGTCGCTTGGTCGTGCGTCGCGTATTGGTCATTTAAGAAGTTGACGACTGCGGTGTACGGCTTAGCTTCTAGTTTTTGCATCTGTTGCCACATTTGTTGCTTCCGTCGCCGTAATTGGTCCCGGGATAAGTCCCGGTTGCCACGTTGAAATTGATGGGCCGCCCGACGACGCGCGCGGGCGTGTTTACTTAATGAAAAACGACTAATGACGACAAACTTGAAATATAAAACGAGTCGTTGCCCAAAAGTTTGCTGATTTTGGAGGCGCGTTTGCGCGGCAAAGTGCATGTAGCGGTCAGCGTCGTCGTTCGTAATCTCGCCGGCTTGAGCGAGTTGCGTAATCGTCGTTTGTTCAATCTCATAAGCTTCATTGAACAGTGCGGTCATCTCAGAACGCTTGGGCCGCTGGTCGAGCGTGCGTTGACCTTCCAAAATTTGGATGACTTGACTCGCATTCGGCGTATCGCCATAGCGTGCCCAAATCATATGAATTGCATCAGTGACCATGTCGGATTTAGCCGCCGCTAAGTCGGACTCGGTCACTTTATCTTGTTGTTTAGGCAAGAGAAGTGGCAAGACAATCGTCGGTACTAGCAAACTTGTCAAAATAACGACCGCGGCGACGAAGATAATATCGTTACGATAAGTGAAAGCGTGGCTACCAAGTTTTAATGGTAAGGAGAAGGCCATCGCTAACGTTATCGTCCCATGCACGCCGCTCAATGCTGCCACTAAACTGTTTAAATTATGTTCGTGGCGGGAATGGGCCCGAATTTTGGCGAAGTCGAACCGTAACCATAAGAAGCGGACCACCGTCATAATGACGTATAGGCCGATACCTAAGGCAATCAAAATTCCCACGGAACCCGTATCGCGTTGGGCTAAATGGCTAATGACACTTGGTAACGAAACGCCTAATAGGACAAAAACGATTCCGTTTAAAATACTAGCGACAATCGACCAAGTGGTACTCATGACGATTTGTAGTCGGGAAGTCGTTAACCGCAAGCGATCTTGTTGCATCCCGTGAATTAAACCAGTGGCGACAACGGCTAAGATACCGGACACGCCGAGACCTTCAGCCAAGAAATAGACGACAAATGGTGTTAACAAGGTGTATGGCACGATGACGGATGGCGTATCGACGCGCATATTGATTAACATGATGCGAATTGAAACGATAATGTAACCGACGAATAAGCCGACTAAAATACCGCCGACAAAGACGTATAAGAAGTTACCAATCCCATTCATTACCGAAAATTTACCGGTAACTAGGGCTGCGATGGCTAAGTTGAAGGCCACGATGCCGGAAGCGTCGTTGAACAAGGATTCATTTTCTAACGACTCCATGACTTTTGACGGCACGGCGACCTTAGTCGTAATTGATGAAACAGCCACGGCATCGGTCGGCGTGATAATCGCGCCGAGGGCCAAAGCTAACGCTAATGAGAATTGTGGGACGAGTAAATGGGTGACGGTCCCGACGATTAGAATCGTAATAATCGCCAAGACGACCGCCAGCGACATGGTGGTACCTAACTGTCTAGTTAAGCGTCGAATACTCGTATTTTGACCATCATTAAACATTAAAACTGAAATAATTACGAATAAAAAGATTTCGGGTTCGAGTTCGAAATCTTGATATAACGGAATTAGTGATAAGACGAGACCAGCCGCGATTTGTAAAAAGGCGACGGGTACTTGATTGAAACGTGCATAGACGGCGTTGGCCGCCACGACTGCGGCAATCAGCAGTAGGACTAAAAAGACTGTTTGCACCCCAGGGAACCCCCTATTAGTTAATTTGTTTAATTTTAACGCTTTTTTTAGTTGCTGAAAATTATAATCGATTGATCAGATTCTTAAGAATGCCACAAATTTAGTAATTGTGATATCAGGATAGCGGTCAGTATGATACATTTGAGCTCAATTAAGCTGATGGGGTGAAGCAGATGTGGCGGATGCGAATTTGGTTGACAGCCTTAGGTGTGATTAGTTTATTACTATTAGGCGCACTAATTATTTTTTATTGTGCCGGTTATTTTATTGGTGGTTTGTGGTGAAGTCGTTAGCGCAGGTTAACGGCTTTTTTTTGAACCTGATGTTCAGAAATTCAGTGGCCAGGCGATAACTTTTGAACATGGCGACCAATATCGGCGCTAGCACTTGGCAGCACGCGGGGGATTCGTATAATGAAGTTATCAAATCAACTTGCCGGGAGGAAATAACATGTTAACAATTGCTTATATTGGCAATGGGAAGAGTACCAATCGCTATCATTTACCGTTTGCTTTAAAATTGACCGATAAAATTAAGGTAAAGACGATTTATTCACGGTCGGGTCGGCAAACTTGGCCAGTCATTGACGGGGTGCATTACACGACCGATATTAATGATATTTATGACGATCCTGAGATTCAATTGGTGGTCGTATCGACTCCGAGTCATACGCATTATCAATTGGCTAAAGATGTTTTGAATCATGGCAAAAATGTCTTAGTGGAAAAGCCATTCACGGAAACGTCGGCGGAAGCTAAAGAATTATTTGCGCTCGCTAAAGCCAAGGGATTGCTCATTCAATGTTATCAAAATCGCCGTTATGACAGTGATTTTCTCACCGTTCAACACGTGATTGAAAGTGGCAAGCTGGGGGATCTATTAGAGTTAGAAATGCATTTTGATTACTTCCGGCCCAATGTACCAATGAATGTCGACCACTTCTCATTAGATACTAGTTATTTGTATGGGCATGCGTGTCACACGTTGGACCAAGTTATCTCGTATTTTGGACGCCCTGACGACGTCCACTATGATGTCCGGCAATTGCTTGGTGAAGACCGGATGAATGATTATTTTGATATTGATTTATATTACGGCACGTTAAAAGTTTCCGTAAAATCAAGTTACTTCCGGATTAAACCTCGCCCGAGCTTTATCGTGTACGGGAAGCAGGGGATGTTTGTCAAAGCGGATAAAGACCGGCAAGAAACCGACTTGAAGCATTTTTATTTGCCTGACCATCCTGACTTTGGGATTGATCAACCGGCGAACTATGGTACGTTGACTTATATGGATAATCAAGATAATTATCATGAAGAAAAAGTTGTCTCTGTTGATGGCGATTATAGTCGCGTTTATGCTGGTTTGTATGATGCGATTATTAATGGCCAACCGAAGACTGTTAAAGACGAAGAAACCATTTTACAAATTGAAATGCTGGAACAAGGCATTCAACAAATGCGGCATTAAGGGAGGCGTTGACGATGCGATTAGGAATTTTAGGGACGGGTAAAATTGTCCAAGACTTTTTACCGATGGTTGGTGATATTCCCGCCATTCAGTTAGCAGGGATTTTGAGTACGCCGCACAGTGTGGCCAAAGCGGCAACGTTACAAAAAACGTATCAAATTGAAACCGTTTATACGGATTACGCCGCCTTATTGGCTAGCCCAACGATTGATACGGTCTATGTCGCGTTACCGAATTCGTTACATTATGAATTTAGCAAGCAGGCGTTATTAGCCGGGAAAAATGTGATTTGTGAAAAGCCATTTACATTGAATAGCGCGCAATTGGCTGAATTGAGTGAATTAGCTTTGAAGCACGATTTAGTCTTAATTGAAGCCATTACGAATCAATATTTACCGAACTATCAAGGAATCAAGGCGGATTTAGCCAGTCTGGGTGCTTTGAAAGTGGTCAGTTGTAATTATTCGCAGTATTCATCGCGTTATGACCAGTTTAAGGCCGGTAAAGTCTTACCCGCTTTTAATCCCAAACTAGGTGGCGGGGCCTTGATGGATTTGAACATTTATAATATTCATTTTGTGATTGGGTTGTTAGGTGCGCCGACTGCGGTACATTATGCGGCCAATGTGGAACGAGATATTGATACGTCAGGGGTCCTGACGTTGACGTACCCGGAAACACAAGTGGTCTGCATTGGAGCCAAAGATTGTGCGGCTCCTATTCAGTCCACGATTCAAGGCAATCAAGGCGCGATTGTGGTGAGTGGACCTACCAATACAGTTGACGGTTACACGCGGCTAGCCAACGATGGGACGACTGAAGACGTTAATGTCAATCGGCACCCTCATCGGATGTTTGCGGAATTTGCCGCGTTCGAACAAGTGATTGCTGACCATGATATGGCGTTCGTCCGCCAACAACTGGAACATTCCAAATTAGTGATGGCAGTCATTGATCAAGCCTTGGCTAGTGCGCAGTTGAAATTAGGATAAGTTCTGGATACTATTTTCCCACAGTTGGCTGACCGTAATTCCATCGTCCTGGGACCGGCCCAAGCCTGAGAAACGGTCTTGGGCCTCGCTTTTGAGCCTGAAACCCAAGTTTCAAAAGGCGTCCGTGGTGTAAACGGTCAAAAAACGCCCGTTAACGCCACTTTCAGGACGATTCCATTACGGTCAGCCAATTGCTATGTTCCGCTTAATTGCAAAGAAGTGTTTAGGCCACGAAAATGGAACGGTGGCTCTTAATTATGGCTAACAGGATTTGCACGGTGACTGCCATTATCACTGACGCCCAACTAAATTGTTATTGGAAAGTCAGACATTGTGGTTAGTCGATGACTGAAATCTGACAATTAAATTGATATTGATATTGATAGACCAATGACCTCGTTACGAATAGTTCGTAGCGAGGTCATTTTTTTCTGTTGGGATTGGGTGTAATACTAAGAAAAATTGCAGTTGTTAGTAACTAAATAAGCAATGGTAGGTCGCGTTATTTCGTCGTTAATGGTCCGGCTTGCATTAATTGTTGTTTTTGCTGCAAGCTGCGGAGATTTGTTGGCAAGTCTTGGGCATACATGAGTGAAAATAAAGTATCTAAGACGTATTCAAAAGCGGCTTGGGAGGCAAAAGTCCCGATTTTAGCAAAATTATATTCACTTTGTACGGTGACGATGGGATACGTGGCGGCTGATAATAATGGCGAATCGGGATTGCCGGTTAGGACGACTATTGGCACTTTTTGTTGCTGCAAGTAAGTCACGAATTGTTGATGCGTCCGGGTCGTGCCCGCGTAGGAAATAAAGATTGCCACGTCATTTGGGGTCAAGTTGGCGGCGTTCCAAGCTTCATCGCCATATTCTTCTGCGATGATGGCGAATTGATTGAGTTTGACGAGTTTATTTTGAAAGCTGCGTGCCCGCATCTGTGAATCGCCTTGGGCAAATAAGAATAGGCGCCGGGCTCCCCGTAATGTTTGGGCGACTTGTTGTAACAGCCCCGTATCCAATTGTTGATAAGTTGCGTTAATCGTGTTGACCGTCAACGCGGCCATTTTTTTCGCGATTGTTTGGGCATCGTCGTTCGGTGCCACCGGAAAATTGGCGTCCACCGTATCCAAGGCGTGCGCTTCATTAGCTGCCGCCGTGGTTAAAGCGGTTTGAAATTCCCGAAAACCGCGAAAGCCGAGTTTTTGTGCTAGGCGAATAATGGCTGAATGGGAAGTATAAGTGGCGGCGGCTAGGTCTTTGAGATAGATCGTCGTCATCGCCGGCAGATTGGCTAGGATATAAGCGGCAATCCGTTGTTCATTGTTCGTAAAGTCGCGTTGTTGTTTTAATTGGTCTAATAGTCGCATGTAAACCACCTCGTTAGTCATTGTACCGGGTGTCCGCTGAAAATAAAAGCAGCAAATTCACAATTATCACTTGACCTGGTACCGGTTTCATAAATTATGGTACTTATGTGAAACAAAACCTGGGAACGCTAACAATCATTATCAGAAAACAGTACAATGAATTTAACGAGGGGGCGGCAAGGTGACAAATATTCATGATATTGCGCGGTTGTCCGGTTATTCCGTTTCGACGGTGTCACGAGTGATCAATCATCAAAAGTATGTGGCGGATGATAAACGCGCTAAAGTTGAAGCGATTATGCGGGAGCTAGACTATGTTCCGAATCGCTTGGCGCGGGATTTAAGTAAAGGGCAAACCAAAACGATTGGGGTTGTCTTACCATATGCCAACCATCCATACTTTGCACGCGTGATTGACGGCATTATGAGTGCCGGTTTTGCGGCGGGCTATAAGATTACGTTGCTGCCGACTAATTATGATATGACGGTTGAACGGCGTTACTTGGACCAACTCCGCGGCAAAGCATACGATGCGTTAATTTTTACGTCCCGCAGTAGTTCGTTGGATACGTTGGAACGGTATCGTAAGTATGGGCAAATCGTCTGTTGTGAAGACCCCGGCGATGACCGTGAATTAGCGGCCGCGTTCACGGATCGAATGGCGTCCTATGTGCACGCGATGCAATGGGCCAAAAAACACGGCTATGAAACGATGGGTGTGGTCTTGAGTCGTAATAATGTAATCAGTGCTAGTACGCGGGTCACGCGCCGCGCTTACGAGCAAGTTTATGGGCCCTTAACGGACGACCACTTGTTTACTGGGGCGGTCAATTATGATGACGGCTACCATGCTGGTCAATATTTCGCCAACTTAAAGCCGACCGTCGATGTGATTTTTGCCAATGGTGATGACATTGGCGCGGGGGTTGAACAGTATTTCGACCATCATGGCTTGCCGGCGATTCCGGTCATTGGTCAAGAGAATCTATTGTCGAGTCGGTTATTGAACTTTTCCACCATTGATCACCATTTAGAAGCGCTCGGCCAAGCCGCGTTTCGATTAGCGACGGGGAAAACTCGGACGCATGAACTTATTAAATCAGATTTTATTATTCGTTAGGCTGGAGGCCGCAAACATGGTAGCAAAATTAGCAGTTTTTGACATTGATGACACTTTATTAGCTCGTAACAAACAATTCTTACCGAGCACGTTGGCAAGTATTAAACAATTAAAGCAACAGGGCATTCACGTGGCAATTGCCACGGGTCGTAACATGGCGATGGCCCGGAAAGTGATTACGGCCTTAGATTTAAAAGACTATGTCTTGTGTAACGGCTCCGCGGCCTTTGCCGACCAGCAACAAGTCCATCGGCATACGTTGTCCAAAGAAAATGTGGCGAAATTAGTACAAGCTGCCGATGAACAACAAGTGGACATCGTGTTGGAATCCTTAGATGGGTTACATACGCATACCCATCCTAGCCAAAAGACGCGGGATGTGTTGACGACCTTCAAGGCCCCGGCATTAACTTATGACCCCGACTTTTATAAAAATGAACCCGTCTATCAAGCGATGATGTTTTACGATGAAAGCCAAGCGGCCAGTTTACCACACCCAGATGAATTTTCATTCGTGCGCTTCCACGATTACGGGGTAGACGTGATTCCAAAGGTTGGGTCCAAAGCACAAGGCATTGCCAAATTAGCAGCTAACTTACAAGTCGCCCCCGAAAATGTGGTAGCTTTTGGTGACGGTCAAAACGACCGTGAAATGCTTAAGAGCGCCGGTGTCGGTATCGCCATGGGCAACGCCGCCGACAACGTCAAAGCTATGGCCGACCTGACAACCACTGACTGTGACCACGATGGTATTGAAAATGGGTTGAAGATGGTCGGCTGGTTGTAAACCGTTTTTGTACGGCTAAACCAGCAGTTGCAAAGCGATTCAATTTTGAATGATTAATTAAATGCCGATAATAATAAATCCTGCGCAAACTTTGAATGTAACTAAAGTTTGTGCAGGATTTTTAATTGATGAATTATTTACAAATAAAGTTAGTTTAGCTGGAATCACTGACAACCGGAAGCGGCAATTTCAACAGCAGAGCCTAGTGAGCTTTGAATAAGGTTGTTAAGTAGTCCATGAAAGTCTTTAAATAACGCTCTGTGTCGACGTTGATGGCGACTTTGTCGGTGGTTGGTTCGTTTAAGCGTGCGGGATCGCCGATGGTCCGACCGTAGTCTTCGCCACTAGCTTGGACGAACATGTCCAAATCAAATGTGGTGACGAAACTTGGGTATAACGCCACGCCGACTGCTAATGGATCATGTAAGGCACAGCCGTGTAAGTGGGGACTCGTGACTTTATAAGCGTCGATGTAGTAATCCACGATGTCAGCGAACTTTTCGCCGGCGGTAGTCTTTAAGTCACGCCATTGACCAGTTTCCTTAGTCGTCAACAAGGTCCGTAACGTCACGTCTAAGCCGACCATGGTTAATGGCATGGCGCTCGTGAAGACGGCGTTAGCGGCTTCAGCATCTTGGTTGATGTTTGCTTCGGCAAAGTGGCTGACGTTACCTGGAACGGTCAAGGCGCCCCCCATTAAGGTCACGTTACCAATCGTTGTGGCAATGTCGGGGGCTTTTTGTAAGGCGGCGGCCAAGTTAGTCAACGGACCGGTTGGCACTAAGGTCAAATCAGCACCGTATTGATGAACGGCATCAATTAAGAAGTCCACGCCTGATTGCGTTTCTAATTGGCGGGTTGGGGCGGGCAAGCTGACTTCACCAATCCCGTTTTTACCGTGGATTTGTTGCGAAATTGCCATCACGTCAAAATGTTCGGTGGTACTTGAATGGGGTTCCCCTAAAAAGACGGGGACATCGGTGGCGCCGAGTAATTCCAAAATTTGTAAGCTATTGTAGCCGGCTTGTTCCACGACCACATTTCCATAAGAACTAATAATCCCAATTAAATCCACATCTGGAGCGCCGACTGCATATGCAATCGCCATTGCGTCGTCGATCCCCGTGTCTAAATCTAAAATCATTTTACGTTTTGCCATGTGCTGTTCCTCCCTAATAGTAGGTGTTCATCAAGCATTGACTAACCTGATTATTACTAATTTTATTTTAGCGGTTTGCACGGAACTTGACAACTCAATTGCGAATTAAGGCGGATTTGGACTTGAGATTGTTCGGTTTCATTAATTCATGATAACGAATTTTGCAAATTGGAACCGCTGCCTTATACTAAAATCAAGGAAGTGACCCTTATGAGTACGAGTCAAACATTAAAAAGTGTGATTAATGCCCGACATTCAGTACGGCAATATGATGGCGAAACGGTCATTAAACCGGCTGAGTTACAAAAAATGTTGAAAACGGCTTTTTTAGCGCCGAGTGCGTTGAATTTACAACCGATTCGCGCGTTGGTGATTAGTTCCCCAGTGTTGCGGCAAAAACTAACCGCGGCGACTGGCAATACGAGTCAGTTAACCACGGCTAGTGCGGTCGTTTTATTCGTCAATGATCGGGAGAATCTGAATGAAGCGCGTCCCTTTGCGCCAGCGAACGGGACGAAGCCCGCGCCGGCGACGACCACGGCGGCGTTAGATTGCGGCTTAGTGGCGATGCAGTTTATGTTAGTCGCCAAGGACCATGGTTATGACACCAATCCGATGACAGGGTTTGACCATGCGGCGTTTAGTGAGATTTTGAATTTGGATACGGACCGCTATGACCCACAACTATTAGTGTCTATTGGGGTCGCTGCCCAACCAGCTAGTCCGGCTAAACATAAAAATATCAAAGCGTTAGTCGATTTTCGATAAAATTACGGGGATGACAGTGTGAATTTTGAAAAGCAATATCGCTACAACGGTAAAAATCCATTAGGGCTAACGGCGCAACCGACCCAGCCCGATGAAAAGTTTAGCGATGAAAAAGCTATTAAATTGGAAATTACGAAGAACATTAAGCAACTAAACGAACTACAAGGCAAGCTGTATGCCCAAGACCGCTACGGCGTTTTAATTATTTTCCAAGCGATGGACGCCGCCGGCAAAGATAGTATGATTGCTCATATTATGAGTGGGGTTAATCCGCAAGGGTGTGAGGTCAAGTCCTTTAAACAACCGACCACTAATGAAATCGCGCATGATTATTTATGGCGGATTCACAATGCTGTGCCCAAGCGCGGGATGATTGGAATTTTTAATCGGTCTTATTATGAAGATGTCCTCGTTAGCCGCGTCCATCCGGAGATTATCGTTAATGAACACATCGGTGATATTCAAACGGCGGACCAAGTTAATGACGAGTTTTTCAAACGCCGTTACAAAGATATGCGGTATTTTGAAGATTATTTACAGCATAATGGCTATACCGTATTGAAATTCTTTTTACACATGTCCAAAGCCGAGCAAAAACAACGTTTTATTCGCCGGATTGAGATTCCAAGTCACAATTGGAAGTTCTCCGCAGCCGACATTCGGGAACGGAAATATTGGGACCAGTATCAACAAGTGTACGATGATGCCCTGACCAAGACCGCTACGAAGGCCGCGCCTTGGTACGTGATTCCATCTGACAGTAAATGGTATTCACGCTTGTGTGTGTCGGAGATTATTAATCAACGGCTCAGTGAGCTGCCATTAGCGTATCCGTCATTGGATGCGAGTGCGCAAGCGCAATTGAAGACTGCGTTAAATCAATTGGACCGTGAAACTGACTAAGCTTTTATGGGTCAAATAAGTAAATCCAGCTGATGAATTTTAAGTTCATTGGCTGGATTTTATTGTTCCTATTTTTATTGTCGAAACGTGGAAAAAAGGGCAGGTTGTTCCGCTTAACCCGGGATTGGCAACCATGCCCAAAGCCCAGGCATAATTGCCAATCCCACGTTAATGCTCGCAACCTGGGCGCCCTTTTTTCCACTCTGGCCACCAAAACCCGCAGTGCATTATTAATAGCGCTGCGGGCCTCGGGGGTTGGTGAATGTAAAAACTGACCAGTTAACAGTTTAAGGGTGGATAACGGCCAGAATTTACGCAAATTAATGCCACTCAGCTAAGATTAGGTTGGTGGTTCGATTGGCGGCCAAAAGCGTCGTTGATGGCGTTTGACCTAGAAAAGCGCAACTAGTTCAAATTTTTTTCGTGAATTTCGCGCTAGTTGTCGTAATTAGTAAGTAGATGGCTACTTAACTGACCCGAATTTAACACCTTTCTAGGTGGTTACTTAGTAGAATGTTTTATTTGGAAGTTGACCGAATCAGCCTTATGCATACAAAAATTCCACGATGAGGCGGTCAACGACTGGATTGATGTGCAACATCGAATGTTCAGCCGTGAACGGACTGCCATGAATGACGTGGGTCACCGGCGCATATCCCGCTGCTTTAAGCGCGGTGCTAAATGCGAGGACCGGCTTTAAGGCGACTTCGCCGTCACCACTAGTCGACCAGATTTGTCCGGCAATATTTAAAATTGGTAAGTTGCTGGGCAGGCGCTTAATCGCCGTTTTTGCTCGCGGATAAGTCGACGCAATCGTCACAAACTTGTTGATTTGTGGAACGCCGGTTTTAGGGGCCATCGTTAAGTAATCAAAAATAATATTGCCGCCAGAAGAATGGCCGACCGCGTTGTAACGAGTGATGTGGTAGCGTTGCTTCAAAACGCGCATTACGGTGATGAGTTGGCGGGCCTGACGTTTACTATGGTGATTATCCGCGAAGATGACTTGAATCGTCGGATTATTTTTTAGTGGGGCCACTTTTTGGACGTGCACTTGCCCATGATAACTGACATTGACGACGAGGGCTTTGGTCATTAAGTGCGCCTGGCTGAGCCGGTGTACGAAGCCATTCGTGGAAAAAGCCCGGGCATAGTCGCCGGCCACAAAAACGGTGGGGATGTCAGTTTTGGTGACCGTCATCGTTTGTAATGGTCGTAAGCGGTGTTGCCAAAATGCACCGCTACCGACGACGATGCCGACGCTCACCGTCGCTAAAATCTTTATCCAAGTTGAATGTTGCATTTGAACGCCTCCGTCTCATTAATATTATTATAACGAGTTGGCGCGGAAATGTTTTTGCAAACGGTCCGGTTATCTACTAAAATTAGGACCATCAAAGCTTAATTGAGAAAGTTGGTAAACGATGAGTACAGAATATGATTTAACCATTATCGGGGGTGGCCCCGTGGGAATGTTTGCGGCCTTTTATGCCGGCATGCGTAATGCCCACGTCCAATTGCTGGAAAGTCTACCGGAACTTGGTGGCCAAGTCCAAGCCTTATATCCGGAAAAAATTATTCACGATATTGCCGGTTATCCGGCCATTCGTGCGCGTGATTTAGTACAACAGTTAGCACAACAAATGCAACAATTTCCAATTGATATTCGGTTGAAGTGTGCCGTGACCGATGTGACTGGTGAGATGGGTGACTTTACGATCACAACAGTTGATGGGCAGACGACGAAGAGTAAAGCCATTATCGTGGCTACCGGGAGTGGGGCGTTTGAACCCCGCAAACTGGCCGTCGACGGCGCCGAACAATTCGAAGACCGGCAACTCTTTTACCACATTCCGAGTGTCGAACAATTCAAAGACCAAACCGTGTTAGTTGCCGGTGGTGGCGATTCCGCGATTGATATGGCCTTGATGCTCGAACCCGTTGCTAAGCAAGTGTACATCATGCACCGCCGCGACCAATTTCGGGGAATGGAACATAGCGTTGATTTATTGAAGGCTTCTTCAGTCAAAATTAAGACTCCTTTCCTGATTAAAGAATTGGCCGAATTAGAAAATGGTCAATTGGATTTAACGATGAATGAAGTCCGTGGTGACGCTGTTGAACATTTGGCGGTGGACGCTTTAGTGGTCAATTATGGGTTTATCGCCGATAATAAGGTAATCCGTAATTGGCACGTGACCCCCGACATGGCGCATCGGTTGATTACCGTGGATACCGAAATGAATACGAATATCCCCGGGATTGCCGCCATTGGGGACACGGTCGTCTATCCTGGAAAGCTCGGTTTGATTGCGAGTGGCTTTGGGGAGGCACCGAATGCGGTCAACCAATTAATGATGCAGCTTTATCCAGAACGTCGGAGTCCGTTGCACAGTACCACATTATTTGAAAAGCGCGCCCACTAGGTTTGATGGCTTTAATGTAGCCGTGAGAGGAGTACCACGATGCAATCAATACCAACACCAACCATTAGTGAAATTTTACAGACTGAGTTTTTAACGCCTCAGCAGTTGTCGGTCAGTCAGTTCGCTCAGCGGTTATCGTGGTCACCAGCCCAAGTTGACGCGCTGATGCACGATCATTTGGCAATTACCCCGGAATTATCGCAACAATTGGGTGGTGTGTTAGGCGTCAGTGAGTTGCATTTTTGGCACCTACAACAAGATATTGATCAGCGCAATCGCGCCAACCAGCACGACTAAATCGAATGAAAATAGTAATTTTAATAGGCGCCTTAAGCTAAGTTAATGACTTGCTTAAGGCGCCTATTTGAATGGTTGAGCTTCAATTGATGTTCAGCTTAATTGCCGGGAGTACCGGTTGGCTTTTTGACGAGCACATAAATAAAATACGGCGCACCAATTACCGCTACTAATACGCCGACCGGTAATTCAGTTGTGGTCGTAATTAATTTGCCCAACGTATCCGCTGCCAGCAACAAGCTACTGCCAAGTAAGCCGGCCAAGATGAGCTGATAGCGTTGATGGCTACCAACGAGTTGGCGTGCCAGGTTCGGGGTAATTAAGCCCACAAAGCTGATAGCGCCGCTCAAGGCAACGCTGACACCGGCCAACATCGCAGCGAGCGCCATTAAGATTAGGCGGTGCCGTCGTAGTGAGACACCTAAGGCTTGCGCAGCGTCATCACCGAGGGTGAAGGCGCTGAGGACGGGTAATTCGCTGAGGATGCCCAGGGTACCGACAATTAACCATGGTAACGCCATGGCGATGTACGGCCAACTCGTGCCCCACATACTGCCGGCCAACCAATTCATGACGAATTGATAATTATCGGGTGAGAGTTTGAGCGTCATCAAGACCATTACGGCTGAAAAGCAGCCGGACAAGGCAATCCCCGTCAATAGTAAGCGATTAGGTGGACAACCAGTGGCAGGTTGATAGGCGCAAGCAAATACGAGCAGGGTACTGAGTAACGCCCCCGCTAGCGCGACGAGGGGCAATCCGTAGGTGGCGATGCTACTCATGTCGCCGGCCAATAACATCAATAACATGACCCCGAGCGAGACCCGCCCCGGTATTGATACCGAGCAGACTCGGGTCGGCAAGTGAATTTTGGGTTGTCGTTTGTAACACGCTGCCGGATAACGCTAGCGCCCAGCCAACAATAATCGCTAAAACAATGCGTGGCAACCGAAAGTTGAGCAGCACTAAGTTTTGGGTGTAAGTTCCGTGACCGGTCAAAATGGCGAAGATCGCAGTCGGTTGCAACCGCATCGTCCCGGTATTCAAGTTCGCAATTGTTAAAATAATTAAGGTAAGACTGAGACCGAGCAGCCACCCGTAAAAGCGCCGTTTATTCTGCATAGTGCGGCTCCTTTCGTGCCAAATAAATAAAACATGGCACCCCGATGAGCGCGATGATAATCCCAAACGGCGTTTCTTGTGGTGGATTGACCATCCGCGCCACTAAGTCCGCCGCAACGGTTAAGCTCGCCCCCAGTAATAACGTGATTGGCATCACGCGGCGGTAGTTGGTTCCAACTAAAAAGCGCGCTAAATGGGGCACTAGCAGGCCCACAAAGGTAATCGTCCCGACTAAGGCCACACTGACGCCTGATAAGATGACGACCGTGACTAGGGCGAGTGCCCGTAAGACTGGCAAACTCTTACCGAGACTATGGGCGGTGTTATCGGATAAGTAGGCGATGTTGAGACTGGGTGCCAGACATAAGGCGACAATTAAACCAATGAGGAGCCAAGGGCCGAGATGATTAAGTTGCGACCAACTGACCGCACCCATCCCGCTAAAATACCAGAACGCTAAGTCTTGCTTCAACTGGCCAACCAGCGCCAAACCTTCGCTTAACGCGGTAAATAAGCTACTGATGGCAATCCCAGCTAAGACTAGGGTACTGGGATTCAATTGCGTTTGTTGCATCGTACTAATCGCAAAAATCAACGCCGCGCTCATGGCGGCGCCCACAACCGCCCAGGCGGTCGTTTGTAAGGTTGTTAAATGCGGGAAAAACGCTAAACAGATCGTCAATAAGAAGCCGGCACCGGCATTGATGCCGAGTAAGCCGGAGTCGGCTAGCGGATTTTTAGTCACGCTCTGCATTAAGGCACCACTACCCGCTAACGCCGTTCCAATCAACGCGGCGCCTAAGACCCGAGGCACCCGAATTGTGCGGACGATTTGTTGGTCCAAGTTAGTCGTCTTAGCGGCCGTCACAGCTTGCCACACGTTATGCAAACTCGTTTGGTCGGCGCCCCAGCGAAGACTTGCCGCCATTAAGCCGATTAACAGGACCACACAGCCTAGCAAGGTTACCGTAAATGATTGCTTCTTCATTGCACATCCTCCGCGGGCGTAGCCGTTTCATACGTTAAGATGAGTGGTCGTCCTTCATAGGCGATTAGGGTGGCATCAATGTTGAAGATGCGCCGTAAGTTTTCCGCCGTCATCACATCATTGACCGTCCCACTCGCGGCCAAGGCCCCGTCTTTGATGGCAATGAGATTATCTGAAAAACGGGCGGCATGGTTCAAATCGTGCAGTGCCATAATAATGGTGCGGTCGGCACTTTGATTGAGTTCTTGAATTAACTGCATTACTTCTAATTGATGCGGTAAATCCAAGTAGGTCGTCGGTTCATCTAAAATAATCGTATCAGTATCTTGCGCAATCGCCATGGCGATCCAAGCGCGTTGGCGTTGACCACCAGATAAGTTGGTCAATGGCCGATCTTTTAAGGTGGTCAAGTGCGCTTTCGTTAACGCCCAGTCAATTTTTTCACGATCCAGCGCTGTTAGGCCACTTAACGGTTTGCGATAGGGTAAGCGTCCGAAAGTTACCAGTTCGGCGACGGTTAGTTCTGGTTTAGCCTGCGTAGTTTGGGGGAGGACCGCCAGTTTTTTGGCGAGCATTTTATGACTGAGGGTCGTTAAATTTTGGTCATCAAAAGTTAAGACGCCTTGGTCAATTTTTAACAGTTTGGCCATGGCGCGAATTAGCGTTGACTTGCCACTCCCGTTAGGGCCAATCAAAGTTGTGATTTGGCCGCGGGAAATGGTGATTGATAAGTCATTAATAATTGGATGTTGTGCATAGCCCACCTGAATATGGCGAGCGTCGATCAATTTTGCCATCGATTTTCTTCCCATCTTATGTAGAGTGCATGTTCTATTCTAATATGCTTTGTTGACAAATGATAGGGCTTTCGTTGATACTAGAAACAGTTTCAAATGGAAAGCGGAGGAATTGGTTGTGAAATGGCGTCAGTTAGTTAAGGTTGGATTAGTATTGAGTCTCGGTTTACTGGTTAGTGGGTGCAGCCAGGCGAGCAAGTCAACGAGCAAAACGCGGACGTTGACGGATAGCATGAGTCATCAAGTGAAAGTGCCGACGCATCCTAAACGGGTGGTCGGGAGTTACTTAGAAGATTATTTAGTCGCGGTCGGGGTCAAACCAGTCGTCCAATGGTCGGTCAAAAATGGCAGCGGCACCCAAGCGTACTTAAAAAAGGACCTCAAGGGCGTCAAGTTGATTGATTATTCCTTGCCGTATGAAGCGGTCACCAAGGCCAAACCCGATTTGATTTTGATGGGGACCAACAGTGCCGTGGCGAATGGTAAATATGCGCAATATAACAAAATCGCGCCAACATATGTGGTTAAAAATGGTGCGACCGTCAGTTGGCGGACGCAATTTTTAGACGTCGCTAAGGCCGTTAATCGGACGGCCCGGGCGAAAAAGGTTTTGAAAAAGTACGACCAAAAATTAGTGAGCGCCCGCAAGACGTTACAAAAAAAGGCGCCTAATCAATCGGCGACCGTTTTGTGGGTCACGAATAACACGGTCTACATGGTCAGCGATAAGTCGGCGAGTGGGTCGTTATTATACGGTGATTTGAAGTTGAAAGAGCCCGCTTTAGTTAAGCAAGTTTCCAAGAGTGCAACGGCGGATTGGTCAGCCGTTTCCTTGGAACGGTTAGCCAAAATTAAGACGGATAACATTTTCTTAGTCAACAGCCAAAAAGGCGCTTCCTTATTCAAGGACAAGCTCTGGAAACAAATCCCAGCAGTCAAGAATCACCACCTCTATCAATACGGCGATGACAGCAGCTGGCAGTACAAAGGTCCTATCGCCTACACGCAAATGATCAACATGGTCTTAAAAGACATGACGAAGTAAGTTTAGTCTGTAAATTGCCGTTCGGCGCCAATGATAATTCCAGCCGCCGTGGCGACCGGTTCAAGCCTGAAAAGCGGTCTCGAACCTCACTTTGAAGTAGTTGATTATTGCCGCAATTGGCCAACCGTAATTCCATCGTCCTGGGACCGGTTCAAGCCTGAGAAGCGGTCTTGAACCTCGCTTTTGAGCCTGAAACCCAAGTCTCAAAAGGCGTCCGTGGTGTAAATGGCCAAAAAACGGCCGTTAACGCCACTTTCAGGACGATTCCATTACGGTCGGCCAATTGCTAATTTCAGCCCACTTTCCAAACAATATTAAGTCTATGAAATGGTGGCTGAATATTTTCGATGGCAGTTAGTCAAATTAAAAATAGCTGTCGATAATCGACTTTGAAAAAGGACCTTTAAAGATGTCGGTGGTGTATGCTCGAACAAATGCTACTGTCACGGCGACTTCCATTATCATTGATGCCCAACTGAATTGATGATTTATTTAAAATGGTGTGACTGCAATTTTGTGGTCGCACCATTTATGTTGATGATGCTTTCACGGAAACTGCTATTATCACTGAGGGACAACTAAATTAGTCCTTTGTCTGAAATAGGTGACTTTCAAATTGTTGTCACACTATTTGGTATAAGCATCAATTTAGCTACCAGCTGACCGTAATGTAATCCGCCGTGCAGGTGGCGTTAACGGGATTGGCCTGTATCCCGTTTACACCACGGACGTCTTTTGAGACTTGTTTTTTAGGCTCAAAAGCGAGGTTCAAGACCGGTCCTCAGGCTTGGACCGGTCCGCATGGCGGATGGAATTACGGTCAGCTGGTAGCGGTAATTTAAATACGAAAAAAAACGGACGTCCAGAACAGCTAATCGCTGTTAGGGGCGTCCGTTTTGGTGACCACTATTCGTTGCTGGTTAAGCTTAATTCATTCATGAAAGTTAAGAGTAACTTGGCGTAGCTCGGGTGGTCGGTGTTATTTTTAGCTTCGGTCTGCATTTCTTTGAGATTGTCGGTGATGATACCGTCAACGCCCATGAACATCATCTGATCCATTTGATCGGTGTCATCGATGTCCCATGCATAGACCTTCTTGTTGTAACGGTCAGCTTTGTCGACGAACTGGTCGTTGAGCGTGGTGACTTCCATCGTATAACCGTTGGCGTCCGTGTGGGGGAACGTTAAGTTATATGGCAAAATGTAGCTGACATACTGTTTGTTATCGAGTCGCTTTAAATCCGACATGACTTTGTAGCTTAGCGTATGCATCTGTTCGTGGTTGGCTAACATTTTAGCGCCATATAATTTGATGAAACGCTTCGTATCCGCGCGTGTGTAGTAAGAGTTCGTTTTGATTTCGACCAACAGTTTTTGATGGTGCTTAATTGCAGCATTCAAATAGGTCGAAAAACTTGGAATCTTTGCGCTATGCCCATTTTCACGGACCGTAATTTTTTCGAGCTGTTTCAAGGTTAATTGATATGGCTTTTTATTAACGCCCGCTAATGCTTTTAAATTGGTATCGTGCATGACGACAAATTGATGGTCTTTCGTCACTTGGATATCCATTTCAACGTAATCGGGGTGTTCCTTGCTCGTTTTGATTAATGCCGGAATGGTGTTTTGCACGCCATTACCGTTATCGACGCCCCGATGGGAAATCATAATCGGCTTCGTAATCGCTAAAACGTTTAAATAAATTAAATTGAAACCAACGAGTAAGCCGCTTGCGAGGACTAAGCCGATGATGACCGAACTACGCGTTAATCGGCGTAAGCGGGGTGGTTCGTTGAAACGTAATGTCCGTTCATGGGGTAATGATAAATCTTGGCGATAACAAGCAATAATTAACATCATGAACAAAGCCGTGGTATAGCAAATAATGACTTCCGTGACGATTTCCATCAAGAATAAATTGACGGTCGCCGCGGCCATCCCAAAGTTGGTTTTGTCAAAACCTAATTGGGCCGCGTAAATGGCAGCGTATAAGACCGTGACCATGATGGTGACCATGAAGAGGATGACTAACATGTGCCACAAGTACCGCCAGAAGCGGCCCCGAGTTTGCCGCCAAGACGTGCTAACGGCGGTCCGCCAAGGTAAGTGGTCGATAATCATGAGGGGTAACATGTTCATCAAGCGAATCCCAACATAACCCGCAACAGCGTAGAATACGCCTAATCCCAGTGCCATCCAAGGATTGTCGAGCAAGTAGCTGACAATGAAGGCGGGAATACGGGCTTTGTTGAGCAGTGGGGTGGTAAACATAAAACTCCCAAATGGCAAAATCACTAGGAAATATAAAATAAAAAATAAAAAGTTACCAATGGACGTATCATGCAGACTTGAAACGGTATCGCGTAACACGCCGCGCACGGTCTGTTGACGTCCCCGGAAGATATTCATTATTCCAAGCAATAAGAAAGCAAATTGCCAATAAACCAAAATAATAATTGCGAGTAAAATAGCTAGCATCCCGATGGCTGCCACGGGATGCTGAATCAAAATAGTCCCGGCATTAGTATACGACACGTATGCTACGCCTTGGGATTTGAGCAACATTTCTAATGCCCAGTTGAAGAAGGGAATGGCTAAATAACTGATCCCCAAATTAGTGCCAAATATTAAGGCAACATAACTGCCCCAGTGTTGATAAAACCGGCGCGAGCCTTGCCACCAAAAACGCCATGCACCCATACTGCGCCCCCTAAATTAAGATAGTTATAGTTTAGCATTAAAGTTGTAAAGGTTGAAAGATTTCTAAGCCGCGTGTTGGTGTCGCTTCGCCCGGGCACTGTCGAACGCTGTGGGGACCGGTGTCAGCCAAAGAGCGGTCTGACACCTCGCTTTTAAGCCGATAGCCCGCGTCTTAAAAGACGTCCCGCAAAATTAGCTGGCAAAGTTCACCAGCCAACTTTGCCGCCACGGCGCTCGACAGTGCCCGGGCTATGCTTGAACTCGCCGCTGTTTTGATTCTAATAACGTTTGAGTGGCAATATTGGTCATATCCCCGTTATCGTGAATTTGGGTCCCGCATCCGAATTCAATCTCAAAATAACTAGCCATAAGCATACACTAAAAATCCGGCGCTCGATTAACGAGTACCGGATTTTAGGAAACTATTTAGAACTACTACTGCTAGTAGTGGTGTTGCTGTCGTTGTCATCCGGGTTAGTAATCTTAATCCGGGTCGAATCAGTCTTCTTATGGGCATCTTCAGGCGCATCGGTCTTGTAGAGCGATTGCGTTGATTTGTTGCCGTTTTCGGAATAGAGACTCGTTGACGACTTCTTCAAAGCATCTTGAATCTTGATTTCTTTTTGCAGGCCATCCGCGTAGTTATACTTCGACGCGTCGACTTTCTTGAAATCTTTTGGCGTGTAGAAGCGCAGTAAGTTTTTAGAATTTAACGAGTCCGATAAACTCAATTCTTTATTAACTTTCTTTTGGTCGGCGTCGACCGCTTTTTGGACGGCTTCCGTCGCATCGAGCTTCTCACCGGTGGCATTGCTGTAAATCTTGCCATTTAAGACGGTATACTTCGGTGTGACGAAATCCCGATTCCGGAAGGCGACGACTTGATCGTGGTCCTTGGAGAATAAGTCAGTCCCAAACTGAATGTAGCGTTTGCTAGAAATCCCTAACAAATGCAAAATTGTTGGTAAGACGTCGATTTCACCACCGTACGTTGATTCAACTTTCCCGGATTTAATGCCGGGGATGTTGATCATAAATGGCACGCGTTGGAGTTGGGCGTTGTCATACGCCGTCCAGTCTTTGGCCGATTTGCCTAAGATTGGCGCTAAAGTCGTATTTTCACTGTTGGATAACCCGTAATGGTCCCCGTATAAGACAATCATTGAATTTTTCAGCAACCCGGATTTCTTCAAGTAAGCGTAAAATTCTTTAACAGATTGGTCCAAATAGTGCGCCGTTTGGAAATAACCGTTAATCGCCGAATCACTCGTGTCGGTCGTCTTGAAGTTAGTATCTTCACTATCCAAGGTGAACGGGAAGTGGTTGGTGACGGTAATGTACTTCACATAAAACGGTTGTTGCAACCGTTCCAAGTATTGCACGGAGTTTTTGAACAATAACTTGTCCTTTAACCCATACCCAGTTGATTTGTCGCCGGTCGTATCAAAGTAACTGGCATCGAAGAAATATTGATAGCCCATGTTTTTGTACGTGTTATTCCGGTTCCAGAAACTAGCGACGTTACCATGGAAGACGGCGGATGAGTATTTGGCTCGTTGATTCAAAATCGCCGGTGCTGCTTGGAACGTGTTGTCCGAACCGAGTTGCGAGAACAAGGACCCGGTTGATAAGCCATACGTACTCGTTTCGAGCATGTTTTCAGCATCACTGGTTTTCCCTTGACCAACTTGGTGGAAGAAGTTCTTGAACGAATACGTCGAATTACTGTGATAGAGCTTGTTTAAAAACGGCGTGACTTCTTTACCATTAATCTTTTTGTCGATTAAGAATTGTTGGAAACTTTCCAAGTGAATGACGATCACATTTTTCCCTTTGGCGATACCATACATCTTGGCATTCGGCGCCGCATAGTGGGAAGTCGTGTAATCCTTAACGGTATCTAACTCGGACTTTTTGGCACTGGCCCGTTGATGGTTCGTCTGTTCATCTTTGATCCCATCATAGACGGTAAACGCATCGAGCCCTAAATACTTAACGATATAGTTGCGGTCAAAAGTCCGCGTCAATAATTGCGGCCGGTTACTTTCCGCTAACGTTAAGTTCAACGCAAAGCCAGCAATCGCAACCGAAGTGTAGGCGAAAGCTTTGCGTTTTTTTAGCGGCCGGTCATCGTGTTTGATGCGATGGAAGATAAAGAACCCCAGAACCACAATAATATCAATCCAATAAATGAAATCATACCAGTTCGTTAAAGCTAGTGAGGAACCGGTCAGCCCCTGATTCACTTTTGAATAACCGGTTACCGTACTAACAGTCATAAAGTCTGTAAATTCGCGATAATAGATTACATTGGCATACAACAAAACTGTGTTTAAGGCGTCAATCAACAGTAAGATGTAGTAATAAAAGCCAGTTTTGCGAATATACAGCGCTAAACTAAATAAAAACACCGTAGTTGCTAATGGATTCACGATCATTAGCAGCACTTGTAGAATATCAGAAACCCCTAAGTTGAATTCTACTAAGTACGCAAAGAGGGTCTTGGCCCAAAATAAAAAGATTAATAGCCAAAAAAACCCAATCCGCGTATTGAGGTGTTGGCGGAGTTTGGTAAGCATGTGTGTAAGACCTCATTTGTGACAAATTTGACTATGACGCAAAAAGCAGTCATCAAGTCATTTTAACATAACCCAGCCAACGGCAATCGCTAACATTTTTAAAAATGGCTTAAGTTCGCGAGAGTGTGCCAAAAGGCGGTTAGTTTGCGAGCATTAACGTGGAAGCGGCAATTATGCCGGGCTTTGGCATGGTTGCCGCTTCCGGGTTAAGCGGAACAAACTGCCTTTTGGCGCACGTTTCGACAATAAAAATGATAAAAATAAAATTTCAGCAGGCACTAATTTTCGAGTTATGTCTCAGTCTTTAGTTGACGAACCTTGAGTTAACGGGTATTGTCGAGGGTATTAATTAAGGATGGTGACGAACTTGGAGATTAAAACGAGTAATCAAACGACGTCAGCCGTTTACGCGGATGCGATTGCGATTCGTAAGGCGGTATTTATTCAGGAACAACATATCGATCCCGCTTTGGAGCTGGATACCGTCACCGCCGCAACGTGGCATTACGTCTTATATGACGAAGCCGGGCAAGCGGTAGCCACCGCCCGAATGACGCCCGAAACCGGCGGCCAACAGCATATTCAGCGGGTCGCCACCTTAAAAACGGCCCGCGGTCACGGTTATGCCCAAGCAATTATTCGCCAGATGATAGTAGATGCCCGCAGTCATGGTGACCGGCAACTCGTTTTAGGGGCCCAAGTGACGGCCCAGAGTTTTTACACGCAACTAGGCTTCGTCCCTCAAGGTGAACAGTTTATGGAAGCTGGTTTGGCGCATCAGGAGATGGCGATGACGCTTTAGTTTGGTAGCGAACTAATCGGATGTATACCGGTGGTACAGTAAGTAGGGCAGTAATGAGCGGAACAGAAAAGAGTAGCAATCAACATAATTCAAGGTTGAAATTGGCAGATCAGACTGGGGTTGTCTTACACGAAGCCGAATTAATACGCGTGGTTAAAGTGCAACGACATTTAGTTGAAATTACTCAAGATGCTCCGGTTACTGATTTTAAAGATTACCAAACCGTTCAAGACTGGTTGAATGATGACGATGCGGATTAAACGAAATGCCGTTCTGTATTTACTATGATGAAATTAGTAGCACAATCGATTGATTTATTAATGTGGATTTCCAAGTCTTATCCGGGATGGGGAAAACGAGGAATAGAACTCACAAACATATTTATGTTTTGAAACAATACTAAAACTAGCTCCGTAAGTATATTTAATCTTACGGAGCTAGTTTTAGTATTGTGGTAGATTGCAAATTTAATCCGAATTTTTGGACAAATTGTTCAGCATAACCT
>NZ_AYGX02000023.1 GCF_000498955.2 Lactiplantibacillus fabifermentans DSM 21115 | reverse complement strand
AGCTGATCTTTTTTGTCCGAACAGCGTTCGGATTAATTTTACAATCTACCAAAAATATTAATTTTGGCCATGAATTTTTGCAGTGTGACCGCGTCCCATGGTAAATATTCGGCGAGGGTCAAGCCCACGATGTCGTTGTCGGCTGAGAGCTGGGCTAATAATTGTAAAACGATCGCCGGTGTTAGCTTGCCAGCCGCTGCCGGAAAGTCCACACGACCGGGTTCAGCGAAGTATTGGCCTTTAAACCATTGTGGGTCTAAAACGTCTAAGTCGAAGTGAATCGCTAAGTGTTTGAAATGGTGGGCCGTAATCCAGGCTTGGATGGCGGCGATGTCGATGTCTGTATCGGTTTCAAGTTGATAACTCAACCCTAATTGTTGTAATAACGGTACTTCGTCAGTGGTGGGTTGTTGCAAGCCAACGTAGCGAATATGGTTAGGATTAAATGGTTGGGCGACTAACTCAGCCAAGGCTGGATCGCCGTGACCTAACAAATTACCGAGGACCATCGCGTGTTCGTTTTGAAATATCGTCGGCGTTGAAATATCAGGATGGGCATCCAACCAAAGGACGCCGAGGTCCTCATCATACTTTTCATGTAAATAGCTAAAAGGCGCTTGGGACACGAGGCAGTTGCCACCAAACGTGATGATTTTATCCGGCTGCTCAGTTGTGATGGCGTCTTGTGCCAGTTGGACGTTGTTGCGGACTGTAGCTTGGGCGGTCACGCCATTTTCACGGGCTAGGGGTTCTCCATCTGGTGCAGTGATGGGCAAACGAACTTCGGTTTGTTGCGCATTTTTAGGTGCTAACCAGGACAGTAACTGGGCACCAAGATAATAAACCGGCTGGTCACCAGCTTGCCAGTCGGGGGCGAGTAAACGTAAGGTTTTAGTCATTAAAAATTCCTCCTGAGTGATTGTGATTTACTCGTTTAGCATAAAGGCTATACTAACTATAGGGTCAAGCGAGGAGGAAAAGTATGGCTGAATTTACGATTGGTGAGTTGGCACGGTTAACGGACGTGTCGATCCAAACTTTACGCTACTACGACCGGATTGGGCTATTTAAACCGGTCCGGGTGGATAAACAAAATAATTATCGTTATTATGATGTGCCTCAGTTATTTCAACTCAATACGATTAAGTACTTACGGTATTTTGGATTATCAATTCAGAAAATTGAACAGCTGCTACAAGCCGATGCTGCCCAGCAAGTCACGTTTTTACAACAACAAGACCAGCAGATTGACGCTGAGATACAACGGTTGCAAGCCATTAAACAGCTATTGCAAGGCCAGCAACAACAATTAGCACTCAAACAACAACTTAAAATGCAGTTAGGCCAAATTTATGAGCGTCAGTTACCGGTGCAGCGCTATGCGCAGCAAGCTTGTGCCACCGTCATTACGCCTAAAGATCGGCCAGATGTAGCGGTCAGCCAGTTAGTCCAACTCGTCAAAACGGCGGGCAGTCGCGCCAATTTGCAATATGGTTGTGCATATCCGTTGGCCGATTATGAGTCTTTAACGGCGATTCATTACCAGTATTTGTTTACGCAATTATTTGATGAACAGGTGGTCTTACCGGCGGAAAACCAGTTGATTTTACCAGCCGGAACGTATTTAGGCGTGGCTTTTCACTGGTCACATGCCGTTTATTTAGACTACTTGCAACAGTTAAAAGCAGCCTATGTGGCCCGTCAAGGAAAGTTGCCGGCGACCGTGTATGAAGTGTCGTTATTAGATGGTTATGATTATCAAAATGATGCGAATTTTATTACCGAATTGCGAGTGCGTTTGGATTGAAAAAAGGACTGACCGTCCAATCAGAGACGGTTAGTCCTTTTAAGTTAATCCCGCAACAAACGGTCGAGCATGGCGTTGCCGGCATGCAAATCTTCGTCCAAATAATGTTTGGAACGAATGCGCATCGGATCGCCACCGTGATAATATTCATACATTAATTGGCGTTGCCCAAAGCCGGAGCTACTCAAGTCAAAAGCTAAGTTGAGTAATTTAGACCGTTCTTCAGCGGTGGCTAAATTCGTCGTCAGGGCTTGTTGTAAGATGTCGCCGTTATCGCCTGCGAATTCTTCAAAGCCGGGAACGCCGACCATTGAACCGGCCGCTAGATGTTGCGTAACACGCATAGCGTCTTCGTAAAAGGCCGGTAAGTTGGCGCGGACCGCAGTTAAGGCTTGTAGGTTAGGCGTGTAAATCCCTTGTTCGTCCAAATGACCCGTATCTTCGGAGCGCGCAATCGTTCCTTTGATAAGTTCCAAGTTGGCGGTCAAACGACCTAATTTTTCTTGGACGCCCAAGAAGTGGTCCAACCCTAAGAGTTTAGCGACTCGAATCGCCACCGTAGTTGCAAATTCGAGTTTCGTAATGCCTCGCGCTTCGTCTTGATGCGATGTGTGAATGAACATGCCGGATTCAATGAAGAAACGGTTGCTCATGTCGTAGTCGTTTTCCACGAAGACCTTATCCCACGGAATAAAGGCGTGGTCAAAGACGATGTACGCGTCGATTTCGTCCAGTAAGTTACTTAACGGATAGTCATCTTCGGTATAACCGGGATGGTCGAGTAGTTTGCGGCAGATGACTTTGACACCCGGCGTATTTAATGGCGTCGCAAAGGCCACCCCATAGCTCGTATCGCCTTTTTCGAGTAGTAATTCCGGTGGATTAAAGACGAGCAAATCGTCGGCAATCGGCGCCATCGTGTTGACCATTTTGGCCCCAGAAACGACGATACCGTCTGCGCGACGTTCGATCGTATGAACGCCGGCATACCCCTTGGGAATCCCATTAATCGGTTGGCTACGGTCAAGTTGCGGATTTTGCAAAGCGTGACTAATAAAGATGTCATTTTCTTTAATCCACTTGGCATAATTTTTAGCATTTTCAGCGAAGTTGGTATATTGATTGTGACCGAGAAAGGCGCTCTTCTCGGCTAGGATCGCCATCCCGGTATTAAGAAAGTCAGGTGTCCGACCTAACATGCCGTTATTAGTCTCGGCAATTTCTTGATAGGCTTGGTGTTTTTGTCGTAAATCGTCGACGGTCCGTGGTACCTTAAAGGCAATATCATAAGTATGGCCATTTTCAGTGTACGTGTGGACTGCAGGATGGCTTTTTTGTAACGCGTAGTACTGATTATTCAGCGCAAGCGTTTTACGGAAAATTGGTACTTGTGAAACTTGGATGCGTTCGCCATTTAAGTAAACGGCACGACCGTCATCCAGTTGATCGATGGTATGCATAACAGAATCCCCCTGTTCTTTGTTATCTATTTCACTATAGCAGATAATGTTAGGGAATAAAGCGCTTTTTAAGTGGCTTAGGGTAAAATAGTTTTTAAGATGATTAGAACGAGCGGAATGATAATTATGTTGGATGTGATTTTTGTCAATTTCAGCATTTTATGGTTTTAGTGTAAAATTGAAGTAACTAGAGACAGACGAAGGAGATTCCAAGCATGGCTAAAGAGCAAACAATATCCGCGGTATGGCCCGAATTTGTGAAATCGGCCGCCTATCAGGCCGTGAACATTTATCCGGATGGCCTAATTAAGGAATCGGTCAAATATTTTAATGACTTATTAACTAGTCAATTCCCGCTAGCATGGTCGCAGTGGCAGATCAATGAGATCAGTTTGACGATGCATGCGTTTGTGGAACAAGGATTGTTTGATCCTGACCCCGATGCGATTGAGATTTTGAATGCGACGTATGCGGCAATTCGGGCATTTTTACGCTTCTTAGTGGCCGCTGATAAGATTAAGGTGTCATCCGCACAATTGGAAGGGCTCTTGACCGAAGTTGAAGATGAAGATGGGCAAGTCACCCGCGAGTCCGCCGACGTTGACGCTTTGCCGCGGGTCGTGGACTTGGGTGATGGGTTACCACAGTGGCAGGCCGCTACGATGGAGAAGTTGCTCCATTATACTAGGGATTGGGTGGCAGCTTATTTTGAAAGTGCCACTTGGAAAAATCGCAAGCTGAATGCCTCCGAGGAACTCTTGAGTACGCTCGTTGAAACTTTAAGCGTCAGCGCGTATGTCGATTATCGTAAAACGCCTAAAAGTTGGACTAAAACCGCGATTGTCGGGGTCATGACCAACACGTTTGTGACTGAAACTGAATTTTCCGATGATGAGTATTTGATGATTGCGCCTGCACTAAAGGCGTTTATCGGTTTTGTTGGTCAAAAAGGGTGGTTGAATGCCAAGCGAGCCAGCGACTATCAGCGTTACATTAGTGCCGGTGAGCCGGTGATGCTGGGACTAGCACAAGATCAAGCTGACGACGACACTGCGGATGATTTTGGCAATGATGTCAATGACCTATTAAAATATCCCGAAGCACTCACCGCTTTAGCGAAAGCCATTGACCCCGATTCAGATCAGGACTATTTGAAAGAACATCAGTAACAGAGTAAGACGGGCGTTGCTTGGCAACGAAAACGTGCCATTGAGACTCATCAAAAAGGTTTAGAGGCTGGGATTAAATTAGCGATTCCGGCCGCTAACTATGATATTCCCACTGAATGGGAACCTGGTGATGTTCTACAAACGGTCAGTGAAGTGGTCGATATGATGTATCAACAAGCCGTGGAGTCACCGTCTGAATGGACGCCACAAGCTTGGGGCTCATTTGTAACCTGGTTAAAAACGAATGAAGAACCAGATAATTATCAAAATATCGTGCTGACTTTGAGTAGTCTGATGCAGTTAATGGCTGATGAAGACGTGCTAACGGCCGCGCGGGCGCAACAGCTTGTCGCGGCGATGCACCCACAATCATTTCCAGCTAGCGGAAACGTGGTTTCACTAGCCGATCGGCGGAAACAACGGCATCCAAAAAAATAGCATAAAAAAACTTCGACGGGTTCGAAGTTTTTTTTATCTACTGACAGCGAACGTTTACGCCCCGTTAAGCGGCCGAAAACGCTATACTAGACAAAGATAATATACCTTAACGAAAGAAGGCTAACCATGCCAAAAATAGTTGCGGGCGTGATTGCCCATGTCGACGCCGGCAAGACGACGTTGACCGAAGCAATGCTCTATCAATCAGGGACGGTGCGCGAGCTCGGTCGGGTTGATAATGGCGATGCTTTCCTAGATCCGGATGCACTAGAAAAGCAACGGGGCATTACGATTTTTTCCCATCAAGCCCAATTAACTTATCAAGATTTAGAGCTGACGTTGCTTGATACCCCAGGACACGTGGACTTTGCGTCCCAAACCGAACAAGTATTGAGTGTGCTCGACTATGCCATTTTAGTCGTCTCAGCGACCGATGGCGTGCAGGGCTATACGCGAACGCTGTGGCGCTTACTGGCGCGCTATCATGTGCCGACGATAATCTTTGTTAATAAAATGGATGCACCTGGGGCGGACCGCGCGGCGTTATTAGCCGAGTTACAACGCGAACTAGCGCCGGGCTGTTTAGACTTCGATAATTCGACTACGCCAGGACAACTCACGGACGCAACGGTGGAAGATGTCGCGATGCAAGATGAGTCGGTGCTAGATGCTTATTTGACCACTGGTGAATTGGCGCCGGCGACTGTCCGGGCACTTATTAGTAAACGACAAGTCTTTCCATGTTACTTTGGATCAGCCTTGAAGTTAGCTGGCGTTGACCAGCTGATGGCCGGTTTAAAAACATGGACGCAGGAACGGAGCTATCCCACGGACTTTGGCGCCCAAGTCTTTAAAATTTCGCATGATGCCGGGGAACGTTTAACGTGGCTCCGGGTAACGGGTGGGACCTTGGCAACTAAAGCAGTTTTATTACCAGAACAAAAAGTTAATCAATTGCGGCAGTATAATGGCACCAAATATACGACGGCGCCGACGGTTTCTGCTGGTGAAGTTTGCGCAATTCCCGGGTTAACGGAGACGTATCCCGGTCAAGGCTTAGGCCAACAAACGGCCAGCTTAGCCCCCGCGATGCAACCAGTTTTGAATTATGCGCTTGACCCGCAAGAAAATGATATTCATACGTGTTTGACGGCTTTACGCGAATTAGATGATGAAGATCCGCAGCTACATGTTGTTTGGTCCGAGCATCTGCAAGAAATTCGGGTGCAAATTATGGGGACGGTGCAATTGGAAGTCTTGCAACAACTCATGCACGATCGATTTAATTTGGACATTGGGTTTGGTGAAGGCAGTATCTTATATAAAGAAACCGTCACGGCACCCGTCGAAGGTGTCGGCCATTTCGAACCATTGCGCCATTACTCGGAAGTGCATCTGTTAATTCAACCGACGGCGGTCGGTAGCGGGCTAACTTTTGACTCGAATTGTTCATTGGAAGTTTTAGGGCGCAATTGGCAACATCAAGTGTTGACTAACTTGCAAGCTAAAGAACAACTTGGGGTGTTGATTGGCGCACCGTTGACCGATGCTAAGGTGACCTTAGTCGGTGGCCGCGCCAGCAATGTCCATTCGGTTGGCGGTGACTTTCGCGAAGCAACTTGGCGGGCCTTACGTCAAGGCCTCATGATGGCTAAGACAGCCGGCAATTATCAATTGTTGGAACCGTGGTATCGGTTCCGACTGACAGTCGACCAAACTCAAGTTGGGCGGGCGATGAACGATATTCAACGCATGAGTGGCACCTTTGCCACCCCTGATGCGACGACGGGGGCTGCGATGACGACGCTGACGGGGATTGCGCCCGTCGCGGAGATGCAAAACTATTCGCAGACTGTTAATGCTTATACGCATGGTCAAGGTCAATTGGAATGTTTGATTGACGGTTACCGGCCTTGCCATAACATTGATGACGTGCTGGCGAGCCATGCCTATGATCCCGTCGGAGACTTAGAAAACACGCCGGATTCGGTCTTTTGTGCGCATGGGGCCGGTTATCCAGTGCCGTGGCAAGAAGTCCCTGAGATGGCTCACTGCGACTATACGTATACGGCGGCGGACTTAAAAAATTTACCAGCGTTACGCTGAGTGTTTCACGTGAAACATTTTAACTTGGAAGCATGACTAGTTGGGTCATGCTTTATTTTTTAGCGATGAGGAGTGGAAAAATGGCAGCAATTTTAAAAGACTTATATTCACCGGAACTGATTGAAGCAATTGGACAGGCGACCACGCAATTATTACCATCATTTGATAGCGGAAAATTACTAAAAGGGTGTTTAACGGCAGACTGGTCAGCTTTGAAATTAATGGAGCGACGAGACCGCCTCACCACGCAACTGCACGTCCAATTACCCGCGGACTTTGCATTGGCTGCGCCGATTATTCAGCAAGTTGGTCAGCAATTCACCGGTTTGGCTGCGGTTGTATTTCCAAATTATGTCGCGACTTACGGATTAGAAGACTGGCAACTATCGATGGCGTTATTAGCTGATTTGACACAATACTCGAGTGCGGAATTTGCGATTCGGCCATTTTTAGTGCGCTATCCTGAACAAACGAGTCAACAAATGTTGCATTGGGCCCACAGTGAGTCGGCGGCGGTGCGCCGGTTAGCTAGTGAAGGCATCCGGCCGCGGTTACCGTGGGGCTTACGATTAACGCAATATGTGGATGACCCAACGCCTATCATGCCGATTTTAACGCAGCTGATTTTTGATGATAGTGAGTACGTGCAAAAGTCGGTAGCGAATAATTTGAATGATATTAGTAAGGACCATCCGGAGTTAGTCATCGCGTTTGCCCAGAAGTATTGGCGCCAAAATGACCGCACCGACTGGGTGTTAAAGCAAGGCCTAAGAACGCTATTCAAACAAGGTGTGCCGGCCGTTTTGCAGTTACAAGGCTATGATATCCAAGCGGCTAAGTTGCTGGAACCGGTGAGCTTGACTCCCACCACGCAAACTGCTGCGATGGGGACAACTTCTTTATTACACTATCAAGTCACGGCCAAGCAGCCAGTACCTGTATATCTCGGCTATCGTGTGCATTATGTGCGGCAAAATAAGACCGATGCGTTTAAGGACTTTTTTGTGAAACGGACCACGTTAAAAAAGGGGACGCCGTTAACCGGTGACTTGAAAATCAAGTGGCGTCAATTAACCACACGCCGGTTATATGAGGGGATTCATACGATTGAGCTGTTGGTCAACACGCAAGTTGTCGCTCAAAGCCAAGTCGATTTAACCCAGATTGAATAAAAAATGCAATTTTAGAACAAAATACTTGCCTTTTAGTTACCGTAACCGGTTACACTATAATTAATCAAAAGCTAAGGGAGTAAGTAAAAATGGCCTATCAAACAATTAATCCATATAATAGGTAGATTGCAAATTTAATCCGAATTTTTGGACAAATTGTTCAGCATAACC
>NZ_AYGX02000163.1 GCF_000498955.2 Lactiplantibacillus fabifermentans DSM 21115 | reverse complement strand
AGCTGATCTTTTTTGTCCGAACAGCGTTCGGATTAATTTTACAATCTACCTTTTTATTAAAACTAACCGATTCTTTAAAAACGCCTGCTGATAACGGTTGTTAATCCATCAGTCGGCGTTTTTTGTGGCCGGACTGGGCGTTCAAGCCCTTTTTACGCGCATCGCGCCGCTAAAGCGAACTGATCAGTCGCAGTGCTTGCACCGCCCGTTTTTCCGTGAAAAATGATGGCGCTTTAATCGTCTCCTCAGGAAAACATGCTAAGCTAACACTTATTAATCTGTTGTGAAAGTAGTGATCGGATGCAAACCCGTTTAACGAAACGGAACTTAATGTTTATTGGAACCATGTTATTTGGCTTATTCTTTGGTGCCGGTAATTTAATCTTCCCGATATATTTAGGTCAACAAGCTGGTAACCATGTCGGTAGTGCCATCATCGGCTTACTGATTACCGGGATTGGCCTCCCCTTGTTAGGGGTCATTGGCATGGGGCTAACGCGTAGTGATGGCGTTTTTGATTTAGCCGCGCGCGTCAACCGTACGTATGCTTATGTTTTCACCATCGTCTTATACTTGACGCTCGGCCCGTTTTTCGCCATGCCGCGGCTGGCCACCACCGCTTTTCAAATCGGCTTAGCCCCATTTGTCGCTGCCAGTCATCAAAAAGCGGTCTTATTAGGTTTTTCCGTCGCATTTTTCGTCGTAACCTGGCTATTAGCCCGGAACCCTGGAAAAATCATGACTTACATCGGTAAATGGCTCACCCCCATTTTCTTACTATTATTAGGCAGTCTGTTGTTGGTCGCGCTAGTTAAACCACTCGGGGGCTTTAATTTTACCGCCCGCGGTGCGTATGCCAATAGTCCACTTTTGACCGGTTTTACCGAAGGTTACAACACGATGGATGCCTTGGCGTCCTTAGCCTTTGGCATCGTCGTCATTGACGCTATTCGTAACTTAGGCGTCGACGACCCAAACCAAATCGCGGCGGATACCATTAAAGCTGGCATCATTAGTATGTCGCTGATGGCTTTAATTTATGCGCTCTTAGCAATTGTTGGTACGATGAGTCTCGGCCGTTTTGCACCGGCTGCAAATGGCGGTATTACCTTAGCCCAAATTGCCAATGCCTACTTCGGGAGTTTTGGGAACGTCTTATTAGCACTCATTGTCATTATCGCCTGCTTAAAAACATCGGTCGGAATTACGTCGGCCTTGGGCGATGCGTTGCATGACTTGGTTCCAGCCTTACCATACCATGGGCTCATCACCTTCGCCTGCATCGTGCCGGCCATCTTAGCTAATATTGGGTTAACCCAGCTGATTAGCTATTCAACGCCCATCTTAATGTTGCTCTACCCGTTAGCTATCGTCTTAATTATCTTAGCAGTCCTCTCCCCTTGGATTGGCACTTCCCGCTGGTTATACGTGATGACGACGGCTTGGACGTTAATTCCAGCAATCTTAGCCGGAATCGCCGCCTTACCCGCAGCTTTAACCCACATCACATGGGTTGCCGCATTGATTCGGTTAAACGACCGCTTACCACTTGCCAGCCTTGGTCTCGGCTGGACGGTACCCGCGTTAATTGGCCTCGTGATCGGTTGGCTTGGCGCTCAATGGTCAAAACACCACGCCAACTAGCAAAATCGTCCCGAAATTATCCATTCAAATACACTTTAAAAACGCCGCTTGATGAGCTTAATTTCTCATCAGGCGGCGTTTTGGTCTGGCCAAATTGGTGTAAAAGTTGGTGTTATTATATGACATTTCAACATTAATAATGATAGCAGCGGTATGCCATAAATCAAATTTGTGAGTGGTCGGCACTCAGTTTAATCGCCGTTTGACTGCAAACCAAGCCCCCACTAAAAAATGGGTCTTTCCATTCATTGGTGAATCGACAACTAGCGTACCCAACCAAGTCACTGATCACCAATTAATCACTACGTTGGCGGTTACTTCGAAATGATACCACATTTTCTTAAAACAAAATCAATTCAGTAGTGAGTCCGTAGCAATGGCAGTCGCCTTGAAAGTGGCGTTAACTTGACGTTGTTTGTCGCACTTACACCACCGATATCTTTGAAGGTTCTCGCTTAAAGTCGATTATTAGTGGCTAATTTTTAATTATAGCAACCACCATCGAAAATATTCAATCAGCAATTCATATATCTAATTTTTTAAAATTGAACAGTAACTTAGCAGTTGGCTGACCGTAATGGAATCGTCCTGAAAGTGGCGTTAACGGGCGTTGTTGGCCCGTTTACACCACGGACGTCTTTTGAGACCTGACCTTTGGGCTCAAAAGCGAGGTCCAAGACTGCTTCTCAGGCTTGGACCGGTCCCAGGACGATGGAATTACGGTCAGCCAACTGCGGCCAATAACCAACTGCAAGCAAAAAACGGCTTTGAAGCTTGGCGGGTTTTTGCCGAACCTCACATGATGAGGACCAGCTTTTCAAAATTTTGTACACAAAAAAACGCAGTATTTCGGTGTGGGCACGGCGAAACGCTACGTTAATGAAGTACAACTCGGCAGTCACCAACGACATGAATCGATGTTAGCTACCAAACGATTTCTCAAAACTTATGTTAACACCCATAATTCAATCATGCAAGCCTTGTTTACTTGCTCTTAGTCATCGTCAACAAGCTCACATCGATGGTAATCTTAGCTAACCCGGTCGCCTTGGCTTGCGCTAATCGTTCGGCCGAAGCCCCCCAATGTAATGGCGTCATGACCATCAGATCAGCAAAGTCAACGTTTTGTAAATCGAACTCATAGTGAATCGGTTGAATGGTCGCCGTCGGATAATGCGCTTGGAATAAATCAAGGACCTTTTGATTATCATATTGATATTGCCGGTCACCGGGTTCAAAGAACAAGTGGCGCAATTCAATCAAATAATTCGGGTTTGGCACAATCTTTAATAGTCGCCCACCTGGTGCCAAAACCCGTTCAAATTCTTGATAAGCTGAAGGTGAAAAGACATCCATAATGGCAGTAAAGGCGGCATCACTGAACGGCAACTGGGCTAAGTCAGCGACACAATAAAATGCCGGGGTCGTTAATTGGGTGGCGAGGTTGACGCCCGCTTTACTAATGTCAAAACCAATCCCAACATCCTTTGGTTGGGCATGCATCGTCAATAAATCAGCTAACGGCGTCCCTTCCCCACTACCAATATCTAAGATGCGTTGGGGCGCGGCTGGTAATGCGGCATTGATGGCGGCCACGATGGGCTTAAAGAATCCGGCCTGCAAAATCCGCCGACGCGCCGCTAACATGTCCGCGTCATATTCACTTTGGACTTGGTGGGTCAAAAAGTATAACGTCCCTTTTTTCGAGAAGTCCAACTGATGGCCAGCGGGACAAACTAAACTGTGACCATCAATGCGTTCGTATGATTGGTTACAAACGAGACAGCGAAATAAATTTAGCTGGGAGTTGACGAATTGAATCCCACGATCAATTTTTTTCAAAATACGCACCTGCTCTTAATTAATTTCAATTAATGATACCACACGAAACAAAATAGTAGCCATTACGGTTTCGCTGTGGTATTTTAAATAGCGTTCTAAAAAACCAGATAAAGCCAACTTAAATTTGGATGCACCAAAATTCATTTGATGAGTAAGGAGCTCAAATTTTTATGGCTAAGAAGTCCAAGATTGCAAAAGAAAAAAAGATTGAAGCGACCGTTGCGCGTTACGCTACGAAGCGGGCCGAACTTAAAGCGGCTGGTGATTATGCGGGGTTAGCAAAGTTGCCCCGTAACGCTTCCCCTGTTCGGATTCATCGTCGTGACCAATTAGACGGTCGCCCCCATGCCTATTTACGTAAATTCGGCATGTCACGGTTAAACTTCCGTCAACTAGCTCATGCCGGCCAAATTCCTGGTGTGCGTAAGGCTAGCTGGTAAATCAATTTAAAAGTAAACTTGATTCAAACTGCCGATTGGCGGTAATCAAAAGATTAAAAAAATGGTAGCTGACAGAAATGTGATTTCATCAGCTACCATTTTTTATTTAGTCTCAATATATTTAATTAATCATCATTATATAACCCGGACTGCGCCTGATACCAAGCAAATAAATGGGTCACTAAGACTTTTAAGATGGCGTAACCGGGAATCCCAAAAATTACGCCCATTAAGCCAAAAATTTTACCACTAGCCAGTAACACGATTAAAATCGTGACTGGGTGAATCGCTAAACTGCTCCCTAAAACTAACGGTGAAATAACCCGGCCTTCAATCGTTTGTTCAATGACAAAGACGATCAGCACTTTGACGAGCATCCACGGTGAAATCACTAATGCAATTACCACCGATGGCACCATCGCTAAAAATGAGCCTAAGTAAGGAATCAAGTTTAACAAACCAGCCGCGATTCCAAGCGTTAAGGCAAACTTCAAACCAATCAAACTGTACCCAATCGCAAACATCACTGCCACAAAAAATGCGACGGTTAACTGTCCACGAATATAATTACTAACCTGACTATTAATTTCCGTCAATACTTGTAAAAAGCTTGCGCGGCCTTTAGTCGGAATAAATGTGGCTAAATATTTCGGTAACTGATGACCGTCCCGTAACAAATAAAACAAAATAAACGGTGCAGTAATCAAGCCAATAATGACCGTTGTCACGGTGCTCACCACACTCGTCAGTGACGCGACCGTCCCGGTCAAATATTTGGTGAACTTGCCACTCAACAACTTGCTGGCATCCGTGTTCCACTGATCGACCGTTTTACGGACCGATGCTAATTCGGGATCATTCAGCCAATGATTGACTTGGTCGCTAGCGTTTTGCCAATACTTCGACCAGTCATCAATAATCGCCAATGTTTGGGTCCGAATCGTCGGAATAATGGCGACAATCCCCCAAACAACTAGCCCTAAAATTAGCACAAACAAGCCAATAATCGTCCACGTGCGTTTGAGATGGTGTTTACGTTCCAACCAATCCACGAGTGGATTCATTAAGTAATACAAGACCCCCGCCAAAATAATTGGAAAGCCCACAATACTGAAAAATTGTTGCAATGGCGTTAGTAGCCAGTCCACTTGTTTGCCTAAAAAGAAACATGCCAACACTAATAAAATAATGACCAACGTGCGAATCGTCTTTTGACTCGTCCAAGCTGGTCGCGTTGGTTTTGCCTTCAATCGCTGCACCCCTTTAATGCGTTATGGTTCGTAAGTAATGACACTCCCAACTTTAATCGTTGGTAATGACGTTGGTGTTAAGTAAATCCCGTTATCCATTGGTTTAGCCGGCACTTCCGTGAAGTATAAGGTCGCATGACCAATCGACTGTAAGTTAGCTTCAACTAACGGCCCAGCATATTCAACGGTGTAGCGTTGGTCATCAATCGTCAGCTGGCTCCCCGTTTGTAATGGGACGGGCGTGAGCGCCGACGTAAATTTTTGCACAATCGCAATTTGTTGTAATGAAGCTGTTGCCGTCTCATCAAATAAAATCAAAATTGGTTCCGTCGCAGAAATCGCTTGCGGACCAATCGCTTGTACTACCGCTGTCGTTGCCATTTTAACAACACTCCATTCATTTTTTTACATGCCTTTATTGTAGCATAGGCGTTTTCATTTGCGCCAATTTGTCATCGCTTACAATGCGGCCAATTATGCTATACTGAAACTAACACTCAAGGAGGTTTTTTTGGCATGCAAGAACAAATTTTATTTGGGACTTATACAAAAAAAACTAGTGAAGGGATTTACCGGGGCACACTCGACACAACTGCTAAGACGTTAACCAACGATGGCTTAGTCGCAGCCACCAGTAATCCAACTTACTTAGCTTTATCTGCAAAACAACGCTTATATAGTGTTGATAAAGAAAATGATGAAGGGGGCATTGCAGCTTGGCAATTTGATGGTAAAACGGCCAACAAATTAAACGCCGTCATCGCTCCCGGCACCCCACCCGCTTACGTGGCCGTTGATGAAGCCCGGCAACTCGTTTATAGCGCCAATTATCATAAAGGCACGGCGACCGTCATGAAGATTGCAGCTAATGGCGAACTCGAATTGACTGACGAAGTGACCCATACTGGTAATGGCCCCCGTCCCGAACAAGACGGCTCCCACATTCATTACACCGACTTGACCCCTGACAACCGCTTGGTCGCGATCGACTTAGGGAGTGACAAAGTGTACGTCTATAATGTCAGTGATGCTGGCAAGTTAAGCGAACAATCCATTTTAACGATGGATGCGGGCTTTGGGCCTCGTCACTTGGTATTCACTCCAGATGGTCAACACGCTTTCTTAGCGGGTGAATTATCAAGTAATGTCGCCGTCTTAAGCTATGATGCCACTAATGGGACTTTCCATGAAGAAAGTATCGTTAAGACGATTCCCGCCGATTACACGGACCATAACGGCGCAGCAGCCATTCGTTTGAGTCGTGATGGCAAATTCTTATACGTTTCTAACCGCGGTTACAACACGCTCGCCGTTTTTGCCGTTGCTAGTGACGCCAGCTTGACGCTCATTCAACAAATTAGTGTCGAAGGCGATTTTCCTCGTGACTTTGATTTAGACCCTACTGAAGCTTTTGTCGTGGTAGTCAATCAAAACACCGATAACGCAACGCTCTATGCTCGCGATTTAACGACTGGTAAGTTAAGCTTACTACAAAAAGATGTGGCCGTTCCTGAAGGCGTCTGTGTCTTATTTGTCAAATAAAGGATGGATTAACGAATATGTTGTTAAAAGAAGTGGCACTTGAAAACTATACGAATATTCCCGCTGCGATTGCAGCGGGTGCTAACCGCATCGAATTAAATGATAACTTGGCGGTTGGTGGGACCACAGTCAGTCGTGGGGTCATGGCCGAAGCCGCCAAATACACCCAAGAACATGGCATCACTTTAGTGACCATGATTCGCCCGCGCGGCGGTGACTTCGTCTACAACGACACCGAACTTAAAATTATGGAAGCTGACTTATTACAAGCTCAATCCTTAGGTGTTGATGGCGTAGCTTTAGGCGCTTTGACGGCTGATGGCAAGTTGGACGAAGAAGCCATGGCGTTACTCGTCGGGGCGGCTGGTGGCATGAGTGTCACTTTCCACATGGCGTTTGACGCCTTAGCACCCGACCAACAAGCGCCGGCAATGACCTGGCTCGTTGACCACGGGGTAGAACGCATCTTAACCCACGGTGGTCCGCTCACCACCCCGATTGCCGACTGTGTCCCCCAATTGAAAAAGACCTTAGCCTTAGCCGACGGTCGCATTCAAATTTTACCTGGTGGCGGCATTACCGCGGCTAACGTCGATGAAATTACCCAAGCCTTGGACGTTCCCCAAGCGCATGGCACTAAAATCATTAGTTACTAAGCAAGTCTTGAAAAACTTTTGAATACTGAATAGTTGTCGCTTCCGGTCAGCAGTAATTCCAGTCGCTGCTGACCGGAAGCTAAATTACCTATCACTCTGACAAGACCAAGGAGCCGCCATAACAAATTTGTGGCAGCTCCTTGGTCTTGTTGTTCAAATAACAAATGTGATTAAGCAATAACATCCCGAGAACAAATTAAAGTGTGAAGGTACCGATGCTGTTCTTAGTCAAGTGATTTTCTCAGCTCAGAACAAGGACGTTTTTTGAAATTAGCGGCCTTGGCTGAGCTCAAAAACGAAGCTGATTCAAATTGGTCGCCACGACATTCGAACCCTAACCTACTATCAATACAAGAGGTCATTAAATATCAAGTTTTCTCAACAAAATAGCCGTCACCGAGTACAAACGGTGATGGCTATTTTCAGATATTTTAAGTAACATGCGATTCAGCTATCGTTCACATAGAAAAGACAGTTGTCGTGGATGTGCCTTAATTCTACGTGGCTTAAGCCGTGCTTTCTAAAAGTTGGTCACCAATGGCTAGTTATTGATTAGACCAACTACCATCAAGAATGCTCAGCCACAATCCCACTGCGCAAACCTTCGCTAAAATTGAGATGAATTCAGCAGTTGGCTGACCGTAATGGAAGCATCCTGCAGGTGGCGTTAACGGGCGTTTTTGGCCCGTTTACACCACGGACGTCTTTTGAGACTTGGGTTACAGGCTCAAAAAATCGGTCCAAGACCGCTTCTCAGGCTTGGACCGGTCCCAGGACGCTGGAATTACGGTCAGCCAACTGCGGCATTTTAAAGTATCTTCAGGTTCGAACCGGTCGCAATTATCGCTGACACCTCATGGCAACCAAACACCACCCTAGCGCTTAATTTTCAATTAACGCCACCAGATCTTCAGGCAATGGCGCAAAGGTAGTTAACGGTTGCTCAATGAATGGATCGAAGAACTGCAACTGCATGCAATGTAATGCTTGCCGCTCAATGCCCGCATGCAGCGGTCCCCCGTACAATTCATCGCCAAACAACGGATGCCCGGCGTGCGCAAAGTGGACCCGAATTTGATGGGTGCGGCCACTGTGTAACCGCACGCGGACGACGGTCTTATCAGCTAACCGTTTCACGACCCAATATTCGGTTAACGACGGCTTGCCGTCGGGCGTGACCATCCGTTTGATAAACGAATCTGGCGCCCGACCAATCGGACCATCGAACCAGCCGTGATCAGCCGTAATCACACCGCTTACCACCGCCAAATACATTTTACGCATGGCATGGGCCTTTAACTGGTGGTCAATAATTGAATGTGCAAAATGGTGTTTGGCAAATAAGACAATCCCACTGGTGTCGCGGTCCAACCGCGTCGTGATGTGCACGACCTCGTTATCGTAGCCTTGCGCTTGATAGTAGCCTTTAACGCGATTAGCTAGCGTCGTATCCGGTAACGCGTGGGCGGGCACAGAGGCGACGCCAGCGGGCTTATTCACGATTAAATAATCCCGGTCCTCGTATAGCACGTTAATTGGCAGCGTCGACACGCCGAGATGGTCGTTACCAACTTCATCGGGAGTCACCATCGTTACCGTTTCACCACCCGTTAGCATGTGAATCGCTAAAACGGGCACTTCATCGACTAAGATGGCCCCACCATGAAACTTAACTTTTTTCAACAAACTGCGCGTCACGCCATGGGCCGCCAACAACGTTTTGACTTTCATCGGCGTTGACGAGTCGTTATGCCACGTGAATTTCATTGTTCATCATCCAAACCAATGAAGGACGTCCCAACCCGTTTCCAGAAACGGTTATGCCGATGTTGGGCAAAGGCAATCCGCCGATTAGCAATTGAATAACGAATCTGTTGGATGGGCCGCGGTTGCGTGTCCATTTGGTCGGCCGTAAAAATAAAGTGGGACTGTTGTTGCGGTTTAATCGTAATCGTTTCATACGGTGCCACGATGACTGGTGACCCTAACGTCCGGAACACCCGGTTATTGATCGAAGCAATTTCGGCCATTTGTAGCGCATCCAAGCGCGGATGAATCACAGCGCCCCCAACCGACTTGTTATACGCGGTCGAACCGGTTGGCGTCGACACACATAAGCCGTCGCCTCGGAAGCGTTCGAATAACTCATCTTGGATATAAACATCGGCCACCATCGTACTGCCGAGTTTTTTCAACGTCGATTCATTCAAAGCCAAGTAATGATCCGTTTCGCCCGTATCCGCGTATGTAATCTCTACGGACAGTAGTGGATACGTCACACTTTGACCATTATCTTCTTTCAGTCCCGCGACTAATTGGTCGATTTCATAGTCGCGCCAGTCAGTATAGAAGCCCAAATGCCCCGTATGGACCCCGACAAAACGTACTTGGTCCACCATCGCGCTGTAATGATGAAACGCCGATAAGAGCGTCCCATCGCCCCCAACTGATAACACGATATCGGGCGCGAAATCGTCAATTTCAAAACCAGCGGCAACTAATTTTTCGTGCAGTTCAGCCGCGACTTTTTTTGTTCGCGGCACGGAATTAGCAAAAACTGTGACTTTCATACTTACTGATCATCCTTTGTTGACGGTGCATCGTCATTTGGTTGTGAGCCCTTGCCATACGAAAACAAGCTCTGAGCTTCTTGAATTTCTTCGCGAATTTCCGACATTTCTTTATCTAAGCTAAACGCCGCTTCGGCCGCGCGTTGGAGCCGTTGACTCAGATTTTCTGGAAAATCACCTTGATATTTATAATTAAGTGAATGTTCGATGGTGGCCCAAAAGTTCATCGCCAATGTCCGCACTTGGATTTCAGCTAAAATCTTTTTTTCACCACCGACCATCTGGACCGGATATTCAATCACAATGTGATATGAACGGTACCCCGACGGCTTTTCGTTGCTAATATAATCCCGTTCTTCTAAGATCGTCATATCGGTGCGTTTACGTAACAAGTCGACTACTTGATAAATATCTTCCACGAATTGACACATAATTCGTAATCCGGCGATATCTTGCATGTCTTGTTCCAAGCGATCCGGCTGAACTTTTCGCCGCACCATCTTTTCTTTGATACTATCGACTGGCTTAACTCGCCCGGTCACAAATTCAATCGGTTCGTGTTGATTCAAGTCCCGAAATTGCTTCCGCATTCCCCGTAACTTGACTTTTAATTCATCAACGGCTTGTTGATAAGGCAATAAAAAATGACTCCAGTCTTCCATCAAAGCACCTCCGTTTCAAATCCATACCTCAAAAATTGTACCATAATTTTACAGAATAAAAAGCTACTGAGTCCTGGTTTAACAATTAACAGTCGTATCTTAACGAACTCACATTCTAGAAGCAAATTACTTTACGAAATTTCGAATCTGGTCCATGATGATGGTCGAAGGTTTATTTTAAGTAACGACTAGCTAGCTTCAACATAAATAAATTTATGAAATTAAAAACTTGCAAATACCCATTGACTTTTGGTATTCTGCACTATGACGCGAATAGAGAAAGTAGAGGAATTATGACGTGTTAGAAGTGTATTTATTTGTGAATCCATTGGCTACCCAATGTGTGCGCGATGAACAAAACGTATTGCGCCTCGCCAATGATTCAGATAAGCAAATCCAATTCCAATTCGTACCGTTGTTAAATATTAATGTCGTTCAACGAGCCTTGAAGAGTCAAGGGATTCAAGCTGCGGACTGGCAAGCCCAAAACCAACAATCCCAAACGTTATACCGGGTCATTTTAGACTATAAAGCTGCCCTTTTCCAAGGGAAGAAACGCGGCCGCAACTTCTTAATTGCGTTGCAAGCTGCCATGCTTAAAGCCGGTCAACGTTACTCGGAAGAACTCGTGAAAGATGTTGCCCAACAATGTGCGATCGATTTGGATATGTTCATGGAAGACCGCAACAGCGATCTCGCCAAGCAAGCGTTCCACGCTGATCAACGGTTGGCTTCCGAAATGAACATTACGGAAGCTTCATCAGCAGTTGTGTTTGACTGTGATCAATACGATTACGGGGTCTTGTTAGAACATTTTAACTATGCAACATTGTTTGACCTAGTCAATGGTCAACTGGATCCATTCCAGGACTTGGCACACCGCACAAACTGTGCCAACTCGCAATTGCACGTTTTATAATTTTTTGGTATTGCAATCATTCAGGTTAAAAAAGCCACCGTTCAAGCAATTGAACGGTGGCTTTTTTATAAACATAATTATCTTCTAATAAATTTTAGGTGGCGCTGTGACGATGCCCAAAACTAACAATCTGATAGTTAATGGGCGTCAACTTTCCCAACCAACTGTTCAAATTCCGCTAACCGGTCCGCAAATACTTGAAAGGCGTCAGTTAAATAAGCCGTCTTAGTCATATCGACCCCCGCGCCACGCATCACTTCAATTGGGAAATCTGATGAGCCCGCCTTTAAATACCCCAAGTAAGCTTGCACAGCCGCACTATCGTCTGTTGAGACCCGTTGCGCCAATGTGGAGGCCGCCGCAAATCCCGTGGCATACTGATAAACATAGTAATTGTAATAAAAATGCGGAATGCGGGCCCATTCATCAGCAATCTGCGGGTCACTGACGACCGCATCGCCGTAGTACCGTTGGTTGAGCCGACCGTAAAAGTCCGACATCGTATCCGCCGTTAAAGCAACGCCGTTAACATCTTGTTCGTGAATCCATTGTTCGAATTCTGCAAATTGCGTCTGACGATAGACGGTCCCTTTAAAGCCATCCAAATAATAATTCAAGATGTACGCCCGCACTTGCGGGTCAGTTTCGTGCGCCAATAAATAGTTCGTCAACAAATTTTCGTTAGTTGTCGAGGCGATTTCAGCCACAAAAATTGAATAGTCGCCATATTGATAAGGCTGGGTATGCGTCGTGTAGTACGAATGCATACTGTGCCCCATTTCATGCACTAGCGTATATAAATTATCAATATTATCTTGCCAATTCAATAACATGTATGGTGCCGTATCGTACATGCCGGAAGAATACGCCCCACTGCGCTTGCCTTTATTTTCAACGACATCAATCCAACGCGAATTGAAGGCCGTTTTAACGTGCTTAACATAGTCACTACCTAAAACACTTAACGCTTTTAACGCCGTTGTTTGTGCTTCTTCATAGGTATAGTTGAGATTGGGTTTGGCCGTTAGCGGCGTATACATATCATACATGTGCAATTCTGGGACACCCAAAATCGACTTACGTAAGGCCACATATCGATGTAGTAAATCCAAATGATCATCCACGGCCGTGACTAAACTATCATAAACTGTCGTTGGAATCTGATTGCCGGCCAACGCCGCCGCCCGGGCATCTGGATAATGATGGGCTTGCGCATTGAAATTATGCACTTTAACTTGACTAGCTAACGTTGAAGCGAGGGTCCGTCGAAATTGATGATAGACCTGATATAACGCTTTGAACGCTTGTTGTCGAACTTCAGGCTTAACGGATTGAATCAACACGCCATAAATTCCTTGCGAAAGCTTGACGTCATCGCCGGCCTCATTTTGTACGACTGGGAAATCAAAATCAGCATTGTTTAGCACCCCAAACGTCTTTGCTGACGCATCGAAGATATCACCAGCACCAGCCAATAAAGCTTCTTCACTAGCCGATAAAACGTGCCCTTTTTGCAACCGAATCGTATCGAGGAAGTGCCGGTAATCACGTAGCTTAACGTTTTCATCCAAGAACGTATCTAACTGCGCTGGTGAGAGCTTAATTAACGCAGGTTCGAGCCAAGCGGCCGCGGCAGATACTTTAGCCACTAAACTCCCCGCCTGATCATCAAGCGCTGCGTAAGTCCCATTACCCGTATCTTGGTCGCTCTTCAAGCTTGCGTACACGGCGACCTTTTCCACGCGCCGATATAAGGCCAAAACGCCTTCAATACCAGCTAAGACGGTATCAGCCGAGGTGGTAAATGCCTCAGCTAATGCCGGTAACTTAGTCAAATCGGCTTTAACTTGCGCTAAGTCGGCATCAAAAGCGGCTTGATCGGCATAGATTGGGGTCAAGTCCCAAGTTAACGCCGTGGGTACTTGCTCACGCGTTGGTAATTGTTGTGGTGCTCCCATATAAATCCCTCCAAATAAATACTTTAGTTAATTAATAGCCTACCACAGTTTGGAACCAGACCTAGGGGGATTTGTTTTAATATTGAGCGTTTTTTTGCCACCGCAATTGGGCCGGTAATAAGCGCCACCCGGTGGGGATTGCTTGCAGCACTTGCGCCTCCACTAGCACCGATTGCACATGCGCCACCAGTTGGGCCGTTAACGTCGCTAATGACGTCAGTGCGCCCCGCGGTGCGAGCTGTTCGGCCAGCGTGGTCGTTAAAATCGTTGTCAATTTTTCAGCTGAGATTTCTAACGGTTGGGTGCGCAATGCTAAAAACAGGGCCACATACCATGCTAAATACGGCCCCACCAGTAATGGCCAAGCCGCTTGCATCGGCACGGCCCATGCCGGCAATTGGGCTAAAGTTCCACCGTGTTCATAACAGCGTGTCTGTAATGCTTGTAGCCACGGTTGGCGGCGTAAACGGGCTAACACAATTTGGCGTTGATAATGCTGTAAGTGTGCCGCAATTGGTTGCGGTGGGGTTAAGACCGGTCGAAAATGCCAAATCGCTTGCACCGACTGACTCGCACTCGGAAAGTATTGGCGTTGATAACTCAGTGCTTCGCCATCCAAGGTCAAGAGGTTATACAATAAACACAAGCCATTCGTTTTCGTTTGCCAAAACGCGACGTAACAGCCCCAATGCGGATGATATTGCAAAAATTTCAACGCTTTGGCATGCCGTTGTAAATGCCGCTGATAGGGCGTCCCCAATAACCACAATACCCGATACCCGTGTGCCACATAGCCTTGCGTCCGTTCAGCGAGCCGTTCCACCGCCAAAGGTGAGCATTGAAACTCAATCGCCAATGGTGCGTGACCCGGTTGTTGGACTAATAAATCCGGCCGCTGATGCAACGCGCTCAGTGGCGCCTCTAGTTGTACTGCCAAGCCACTGGCCGCAAACCACGCCGCCAGTTGTTGTTTACCTAACAAATGTTCCGTCGTCTCGCCCTCCGAAAAACTCGTACAAACTTGCCCCGCCTGATGCGCAAAATGCGCGGTGATAATCCGCCCGCGTTTTAAGCGGACTGGTGCCAAACATCCCGGACACACATACGTCTGGGTCCGTGGTGCCTGTTTGGCCGCCACTAAAGTTTGCGTACCATCCATCGCCAACAACATCGCTTCGCCCCCTTCACTCACTAGTTACGCAAACACAACCAGGAACCCGTCAAAAAAGCGCGAAAAAAAAGCCCCCAGCATTTGCTGAGCGCTCTAAATAACTTGGTTATTTAAAATAGTGACGAACCGTTTCTAAGGCCGCATTCGACATGATTTTGTCACCATGTTCCAACAGCACGTCCGCCGTCACTTTAGTTTGATGGGCGTATTCCAAAGCCACCGCCACATCGTCTTTTATAACTTCATTGGAAGATTGATCGACAAAAAATACTAATTCTAAGTAATATTTGTCGCGATACTTATAGAGGTTCGAAGCCAAACCATCTGGTCGGAACATCTTGGCTAAAGCAATCACATCTTCAAAGTTGTCGAATTGTAAGACATATTCTTTGGTTGGTGTATCTGGGTCCTCAATATACGGATCCAAATCATTGGTATCTTTAGTTTGATTATGTTGAACGCCCTGTGGTTGGTCAGCACTATCAGTATCAGTTTGCATCAGTTTCCGCTTCAAATATTCAGAAACATCATCTTGCATACTTTCATCATCGGATTGGTTCGGTGACTGAGTCGCCTTCGCAATCGTATCTTGCAAGTTTTCACTGTTTTTACTAATAAATAATTCTAATCCATTTCGATTTGGTAATACTTGGAAAGTCACGGCATCGTTATCTTGAAATTGATGATCAACATCAACTTCTTCTAAGATGCTGTAAAAGAAACTTTCAATTTGTTTATGATTCCCTAGTAAATCTAATACGCGAATACCGCGTTCATTGAGATCGTCGTTGCCAATTAGCACCCGAATCGTATCTTCATTGATTCGTTCCATCTCCATTACAGATCCACCCCTTTCTAAGTGTCAAGGGCCATAATCACTATCACAATTCTAACTTATTTCAGCGCTTTGTAAAGTAATCTATCTGAAAATAAAAAAATTGACTAATTAGCACGCCTAACTAGTCAATTTTTGATTTTAAAGATTCGCTAATTGTTGCGCACGTTGTAATTCAAGTGTCCGAATCTTACGTGGCAAGAAACGCCGAATTTCGTCTTCGTTATACCCAACTTGGAGCCGTTTTTCATCAACCATGATTGGTCGACGCAACAAGCTCGGATCACGACTAATCAAGTCATATAATTCATTTAATGACATTTCATCGATATCCACTTTAAGCTGTTGGAAAGCCTTGGAACGCGTGGAAATAATATCTTCGGTACCCCCTTCGGTCATCTGCAAAATGCTTTTGATTTCATCAATCGAAAGTGGTTCAGAAAAAATATTACGTTCTTGAAAATCAATTTCGTGGTTTTGTAACCAAACTTTTGCTTTCCGACATGAGGTGCAACTTGGTGAGGTATATAAAATAACCATGGGGGGTTCCTCCTTCTGCGTCTCCAACATCACTAATTCCTAATTACAAATATTATTATACATGCTTTACTATTTTTTGTGAATAGTTTTCATAAAAATAGTTTAGAATTATTTCAAATATTGCTGAACACAATTAACCGTTTTGTATTATAAAGTTTAAAAATACCGATTTCAGTGAAATATTTGTCATTTACTAGTTTGTACGCAATTTAGATTTGCCTTATTATTTTCATAAACCGTATAAGCAAATTTCGAATAAAAAAGTGAACTACCAAACTGATAGCTCACGATAAATCTAATTAGCCTAATTTTAATTGCAAATATTTTTGGGCGACCACGACTTTTACCCCATCGCCAGCCGTTACTTGCGCTTCGTGTTGCAATTGATCAAAAGCCACATCTTGTGGTAAATGCGTTAACAACAACGTTTTTACGTGGGCCGCTTTGGCAATCTCGCCAGATTGTGACGAGGTCATATGCCACATTTTGCCGGTCTTATCGGCACCAAAATTTGTATCCGTCATTAACAACTGTGACCCCGTGGCAAACTTGGCTAAATCGGGCACATATGCCGTATCCGCTGAAAAAGTCAATTGTTGTCCGGTCGCGCGTTCAACGATTTTGACGGCAAACGCGGGAACTGGATGCTTCGTTTTCATAAAAGTGACATCAAATGGCCCGATTTGATTAACGGCACTTGGATCATACGCGCGACCTTCTGTGGCCCCGGCCCAAGTCAAGGCCCCAAAGTTCAACGGATCTTCCGTATGACCATAAATCGGCAAAATCGGCGTCTTGCGGTCGCCTTGGCGTAATTGCCAGTAATATTGTAAGACCCCGACATCGGCGGTATGGTCATGATGATAATGGGTCAACAAGACCGCATCTAACTGTAATGGATCCAAAATTTCTTCTAAGGCATTCAACGCCCCCGAACCACAATCTAACAACAGTTGATAGTTACCAGCTGAGACGAGATACGAACTCGTCCCCACCCCATCATATGGATAACCACCATAATAACCTAGTACGGTTAACTTCATCATTATCATTCCCTTCTGCATCTATTTTACCGTAGCTACCGAAAAAAATGAAACCGTTAACCTATCTGTTTTCAATTCATGAAAAAAAAACGTATAATAATAACTGTAATAATTAAGGAGTGATATTTGATGAGTGGAAAGATTTCAGCAACCTTTGGCACGCGGAAGATTTTAACGACGATCCAACAAAAACATGCGGACCGTGACTTGTTGTTAATGCAAGCCAATGCCACCGAAGATCGCTACATGTTACTCGACCTCAGTGGGGAAAAGACGGTATTTGCTAGCCCCGTGTCGTATGACGTGTTATTAGCAAAAGGTAACGATGATTGGCATGGCATGACCAGCTTCATCTTCATTGACTTACCAATCGAAGAACAAAAGGTCTTCAATTCGAAGTTCAGTGCCTTCCGTCATGACTATGAAAAGCCCGATGGTTTAAAGCATTTCTGGATTCTCCGGGAAGCTAAAAACGATGCCGGCTTTGTCATCGTGACGAACTGGCACAGCGACTCCGAATATGCAGTCTGGCTTCGGAGCGAATCATTCAAACCATTTGCCAAATACACCACGACTGATTACGATTACCACGAAAGCCGTTACGCCTTCGTTCGGTCACTTAAATCCTAAGTTGTGTCAGCTAAAAACGCCTCGCAGTTGCGAGACGTTTTTTTATTTATGCTTCAAGCAACGCACCATTGATAGATTAATGTACCAATTTGCTCAAGGTCCGAATCAACTGGCAGGTAAAGCCGTATTCGTTATCATACCAAGCAACCGTTTTAACCAACTGTTGCGTTCCAGCTGCCGTCACTTCAGTTTGGGTTGGGTCAAAAATCGAGCCATACGTGGTTCCAATAACGTCACTCGACACGAGTTGGTCCGCATTATAACCAAACGCGGCATTATCACGGGTAGCGGCGTACATCGCTTCATTGATCACCGTAGTCGTGACGGGCTGACCCAAAATCGAAACTAGTTCCGTCAATGACCCGGATACGACCCCCACCCGCTGCGCATGGCCTTGTAATTTTCCATTGAGCTGTGGCAATACCAACCCAATCGCCTTAGCAGCGCCGGAAGAATGCGGAATCGTATTGACCCCGGCCGCCCGAGCGGCCCGCAAGTTGCCACCACGCACGGGTCCATCTAACAACATTTGCGTACTCGTATAAGCATGCACGGTCGTCATCGTCCCCACTTTTAACCCAAACTTTTGGTCTAAAACTGCTGCCATCGGTGCCAAACAGTTCGTCGTACAAGAACCGGCCGAAACAATGCGGTCATCAGCAGATAATTGGTCATCATTGACACCCACGACAATCGTCCGAACATCCGCACCCGCGGGAGCCGAAATCAAGACTTTTTGCGCCCCGGCAGTGAGATGGGCTTGCGCTTTAGTTTTGCTCGTATAAAATCCGGAACATTCCAGTACGATCGTCACACCGTCGTTTTTGACCCACGGCAATTGCGCTGCCTGAGGTTGGGCATAGACTGGATACCGCTTTTCATTCACCCACAATGCATCAGCCGTTGCCCGAACCGTTGCGGCCAATGTCCCTTGCGTCGAGTCATATTTCAACAAATGTGCTAGTAAATCCGGCGCCGTCAAATCATTGATGGCGACAACTTCCAGATCAGTCGCCCCCTGTGCCTGCAAATCCAAAATCCGCCGAAATGCTAGCCGACCAATCCGGCCAAACCCATTAATCCCAATTTTTACTGTCATCATCATGACCTCCATATAATTGATAGTGTTGTGATGTTTAACAACAACTACACTATACCGAGCCTCCTTGGCGGCAACCAGCGGCAGTTTGTCCTAGGATAACGACTCCTATGCTATGATATGGTTAGGAGTGATACTTATGAATGAAAAAGTTATCGGACATTTTTTAGCCTATAAACGCGCTCAAGTTGACCCCGCTATCTTAGGGATTACTGACTTAACTCATCGCCGCGTAGCCGGCTTACGGCGTGATGAAGTGGCTGAACGGGCCCATATTAGTACCGATTGGTATACCCGTTTAGAACAAGGCCGGACCGGTTTGAATCCTTCTCCAGACGTTTTACTCGCCATTAGTCACGTCTTGCAGCTTACCGTGAGTGAACAACAGTATTTATTTAACTTGCTAGGAGCGCAATTGCCTGCTGACGAGCCGCGGATTGGCACCCTTGAACCCAGCTTAGTGCAACTATTGCACGCGCAAACGCCTAACCCGGCCGTGATCCTAGATCAGCTTTTAACGATTCAAGCTAGTAATCTAGCATATGACGCCGTCTACGGCCCCCTGAAGGCGCGTAACCGGATTGAGTATAATTTACTATGGCAAGTCTTCAACGCCCCACAGCAGCGTCAATTAGTGACTGATTGGACCGACTATGCGTATCAACGAGTCGCTCAATTCAGACAGCTATACAGCCGCTATCCCGACGACCCGACTTTATATGCGGTTTATGATGCACTTAAACCTGAAGCGACTTTTCAAGCTGCTTGGCAAGCTTTAGCAACTGATAACTTCAGTCCCACCCCGCGCTTGCTCATCCATCCGCAAGTCGGTACCTTGTATTTAAATGAACTCGTCTTACAACCACTTGGCCAAACTAATTACTTGCTAATTAAATCGGCCGCTGACCAAGCCAGTCTGCAGCGCCTGCAAAATCTCGTGGCCAGCCAACACTAATTTCCGGTGATGTTCAATCATTTTTAATGATTAACACCACTGTATTTTTATGCAAAAAAAAGACATTCAATTGAATGTCTTTTTCGATATATATGACGGTCCGTACGAGACTCGAACTCGTGATCTCCTGCGTGACAGGCAGGCGTCCTAAACCAACTAGACCAACGGACCATATAATTGCGGGAGCAGGATTTGAACCTACGACCTTCGGGTTATGAGCCCGACGAGCTACCAGACTGCTCCATCCCGCGATAATATGATGACCCCTACGGGATTCGAACCCATGTTACTGCCGTGAAAGGGCAGTGTCTTAAACCACTTGACCAAGGGATCATATTAATAACAAAACAATAATACTATGGAGCTAACGGAGAAGGAGGGATTCGAACCCTCGCACCGCTTGCGCGATCTACACCCTTAGCAGGGGCGCCTCTTCAGCCACTTGAGTACTTCTCCAAATTAAATGGGCCTAAATGGACTCGAACCATCGACCTCACGCTTATCAGGCGTGCGCTCTCACCAACTGAGCTATAGGCCCATAAAAGCGGGTAACGAGAATCGGACTCGCGACAACAGCTTGGAAGGCTGTGGTTTTACCACTAAACTATACCCGCATCTATGGCGCGGGACAGAATCGAACTGCCGACACATGGAGCTTCAATCCATTGCTCTACCGACTGAGCTACCGAGCCATTTTAGCCATAAAACTATTAAATTTGTTGAAACGGTCCGTACGAGACTCGAACTCGTGATCTCCTGCGTGACAGGCAGGCGTCCTAAACCAACTAGACCAACGGACCATATAATTGCGGGAGCAGGATTTGAACCTACGACCTTCGGGTTATGAGCCCGACGAGCTACCAGACTGCTCCATCCCGCGATAATATAAGGAGGATGAGAGATTCGAACTCTCGCGTGGTTTGACCCACCTGACGGTTTTCAAGACCGTTCCCTTCAGCCAGACTTGGGTAATCCTCCATAAAATGTAACTAGGAACACGTCCACTATAATTAGTAGATGGACCTTGTAGGACTCGAACCTACGACCGGACGGTTATGAGCCGTCTGCTCTAACCAACTGAGCTAAAGGTCCAAGCTCTATTCCTATCGCGGCAGGGGGAATCGAACCCTCGACCTCCCGGGTATGAACCGGACGCTCTAGCCAGCTGAGCTACACCGCGATCTGTTAAATAACCAATATGATTACTTAATCGGGAAAACAGGATTCGAACCTGCGACCCCCTGGTCCCAAACCAGGTGCTCTACCAAGCTGAGCTATTTCCCGCTATAATGCACCCAGTAGGAGTCGAACCTACAACCTTCTGATTCGTAGTCAGACACTCTATCCAATTGCGCTATAGGTGCATAATTAAAATGCCGAGGACCGGGATCGAACCGGTACGGTTATCACTAACCGCAGGATTTTAAGTCCTGTGCGTCTGCCAATTCCGCCACCCCGGCAACACTTTTGGTACAAAGCGGAAGACGGGATTCGAACCCGCGACCCCCACCATGGCAAGGTGATGTTCTACCACTGAACTACTTCCGCATATTTATTCAGTTAATGCCGACTAGAGGATTCGAACCTCCGACCCCCTGTTTACAAGACAGATGCTCTGCCAGCTGAGCTAAGTCGGCATACCTCATCGATTAACACAACTATAACATCATATCATGTTCAGTTACATAAATCAACAAAAACTTGAAACTAATTTGAAACTTTTGAACCGTAACAATGAGCCGTGACAGGCTCGAACTGTCGACCCTCTGATTAAAAGTCAGATGCTCTACCAACTGAGCTAACGGCTCAAATGGAGGATACAGGGCTCGAACCTGTGACCCTCTGCTTGTAAGGCAGACGCTCTCCCAACTGAGCTAATCCTCCAAAATGCATGGCAACGTCCTACCCTCGCAGGGAGCGATCCCCCAACTACTATCGGCGCTAAGAAGCTTGACTTCTGTGTTCGACATGGGAACAGGTATATCCTTCTTGCCATCGTCACTACACTATTGAGACAAAATATTTAATTGTCAACATTTAACCTGGCGGTTAAATGAGCCGTGACAGTCTCGAACTGTCGACCCTCTGATTAAAAGTCAGATGCTCTACCAACTGAGCTAACGGCTCAAATGGAGGATACAGGGCTCGAACCTGTGACCCTCTGCTTGTAAGGCAGACGCTCTCCCAACTGAGCTAATCCTCCAAAATGCATGGCAACGTCCTACCCTCGCAGGGAGCGATCCCCCAACTACTATCGGCGCTA
>NZ_AYGX02000162.1 GCF_000498955.2 Lactiplantibacillus fabifermentans DSM 21115 | reverse complement strand
AGCTGATCTTTTTTGTCCGAACAGCGTTCGGATTAATTTTACAATCTACCATATAGGCACATTTCCATTAAGTTCTTGAAAGCGCAAACAATAATGGTAAACTGGCATTAGGCACACTAAACGATGGATGGAGGAATTGACAGATGGGAAAAGTATTAGCTATTAACGCAGGGAGCTCAACTTTAAAATGGAAGTTATTTAGCGTCCCAGAAGAAACCGTGATTGCATCCGGCATGGTTGATCGCTTAGGTTTACCGGATTCAGTATTTGAAATTAAAAAAGCTGGTGGGGAGAAGTATTCTGAAACCCACGATCAAATCGACGCGCAAGAAGCCGCGGCGATGGTATTGACCCGCTTAAAGAGTGACGGGATTGTCGAACATTTATCCGAAATTACCGGGATTGGTCACCGTATCGTGGCTGGTGGTGAAGAATTCAAGGATTCTGTTGTGATTACCCCAACGACCTTGAAGAAGATTAAAGATTTGTCCGAATATGCGCCGTTACATAACCCAACGCAAGCTTACTATATTGAAGTATTCGAACAATTATTACCTAAGACAGTCCAAGTGGCGGTCTTTGATACGTCATTATTCGCAACGATGCCCGAAGTAAATTACTTATACAGCATCCCTTATGAATATTATGAAAAATTTGGTGCCCGTAAGTATGGGGCCCATGGGACCAGTCACCGTTACGTCGCTCATCGGACAGCGGAAATCTTAGGCAAACCGTTGGAAGACTTGAAATTAATTACGTTGCACTTAGGCTCAGGTGCTTCAATCACTGCCTTTGACCATGGCAAGGCCGTGGATACGTCGATGGGCTTCACCCCATTAGCTGGGATTACGATGAGTACTCGTTCTGGGGATATCGATGCGTCAATTATTCCATTCTTGATGCGGCATCTCGGTATTTCTGACGTCCAAGACTTTATTGATATCTTGAACCACAAATCCGGCTTGCTTGGGATTTCAGGCTTGTCACCGGACATGCGGGATTTGGATAAGACTAAAGACGAACGCAAACGTTCAGAATTAGCCTTGGAAATCTTTGCGAACCGCGTTGTGAAGTATATTGGGAGCTACATTGCTGAAATGAACGGGATCGATGCTTTGATCTTTACTGCTGGTGTCGGTGAAAACTCATTTGCGATGCGGGCGCGCATCTTGAAACAATTGAGCTACTTTGGCATTACTGTGGATGAAGAAAAGAACCACATGCACGGCAAAGAACAAGTGATTAGCCAAGACGGGGCAAAAGTGACTGTGATGGTCGTCCCAACTAACGAAGAATTAATGCTTGTTCGTGATGTGGAACGCCTCAATAAGTAACTTAACATTAGAATTGAAGAACGAGTTTGGACAATTGTCTAGGCTCGTTTTTTTATGAGGTGGACCGTAAAATTCACAAGTGGAAATCGTTAGTCTGTTGAATTAACTTTGTTATATTGACAGTGGAGATATTAAATACGTAATAATGGGGTGGTATCAATGCGTTTGAAAAAAGTAGTAGCGGTCTCACTATGTGCCGTCAGCTTATTAGGGTTAGCGGCGTGTGCCAGCAATAATAGTGCTTCGACAACCAAAAAGTCGGCTAGCACGAGCAGTAGTAATACGAAAATTTTGAGTAATGTGACTTATCAACACGCGGTGAAATACTATCGGGGTGGCACAACGTATTCCGGCAAAGCGAAGAGCCTGAAGTTGGATACGAAAAAGTACACGACCAAGACGATTACGGTTAATAAAAAGAAAATCAAAGTCCGGTGTTATACGAATTTGACGTATGTTAGCAAGCCGGTTAGCACGAAATATCAAACGATGAATATTTATGTGCCGGAAAAGTATTTCCATAACGGGAAAATCAATGGTTATACCAAGACGACGGCGCCGATTTTCATGCCGAATAATGTTGGCGGCTACATGTCGGGTACGGCGGGCACCTTAACTGGCGGTAGTAGCAGTGGAGCCGCTCCGAGTGGGAGTACCGGCAAGATGAGTGGTACCAAGCCGAGCGGAAAAGCCCCCAGTGGTAGTGGCAGTAGTACGAGCTTAAACGCTAACGGTGGGGCTTCCACAACGAGTGCGAGTCAAAAAGCGATTAGCGAAGGTTATATTGTTGCCGCCCCGGGTGCCCGGGGCCGCGATGCCAAACAAAACGGTAAGTATACTGGGAAGGCACCCGCGGGGATTGTTGATTTAAAAGCAGCGGTGCGGTATTTGAAATATAATTCTAGCCGCTTGCCGGGCAACACGAACCGAATCATTTCCGATGGGACTAGCGCTGGTGGTGCGTTGTCGGCCTTATTGGGTTCAACTGGGAACAGTAAAGCGTACGCTCCTTATTTGAAAGCTATCGGGGCCGCTAATACGTCGGACAATATTTATACGGCGGTAGCATTTTGTCCGATTACGAACTTAGATCATGCGGACAGTGCGTATGAATGGCAGTTCAACGGTATTAATAGCATCAGCGGTGGCGGGACGCCGGGGTCAACCAATACGGCGACGACGCTAACGACCAAGCAAAAAAAGGCGTCGCAGCAACTTAAAGCGGACTTTGTAACGTATGTGAACGGCCTGAACTTGAAAAATGGCAGTACTAAGTTACAGCTGAATAGTGATGGGACGGGGAGCTTTGCGACCTTAGTTGAAAAAGAAATCATGAATTCGGCGCAAACGGCCCTCGACAACGGGACGACGATTACGACGAAAAAATACCCGTGGTTAACGATTAAAAACAAGCAAGTAACCGCCGTTAATTTGACGAAATACTTCAAATCTGTCGGTCGGTCGAAAGCAACCCCGGCATTCGATGCCTTTGATATTAGTAACGCGGAAAATATTGAATTTGGCGATAGTACGACCAATGCCAAGCATTTTACGAACTTCAGTATGCAACGTAATACCGCTAAGCAAGCGACCCAAGCCGACAGTAGTATCGTGAAATTGATGAATCCGATGGCTTATATTGGGAGCGATAATGCGACCTTAGCCAAACATTTCTGGATTCGTTACGGTGAAAAAGACGCCAATACGTCGGTGGCCGTGCCAACGCTCTTATCACAGAAGTTGAAGAATGCAGGCGCCGATGTCAATTACCATGTGCAATGGAATACTGGTCACGCCGGTGATTATGACTTAAATGCCATGTTCAAATGGTTGAATAGCAAAATGTAAACAAAAAACTTGGCTAATCGTTAACGATTAAGCCAAGTTTTTTGTGTCGGCCGCGCGGACCATTTTGATATGTTCGGTATGGTGGAAAATAAACGGTGTGCCTTCAGCCGTGAACCCAAAGCGGGTATAGAAGTTTTGCACTTGAACTTGCGCTTCGATAATGATGGGCTGACCCGTAAAGCGCGTTGCTAATACGGTCATGACTTGGACCATTAATTGTTGGCCTAAGTGTTGACCACGCAAACTTTGGTCAACGACGACCCGGCCAAAACTAGCATGGCCGTCTTCCATAAATACGCGTGCATATGCAACGATTTTATTATTCACGGTTTTAAAGATATGGACCGCATGTGGGTCGATGTCATCGACTTCTTGATAAAGCCGTTGTTGTTCGACAACGAACGTTTTGACGCGTAATTGGTAAATAGCGTATAATTCAGTTGTCGTTAATTCGGAAAAAGTTTTAATAGACCACATGAAAAGGACCTCCTTAAGCATGGGGTCTAGTTTATCACCAAATGATTGCATATGCAATCATGGAAAGAGGCAGCTATGATTCCAACGTTACGTTTAATGGGGACGATTTCGCGCTTGGTTATGAATGAAGGTAACCAGCGCTTTGCCCAATATGGACTTAATAACAATCAATTTATTTATTTAATTCGCATTTGTGAGCAGCCCGGACTCTTTTTTAGTCAGTTGGCTGACCAGATGAAGATGGACCGCACGACGAATTATCGCGCGGTCCAGAACTTAATCAAGAAAGGGTACGTGGTTAAGACTGCCCATCCCGATAATAAAAAAGTCCGCTGTTTATATCCAACGGCGGCTGGAAAAGCGTTGTATCCGGAGTTGCACGCGTACGAACAGTGGTGTGCGAATTTAGTTGATGATAAATTAACAGCGGGGCAACAACAATTATTATTCGAAAGCTTAACGGTTGTTGAAACTAATATTCAAAATAAAATTGAGTAGGTTACTAATAAATTGTGAACAAGAAATTTATATGGCGTTTTAGCTGATTTTTCAGGGCGTTCAGTGTACGATAATAGGTAATTACGGAACCGGTTACGCCTTAATGGACCGGCGATGGGGACAGCGACTGGGACTAGTTGCGCGTTATCGCGGTGCCGGACGCTAATGATATGATGAAAGGGGCTAACTAACCATGGCTAAAACTTTAGTATTAGGTGGCGGATATGCTGGGATGCGCGCCATCAAATTTTTACAAAAGACTTTACCTAAAGAGGATCAATTGATCTTGGTTGATCAGACAGGAACGCATACCGAAAAGACGAACTTACACGAGGTCGCCGCGGGGACGATTGCGCCCGACCGAATTACTTATGATATTAAAACGGTAATTAGTAGCCGGGTTGACTTTATTCAAGCAACGGTCAACCACGTGGATGTTGAAACGAAGACGGTCAGCTTTGAAGACCATGCCGATATCGAATATGATTATTTAGTCCTCGCACTGGGCTTCCAATCGGAAACTTTTGGCGTGGCGGGAGCCGACGAAAATGCGTTACCAATGGATGATTTGGCGACTTCGCAAGCGGTCTATGCACATATTGAAGACCGCGTGCGGGCCTATGCGGAATCTAACGACCACAACGACTTAAAGATTGCCGTCTGTGGGGCCGGGTTTACCGGGATTGAATTACTAGGTGAATTAACCCAATCGTTGCCAAAATTGAGTGCCAAATATCAAACTCCAGCGATTAAACTCGTTTGCTTGGAACGGATGCCATCCATTTTGCCAATGTTTAATCAAGATTTACGCGACTATGCGTTGAAATTCATGGCTGACCATGATGTTGAAATGCGGTTAGGCGCTAGCATTGAAGCCATCAAACCTGGGGCGGTCGTTTATAGCGATGCTGATAAGAATGAACATGAATTTACCGCCAACACGATTATTTGGACGGTTGGGGTCAGTGGGTCGCATGTCATTGCCGACTCAGGCTTTGAACAACGCCGTAACCGCGTGGTCGTTAAGCCGGACTTGTCATTAGCTGACCATCCGGAAGTCTTTATCATCGGGGATGTTTCGGCGGTCATGGATCCTAGCAGCAACCGCCCTTATCCAACGACAGCCCAAATTGCGTTAGCTTGTGGGGAACAAGCGGCGAAAAATATTGGTGCGTTACGGGCTGGTCAAGCAACCACGCCATTCGTTTACCATTCCAGTGGGACCGTGGCTTCGTTGAGTGATCGCGATGGGATTGGCGAAATCTTCAGTAATAATCGACCGGTTAAAGGCTATCCTGCTTCAGCGTTGAAGAAAATTATCACCGACCGTTCCTTGATGGAAAGTGCCCACTTGAGCACGGTCTTCAGTAAAGGTCGTTTTGATTTATACCATTAAAATTATTGGTGGTTTGCCGTTGTGAGTCAGCGGTAATTCCAGCCGCCGTGGCGACCGGTTCGAGCCTGAAAAGCGGTCTCGAACCTCACTTTGAAGCTCGGCACAATTCACCAATCTTCAAAGATGTCGGTGCCGTAAGCTCGGCGAAAAGCACACCGAACTAACGCCACTTGCACGGCGGCTTCCATTACCACTGACTCACAACTAAATTGATTTTTTCTCGAAATTGGTGCGGCTACAATAGTGGTCGTGCCTTTTTAGTGTGCGCTATTTTTGCTGACACCTGACTAAACTATTTTTATATCATAAAGGGCCCCCGCTATGTCTGTTAGCGGGGGCCCTTGGTGTTCCATGATTAATTTAATTGGTAGCTGTTTTGTTGGTGATATTATCAAGATTGTTGGGCGTCAGCTTTTGGGGTCAGCGCCTTTTTGGTCCTTCCCATATTTGACTGGGCCAAGATTAAAGTTAGTCTGTTTGAATCTTAACGTGCCGCAATTGGCGACTAGCCACGCCAATCGCCACAATTAACAGAGTGCCGTAGAAGATGGAAACATACATCGAAACTTCACTGCTGAAATTCAAATTGGCGCTGCTGTTGGGATGTTGGAGTAATTGGACGACCACGGATAAATCAGTTAATGCGTGTAAAATCACCGGCAATAACAAGTTTTTCGTCCGGGCATACAAGCTCGCAAATAAGGTCCCAATCGCCATGGCGAACAGAATTTGTGGCAAGACGTAGGTCAGCGATAAGTGAGTACTGTTCATGATGTGTAAGCCCCCGAATAAGACACTGGATAAGGCGACGGCCACCAGTGGACGTTTCGGGAAACTGCGGGCAAATAACGGCATTAAGACGCCCCGGAAGATATATTCCTCCGTTAACCCGACTAAGATGATGTAGCCGAGATATAAGACCATCAAGACGCTGAATGGCAAGTGGACAATCTGAGCCAAATTGGCCGTTGCTAGCAAGCCGACCACGATGATGGCGGGAAGGGCTTGGTAAAGTTGTAACCACATTTGCCGACCTTGCCACCAGTTGATGGGCACATGCGCAATATAGCGGTTGAACAACCACACACCTAGTAAGACGAAGGCATCTTGGAAAATGCCGACCCAGCGTGTGGGCATTTTAGTGTAGTGAATCAAAAGGGCGGCGATGAAAAACAAAGCGATGACATAGATGAATAAAATAATGGCTAAACCGAAGCCACGAAAAAATTTGCGCATTGAACATTCCCCCAATAGAAGATAGTTTCCCCAAGTTAATAGCCTTAGAATAGCATAATTAAGCATCAGATGCGAAAACGGTTTATTTAGGTTGTCGGCGGTCGTTACTAAGCCGGACACCGTGGGGGAGACCTGGCGCCAAAATGCGGTCGCCAGGGCGCTTTTTAGCCCGGCGATAACCCGTTGCCAGTCTAAAAAGTCGCCCCCCATAGGCTAGTGGCCAAACCCGCCACCAGCATATGGCGACACGGTGCCCAGCTTAGTAACGACCACCTAAATAGTGATTTAACAAAATCAGTGTGACAATTAGTTAGTAAAAAGTAGCGGCCCGCGCGCAGTTAGGGATTGCGGCTGGGACACTACTTAATTTGAACGATTTTGAATTGGCATCAGTTTGTCGTTAATGCTACTTAGATCTTTGGTTGCTTAATGATGCATCTTGAATTCCAAGTACAAATCGTTATACAATCCGACATTTTCTGGGGATAAGTTGGAATAGATTTGTAAGTGACTGAGTGTTTTATTATCTGGATAAAATTGTTTATCCGTGCGAATGGCTTTTGGTAATAACGCCTCCGCTTTTTTATTTGGTGTGGCGTAGCCGATGTATTCGGCGTTTTGGGCCGCGTTTTTAGGTTCGCTCATAAAGTTCAAGAAGGCGTAGATCGCTTTGAAATGCTTGGCGGTCTTCGGAATGACTAAGTTGTCGAACCACAAGTTACTGCCTTCTGAGGGAACCACGTAATGCAGATGGGAGTTACCGGCTAACATTTCAGACGCTTCCCCCGACCAGTCGACCGCGACCGCTGCTTCATTTTGAATCATGTACATCTTGATTTCGTCGGCCACGACCGCTTTGACATTGGGTGACAGGCGGTTGAGCTTGTTACGGGCCACCGTCAATGTCGCCGGGTCCGTCGTGTTCATTGATTTGCCCATTGAGGCTAGCGAGAAGCCCATAATATCGCGGGCACTGTCGACGAGCATGATGTTATTTTTGTATTTCTTGGACCAGAGATCATTCCAATGTTGAATGCTGCCCGGTTGGACGTACTTGTCATTGTAAATAATCCCGAGCGTCCCCCAGAAATAAGGCACGGAATACTGGTTATGCTTATCAAATGCCAAGTTCAAAAAGCGGGGGTCGTAATTTTTCATCCCAGTTAACTTGGACTTGTCTAACGGTAACAATAATTTAGCGGCCTTCATTTTTTCAATCATGTAGTCGCTGGGGACCGTTAAGTCATAACTCGTGCCGCCTTGCTTTATTTTAGTAAACATCGCTTCGTTACTGTCGAACGTTTCGACGTTAACGTGGTAGCCGGTTTCTTTTTGGAACTTCGTCAACAAACTCGGGTCAATATAATCGCCCCAAGTGTATAAATTCAGCACTTTTTTACCGGTACTACCGGTGCTGGCTTGTAAATGATGGGCGCCAAACGCTAATAATCCGCATACCGCGAAGAGGGCGACTAACACACTAATTAATTTTTTCATGACCGGCGCCCCCTAACTGCGGCGTGCCGATGCCGACTGCTGTATTGGTTGATGAAGTAGTAGCCAATTACGAGGATTAAGGCCATTAAGAACATCAAACCGGATAAAGCATTAATTTCCAAGTTAATTCCTTGACGTGCCCGCGAATAAATTTCGACGGACAAGGTCGTAAAGCCATTCCCGGTTACAAAGAAGGTGACCGCAAAGTCGTCTAAGGAATACGTCAAGGCCATGAAAAAGCCGGAGAAGATGCCGGGCATGATATAGGGCACCACGACTTGGCTCAAGAGTTGCCAGTTGTTAGCGCCTAAATCAGCGGCGGCATCGAGTAAACTTGTGCTCATTTCTTGGACTTTCGGTAAGACCATTAAGACGACGATAGGAATCGAAAAGGCGATGTGGCTCAATAATACCGAGCCAAAGCCTAACGGAATCTTCAAGGCCGTGAAGAAAATCAAGAAACTCGCCCCGATAATGACATCGGGCGACACCATCAAAATATTGTTCAGCGATAATAACGTGTTTTTCGTGAGCGGGCGGGTCGTGTTGCTAATTCCTAGCGCCCCAAACGCCCCAATAATGGTTGCAATAATTGATGATAATAACGCAATTAATAACGTATCCAGAAAAATGGCAATTAAGCGACTATCGGCGAATAAGTCTTGGTAATGCGACCACGTGAACCCGTGGAAATTGTTCATCGTGGTGCCTTTACTGAATGAGTAGACGATTAAAAAGATAATCGGTGCGTATAACACGATGAAGACGAGCCATAAATATAAATTACGCCATTTGAAAGTCCGGGTTTTCATTTCGTCAGCCCCTTTCCAGAACGGCGCTTGTTACCGTTAGTCAGCCACATGATAATGACCATCGCGATAATCAAGACGACACCAATCGTCGAGCCCATGCCCCAGTTCATTGTCGTTAAAAAGTGTTCTTCAATCGCGGTCCCTAACGTGATGACTTTGTTGCCACCAATTAAACGGGTCAACATGAAGAGGGACAATGAAGGAATAAAGACGGCTTGGATGCCGGCTTTGACCCCCGGCATCGTCAACGGAAAGATGACCCGACTGAATGTTTGCCAATTAGTAGCGCCTAAATCGCGACTAGCATTGACATACGACGGTTTCAATTCGCTGATGGAGTTGTAAATCGGCAACACCATGAACGGAATTTGAATATAGGCAGCGACGAATACGAAACTAAAATTCGTGAACAAGAGTTGTTTAGGGCCGATGCCGATAAAGCTCAAAAATTGATTGGCAATCCCAGCTTGACTGAAAATGCCGATAAATGCGTACGCTTTTAAAAGCAAGTTGATCCACGTTGGCATAATGATGAGCAGGAGCCAAAGTTGCGGATGCTTGGTTTCATTGAGCAAATACGCCGTGGGGTAGCTAATTAAGAGCGTCGCCAAGGTAATTAAAAAAGCGTACCAAACGGAGTTGACCGTCATCATCAAATAGGTGCTGGATGAAAAATAAGTGACATAGTTATCGAAAGTAAACTGGCCGTCGATGTTAAAGAATGATTGATAAATCAATAATAAGACGGGCGCAATGACGAATAATAAAATCCATAAGATATAGGGGACAAAATAAGCCGTGTTGCGACTTAAACGTTGTTTTCGTTGCATCGTCACCACCCCCTAATCGTCTTCGTATTGTTCCAAGCGAGCATCAAAGGCCGCTTCAGTTTCGTGCAACCGCATGACATGAATGTCTTGCGGGTCAAAGGTCAACCCAATCGGCGTCCCCTCGTCAGCCGGATTAGTTGAATGCACGAGCCACTCATTATGGTCGTTATCATAAGCCACGATTTCGAAGTAGTTGCCTCGGAAGAGTTGTGAATCGACAGTGACGACTAATTTTCCTTGGTCAGCGGCCACAATATCTAAATCTTCGGGACGTAACACGACTTCTACGGCTTCGCCTGCTTGCATGCCGGCGTCGGCGCATTCAAACGTTTTTCCGACAAATTCGACTTGGTAATCTTGCAACATGTTACCAGGAATAATATTGCTTTCGCCGATAAAGTTAGCGACAAAGTGGTTGATGGGTTCGTCATAAATATCGACCGGCGTGCCACCTTGTAAAATTTTACCGTCATTCATGACAAAGATTTCGTCACTCATCGCTAAAGCTTCTTCTTGGTCGTGGGTCACGAATAAGAAGGTGATACCTAGGCGTTGCTGCAAGTCCCGTAATTCATATTGCATGTCTTTACGGAGCTTGGCATCCAGCGCGGAGAGGGGTTCATCTAAAAGTAAAACTTTAGGCTGCATGACCAACGCGCGCGCAATCGCGACCCGTTGCTGCTGCCCACCAGAAATCTCACTGATTTCGCGGTCACCAAAGTCGGCGAGTTGGACTAAGGCGAGGGCTTCTTGAACGCGCGTCTCGATTTCAGCTTTGGCGACTTTATGTAACTTCAACCCAAAAGCCACGTTTTCGGCCACGTTCATGTGGGGGAATAGCGCGTAATCTTGGAAAACGGTATTGACTTGGCGCTGGTTAGCGGGCAAGTCGTTGATGCGTTGCCCGTCAAAGTCAACTTCACCAGCCGTGGCGTCAGTAAAACCGGCAATCGTGCGTAAGATTGTCGTCTTGCCACAGCCAGAAGGCCCGAGCAACGTATAAAATTTACCAGCTTCGAGTTCTAAATTAATATCTTTGAGGATCTGATGGTCCCCATAACTTTTACATACATTGGTTAACCGAATAATCGGTTGCGTATTAACCGCCAATTTAAAAACCTCCTTGAGCTACAAGTAGGACGCGGTGGTAACGAGGGTGAACGTACATGGTTCGGTCCCGGCGTTACTAATCTGATGCGCCTTCGTAGCGTGAAAATATAACGTGTCACCTTGAGTGGCCGTATAGTGTTTGGACCCTAAGCGTAAGTTTAACTTGCCAGCTTGGACTGTAATGAAAGTCTCCGCTGGCGAGGGCTCAAAGGGTTTGAAGCGCCCGTTTTCAGCTAAGGTAATCGTGACCGGCTCGAGTTCATTTTCATTCGAGGCTGGTACTAACCATTTTAGCTGATATCCGAGGGCTTCATCGTCATAAGTCGTTTGTTCAGTTGGGTGATAAACAATCTTGTCACTCCGCGGTTCCGGCGCAAAAAAGGCCGCCGGTGATTCACCGAGCACTTCGAGAATCGCAAAGAAAGTTTCCATCGAAGGTGACGACTGATTGTGTTCCAATTGAGAAATATAGCCCTTACTCAAGTCGGTACGCTCGCCGAGTTCTTCTTGAGTAAGTTGTTTTTGCATGCGCAAGTTTTTAATGCGCTGACCGATATCCATGACCGTTCACCACCTTTTATTTGTTTTCTAACAGTAAACTTTAAGTTTAGTACGACCTTTAATTATAACGGAAATTTTCCGGGTGACAAGAGGGAAAATCATGGGTATTTGCTTAGTCGCCGTTACCAGCTGATCGTAATTCCAGCCGCCATGGGGACCGGTCCAAGCCTGAGAAGCGGTCTTGAACCTCGCTTTTGAGCCTGAAAAGCAAGTCTCAAAAGACGTCCGTGGTGTAGACGGGATAAAAACCAATCCCGTCAACGCCACCGCATGGCGGATTCCATTACGGTCAGCTGGTAGCTAAATAGGATTTCCTTAGCAGCGTGGACAATTACGTAGCTAATTAGATAAGCGTACAAATTTATAATGAAATCTGGGAACTCAAAGCAAGTCAGTTTGAGTATTGACATGCTAACCATAAGTATTGGTCCACGCTACTAAATCCGAAATACAATTTTTAGCCGGAAGTGGGCAGAGTTGGCGCCGTGTCGCGTCCCTTAGCTAGTTTTTTTGCTAGCTTAGGGACGGGGTCGTGTTGGTAGACTGACGGGCTTGGTCAGGCTGCCAACCGCCTAGCGAGACCGCTTTTTGGCTCGCTAGGGTTGCCCCACAGCGTCGTTTCAGTTAGCTGGAGCCGGAAATGCCAGTTAGAAAGAAAAACGACCTAAGACACATCGGTCTTAGGCCGTCACTGATTGAATTTTTAGTTGTTGCGGTAGACGACTTCGAAGACTTCGCTGACCATGGGCGTGTCCGGACTTAGGTTTTGACCATGTTCTTCTAACACGGGGGTGAATTCTTCGGTCTTGCGTTTGCGCCAGTCGCCGATGGAACGATCGCCGTCACCTTCGTGATAAGCGTGTTCGCCGGAGATCCGGTAAAATGGAATCAATTCGGAAACCACCGTTTTTAAAACTGCGGCTGGTTTCATGTTGCCGTCTAACAAGACATTGTAATCACCAACTTGTGGAATCGCCACTTGTTCGGCGGTATACGTATCAAGTGGAGTCGTGGTGGCAGTCTTGGTTCCGGCTAAAATAGCGTCGGCGAAGGCTTGCACTTCGGCGGGATTATTTTGTTCGCCGAACCAACGAGTTTGATATGAGGCTCCGTTGGTATCGGTAGTTTCGTTATAAGCTTTCCATAATTGTTCTGCTGATTGTGCTGGCATAGCATTCACCTAATTTCGATAAGAATGTTGAACTCGCGTTATTGTAAACGAATTCACAACCTTAGTATAGCATGTTGACTAAAAAAACGACATATTCGACACTGTTTTGTTACCGTTAGCAGTCAGTTTTCAGTAATTTTTAGCTACTCGTAAAGGGAACCAACTAACCAACGAAAACGGCCAAATTTTGCTATAATAAGGATACTTTTTGAGGAGGTTTTTTAGCATGCAAATTACACCGGTTAAAATGTCAGATTTGCCACAAATTATGGCGATTGAAAAGGCCGGCTTTTCTGCGGACGAAGCCGGCAGTGAAGCAGCTTACCAAGAACGCATCACCAAGTTACCAGACACGTTTTTAGTTGCGCGCGATGGTGCTGTGGTCCTAGGTTTTATCGTGGGTCCGGCCGTGCCACAACGTTACATTGAAGACGCAATGTATGACCAAACCCCAACGAACTTAGAACGTGGCGGTCATCAGCTCGTCTTTACTGTCGCAGTGTCACCGTTAGCCCGGAAGCAACACGTGGGTAGCCAATTGTTGACGGCCTTAGAAAATGATGCCCGGGCCAAAAGCCGTACGAGTATGGCGTTGACTTGTTTAGAACGTCTCGTCCCATTTTATGAAGCGAATGGCTATACGAATCAAGGCGTCGCGGATTCTAGTCATGCGGGTGAAACGTGGTACAACTTAGAGAAAGCCCTGGTGTAAACCATGAAGTTAGCGACGTTACAAGCACAGCTCCCCAATTTTGAAATTAAATTATTAACGCTGGCCGATCAAGAAGCATTATTAGCGCTGGAACAAAGTAATCCGCGTTACCACCAATACTTTTCCGCCAACGAATTGACCTTAGCGGAAATGGCTGACGACTTAACGGCCCATCCAACCGGAGTGGCCGCGGACCAAAAGCAAGTCTTTGGTTTTTATTTGGCGCACAAGTTGGTGGCGGTGTTGGATGTCTTGAATCAATATCCCGAACAAGACTTCATGTTTGTCGGCTTATTGATGGTCAATTCCGCTTATCAACGCAAAACGGTCGGTAGTGTGATTATTACCGGCTTAATGCAAGCGGCCTTACACAGTGATATTCACTGCTTGCAATTGACCCGCGTCACGGCTGACACGGGCGTCAAACAGTTCTGGGAAAAGCTCGGCTTTGAAGACGGCGACCAGTTATTCTTACCATTAGCTGATAATGGTCGTTTGGCCGTCACGACCATGACTCGAGTGTTAGTTTAATCTGGAACGTCCTTCATTTTTAGAAGGGCGTTTTTATTAGTTGTTTCAACCAAATAAACTAGTCATTTTGTCAGGAATGACGGGGCTTTTCAGCACTATCAATTATTAAAATAATTCTAATCGGATTCTTAAGATAACGCTCTCATAAACTGATGCGATTCGTGTTACACTCGGTACGACAAAATTAATAGGAGGTCATTTTAAAATGATCAAGCACTGGGGCAAAGTGGACACGGAAATGTTGATTGCCGCGATTGTATTATTAGCAGTTGTCTTTTACTTCTTCGAATTAACCGCTAGTTTGATGATGAGCGCAGTGACGTTCCCGATTAGCGTTATCGTTTTATTGGGCATCATGGAATATGCGGCCCACGAATTACGGCGGAAATAGGTTTAGGGTGAGCTACGGTTGAGGAGCCGTGGCTTTTTTGTTGCGATTTTAAATCCGGGTAATTAAAAAATTTTAGATTGTGTGGGCAAAAACAGCCTGATGAAAGGAAAACTTTCATCAGGCTGTTTTTCTTTAAGTAGATTAACGACATATTTGTTTGAAATTGAGTGGTGTTAGAAACCGCGTGTTAAAAATGGATTGTGCTGAATGTCTTCTGGTGAAGTTGAAACTGAGATTGACATGTATTCAGGTCGGCAGTAACTCAATGAATACTCGACAATGCCGTTGTCACTATACGTATGACGCGCTTGTTCTAGCAAAGGGTTACCAACTGGAACATCTAATAAGCGTGATTGAATAAAGTCTGCCGCCGTTGCGGTGATTTTGATTTTTGTTGAGACGAATCTTGTGCCGTAATGCTCTTCAAGAAATTTGTATAGAAAATAAATTTGACCGTCATTTTTTTCCAAATTAGCAAAGTCACGATAACGTAAGTAGCTCACAACGTATAAAAATGAAGTATCGCCAATGATTTTTTCTCGTTGCAGACGATAAACTTTTTCAGCTTCACGAATGTTTAAATTGTTTGCGATGTCAGGTGTGGCCGGAATGACGTCGATGGTTGAAGGCTGACCAACGATATCTTCAGTATTACGCCCTTCGAAATCGGTACTGACTTCAGTTTTTCCCATTAACGTGAACGCATACCCTTGTTGACGTTCGACTGGTAAGATTTCAGTTCCTCGGCCTTGAGTAACTCGGAGAAAATTATCCGCTTTCAAAAGTTTGATTGCATTACGAATGGTTGTGCGACTTGCTTTAAAGAGAGTCATCAAGTCGGTTTCAGTCGGTAAAAAACTCCCTGCTGGATATGTTCCGGCGATAATATCGTGGCGTAATTGATTATAAATATCAACATATTTAGGCGTGGTGTTTTTTGGCATAGTAAGACCTTCTTTATTTTGATTTTCAATATCATTATAGGTACTAATTAGATATGAATTCAAGAGATGAATACCATTTTTTGCATGAATTGTATTGACGGATGCCGAATCAGCCTCTATAATCTAGGTACGTTTTGAAAACGTTTACACTTAAACATATCCAAAACGTCTTGCAAGCGTATCTAATTTTGGGAAGAAGGATTTAAATATGAGTCAAGAAAATATTTGGGCGCCAACGGGTCAAACAATAATTGATGGTAAGATGGCTGACGTTGCAGATTATTTACGGTTGGCTAATAACGGTCGGGGTGCGGATCCTGAGGCTTTTATGAAGAGTGAATATGGACAAGCTTACGGTCGGTTGATCAAACTAGGTTTTCAGTTTGAAGAAGATCCAACTGGAAAAGCAATAACTGAATTTTATGCCAAATTAGGGCTTAATCGGCAGATGTATGAAAACGACGATTATTACAAACGGTGGTTATTAATTACGCCACAAGAATTGGCAACTCAGGCGGCGCTTGGCAAATATTATCCCGTTGTGTTTGTTAACCATGGTGGCTCAGTGCCAGTACCAGTTGATGAATTTCAGTGTGGTTGGTGGCAAGTAGCGGCGGATGAACGCATTATTGTCGTGATGTTACAAAATACGAACTGTGAAAATGTACAACGGGTCTTAGACCGACTAGAAGAACTGTATCCGATTGATACTGAAAGGGTCTATATGACTGGGGAATCGCAAGGTGGTTACGAAGTCACTTCGGCATTATTCCGAATGCCAGCGCGGATTACTGCAGTAGTAACGTGTGGTAATGATATTTGGCGTGACTGGGATAACTTTAATGTGCCTTTTACCGATACCGAAAAGAAGAACCTTAAGGATACCTTTGTACCATTTATGCAAGTTGTGGGGCAATATGAAGCTTCAAGTTTTGCACCGGTCAATGATTGGTATGCGCGTAAAGAGTGGGGCCGCCATGCTGATGCTTCACACACGTACGTTGATCCTCGTCGTGATGATCAGCGTGATCCGACCCATATTGTCGGCGGTAAACGGCCGTTTTCCGACTTGCCGGAACCACCAGTGGGTGTCGATAAGCATGCCTGGATGATTGAGCGTTTAAATACGCGGATGGCTAGTTTGGGTTGTGCCCCACGTGATGTGGCAACTTGTATTAGTTACTTAGACAATCCTGAAATCGATTTGCATAAAGCGATTGGCTTTTATGGTGATGAAGAGCAAACAATGGAATTTTATGGCTATAAACATTGGCGCTTAGACATTCACAATCGGATAGGCCTAGATGCGTTTCGGTATGTGGTTGTCGAAAATTCTGGCCATCATTGGCCAGTTATGGCGGCTAAGCTTGGTTGGGATTTTATGAAACAATTTCGTCGCGATACAGCAACCAGTAAGATTGTTGCGGATACTTATCAACTTACACGTTAACTAGAGGGAAGGAAAGTATTATGGGTAATGTAACAAGTGAAGTAAAGCATGATTCCAAGGTTAAGATTTTGAGCCTAGCATTTGTCGGTTTGTTGTTGGCCTATTTTCTGGTGAACCTATCATTGAACATGGCGAATAACTTATCGACACCATTTGCCAAGTCGTTAGGGGCTACCCCCGTGGTTATTGGGGTAGTTGCCACTGGTTTTACGTATGGGTCCATTGTATTCAAATTAATCTCGGGACCAGCAATTGATTCATTTAATCGTAAAGGATTGTTGTTAGGGGCTGTGGTAATTATTGCAATCGCCTTTTTAGGAGATGCATTTGCTACCTCGGTTCCGATGTTAGTTACCTTCCGGGTATTACAAGGGGTCGGTCAAGCCTTTACTGCAACGACTTTTATCGCAATTGCTGCCGATACGTTGCCGCGTAAAAAGATGTCTGCAGGGATGGGAATCTTCGCTTTGGGAACTGCGGCGTCAACTTTATTAGGTGCAGTTGTCGGATTAAAAGTACAAGAAGCAACTAGTTTTCGAACGGCATTTTTAGGGTCATTCTTTACTTTATTAGTCGGATTTGTTGTCTTACTTTTCATTAAAGTTAAACCAGTGAATGCTAAGAAATTCAAAATCACGTTGTCCGGCTTTATCGCAAAAGAAGCCTTGGCACCTGCATTTATGCAATTCTTCTTCATGATGGCTTGGTCATGTGTCTTCGCATTTTTAGTGGTTTATGGTCAAGAGCAAGGCTTAGGCAGTAATGTCGGTTTCTTTAACACTGCATATGGGCTAGCAGTTTTTGTTGCCGCGCCGTTTGGTGGCAAGCTAGTTGATCGCTTTGGTTATTTAATGGTTATTCCGATGTTAGTCTTGATGGCAGTATCTTTATGGATTATTAGCTTTTCAACTAATTTGTGGATGTTATTAGTTGCTGCGGTCGTAGGAGCTTTTGGCTATGGCGCTGCTGGTCCGGTTGCTCGTTCGATGGACATGAACGTCGTACCCGAAAATCGCCGTGGTGCTGCTAGCAGTACGTTATTTGTTGCTTCCGATATTGGTCAATTAGTGGGACCAGTTGTTGGCGGTATCTTGGTATCTGCTTTTGGCTATGGTACGATGTTTCGGATTGCACCAGTATGGGTTTTACTGGCAGCGCTATTAGTCATCTTCACGCAAAAATATATCAAAAATAAGATTGCAGCGTTAGCACCCGAAAAAGAAGTAGCGACAATGCAGGCGGATGAGGCTAAGGCAGAATAAATTTGCAACCGATAGTTGGTTTGGAGGTGTACTCGGATGAAGTTAGTAGGTGTCGTCAAACATCAGAATCCTGAGCCCGACGACTTAGCGTCAACACGGCCACTAGTTGTTTTGAATCCGCGGAGGATAGTCATGGCAAAATCACGTCAGAAACACGCATTTGCAATTATCTTCTTAGTCTATTTGATGATTAATTTAGGGTTGAACTTTGGTGAAACCTTAGTATCACCATTTGCCAAGTCCTTAAATGCAACGCCTGTTTTGATTGGAGTTTCGGCTACTGGCTTTACGTATGGCTCGATTGTTTTCCGAGTAATCTCAGGACCGGCGATTGATTATTTTAATCGTAAGCGACTGTTGTTGATTTCAGTAATGATTATTACCGCTTCGTTTTTAGGCGAAGCTTGTGCCACATCAGTACAAATGTTAGTTATTTTTCGTATCACACAAGGGATTGGACAGGCATTTACTGCGCCGGTTTGTTTAACATTGGCTGCCGGAGTGGTCTCACGCAAAAAAATGGCTAGTGGCATTGGGACATTGGCTGTTGCACGTGGGGTTGCAACGTTACTGGCACCGATTGTTGCGCTCAAAATCAGTGAAGTCACGAGTTATAAAACGAGTTTTGTGATTGCGGCCGTTATTGAAAGCGCTTCTATCATTGCTATTTTAAATATGCATGTTGTTAGTCCACAACATACAAGGCACGAACATTTCAAAGTGTCGCTAAATGGAGTTATTGCTAAGGCGGCCATTCCACCGGCCTTGTTACAATTCTTTTTTATGATGGCTTGGTCAAGCGTCTTTGCATTCTTAGTCGTTTTTGGTCAAGAACAAGGTTTAGGGAGTAATGTTGGCTTTTTTAATACTGTATATGGGATTGCAGTATTTGCTGCGGCGCCATTAGGAGGGCGGTTAGTTGATCGTTACGGTTACTATATGTTGATTCCGATGTTACTATTAATGGCGCTGGCGTTATGGGTCATCAGCTTTGCGGCTAATTTATGGTTGCTATTAATTGCGGCCGTTCTCGGCGCTTTTGGTTACGGTGCGGCCGGACCAGTAGCCCGGTCAATGGCAATGAGCGTTGTTCCTGAACAGCGGCGTGGTGCTGCCAGCAGTACGTTGTTTGTAGCTTCGGATGTCGGTCAGTTAGTTGGTCCCGTGATTGGGGGGCTGCTAGTAGCCCACTTTGGGTATGCGGTGATGTTTCGAGTTGCACCTATTTGGATTTTAGTCGCAGCGATTTTATTATTAGTCACTAAGCCTATGATTGAACGAAAGGCCCTTGAGACGTCTGCAGCTATGGAAAAAGTTGAATGATTTTCAATAAAGAACTTGGCCATTACTGAGTTCTTTTTGGCCTTTAAGGTTACGTAGTTATTTTTTAGACGGACGACTACTCCTTTAAGTTGTCGTGTGATGTTACTTATTTTAGGATCAGAATTTCAGTTAATTTGCTGTTGACGGAGTTCTTTTCCCAACTGGGCAGTTATCCACCCATGGAAAGTGCTAAGATAGAATATTATATTATCGAGTTAGTTATCGTTACGAATACATGGGTGGGTGAATTTTTGAAAAATAAAATGTTATCAGGAACATTTTGGATGTCGTTTGGGAGTATCTTTTCACGGGTGTTGGGGGTCGTTTATTTGATTCCGTGGCTAATGATGCTCGGGTCCCAACAACATCAAATGACGGCCCAAGCGATGTTCAACGCAGCTTATACACCGTATGCGCTGTTCTTATCGTTAGGAACGTCCGGTTTTCCAACGGCGATTTCCCGGAAAATTGCCGGTTATAATGCGGAGAATCGTTATTTAGACAGTCAGCACTTATTCAAAGCCGGCTTGTTATTCATGAGTATTTCCGGGTTGATTTGTGGGAGCTTACTGTTTGTTTTTGCACCGGCAATTGCAAAGAGTTCACCGGTCACGTCGTATCAAGCGACGACGTTAGTGATTCGCTTCTTAACGCCAGCGTTATTCATTTTGCCGGTCATGAGTATTATTCGGGGTTATTTCCAAGGTAATCAAGATATGAAGCCCTTCGGAATTTCCCAATTGATTGAACAATTTGTGCGGGTCATTGGGATTTTAGGCGCGTCGTACGTGAGCTTTATCGTCTTAAAACAATCTTTGACGATGGCGGTTGGGTTGAGTACCTTTGCGACGTTCTTTGGCGCGATTGCGAGTTTGTTATACTTAGGGTATTACTACCAACAACGGCGACCGCAATATCAAGCACAACTGTCACAAAGTGCGCCGGCCACTAAAATGAACTTAAAAGCGGACTTTATGACGATTATTAAAGAAGCCATTCCGTTTGTTTTTGTCGGGGCGGGCATTACGCTGTCACAATTGGTCGACCAGTTCACGTTTAAGCAAATTATGTTACACGTGACCACCCAATCGGCCACCGCAATTCAAAATTTATTTACGTTATTTTCAGCCAATCCCAATAAAATTACGACCGTCATCATTTCGTTGGCGTTAGCCGTCTCCGAAACAACGTTGCCAATTTTGGCGAGTGTGCAAGGTGATCGGACTAAGGTGACTAAAGTTATCGTGAATAATTTTAAAATGTTGTTTGGCTTAATTGCCCCGATGATTATTATTTTGGCGTTACTAGCGCCACAAATTAATACCGTCTTCTTTGGTTTTGACCAGCAAGGTGGCCAACTGATGCGCTGGGCGATTATCGTGAGTTTACCATTGGCGGTCTTTACCGATGTCTTCACGTTAATTCAAGCGCTTGGTCAACATCGGCGCGCCGTGACCTTATTAGTCGTCGTTTTAGCGATTAAGGCGCTCGCCCAGTATCCGTTAGTCTTATTGTTCCATGCTAACGGGGCGTTACTAGCGACTTTTATCGCCTTTGCTAGCATCAGCGTCGCTGGCACCGTGTACTTGCTCAAGGCTTGTGATATTAAGTTAAAAAGCAAAAATTCCGACGTTACTACTATGTTTGCCGCCGTGCTCCAATTTTTAGTCGTGGCGGTAGTCGTGTATATCTTAGGTGATCGCTTATTCCCTGTCAGTGACCGCGTGCTAGCGTTTATCTTCGCGGCCGTTGAAGGGGTCATGATGCTCGGCGCGTTTGGCTTGTTTGGATCATTTTACAGTATGCCTAGTATCGCACTGAATTTGAAGATTGGTCGGCAGTATAAACAATATAAGCATTTTCGTTAGATTGTGCGTCCGCAATTTGACCATTAAGATTATAAAAGGTACCAGCTGAAATTTGAAATTTCGGTCTGGTACCTTTTTCGATTTATTGTTCAGTTGCTAATGGGTGACGGCTTGCACGGCTAAATCAGTCACCGCTTCGCGTGAAGCAGCGTGAAAACCGTGGTCCGCGTCTTTTAACAGGTGTAAAGTGGCGTGCTGATAGACGTCACGATACTTTTCTGAAGCGCTCAAAGCCACCACGGTATCGTGGTCGCCGTGAATTAAATCGACAGGGCCGGTATAACGTTGCGCCACTTCATAGATAGGCAAAACTTGAGCCGACCGAATATAAGCGCCGCCGACTTTTAAGTTGTCGCCGAGTTTAATCGGGACGGCATCTGGCACATGGTCGGGGTCGTAGGTGATGCCTTGTAAGACACCCTTTTGCGCGTCAGTTTTTAAGGTCGCGGCCGGCGCCATCAAGACGAGATGGGCGATGTATTCTGGATAAAGTCCCGCCAGCATACTAGCGACCACGCCGCCTTGCGAATGACCCATCAGATAAATTTTGCGGACGCCAGTCAAGTGCCGCGCATAGGTTAAAATGGCTTCACCATCCGCGATTTCGTTGACGACGGTCATGTTTTGAAAGTCGCCATCACTTTTACCGGAGCCGTTAAAGTCAAACCGCAATGTCGCAATATTTTGGGCAACTAACTTTTCACTGAGATGATACAAGATGTGATCCGGCGTAAAGCCGCGATTCGACGTAAACCCGTGCATTAAAATGGCGAGGTCAAACGTGGCTTGGTCATCTGGTAAAGTTAACGTGCCGCGAATATTGAGGTTATCGCGGCATACTGTAATTTCTGATGTTTTCATATGGTTACCTTCTTTAGTTAAGTTGAGTCACTTAAACTAGAAAGCGCTTACTTATATCCCGAATTCATTCTAGCATGGGACTTTGTGGATTTTAGGTTAATAATTAACCACTATTCGGCGATTATTGACGAGCTTGGTTTTTAATCCGCCAGTTGCGCGCACTACTATGCGTATATTTTTGAAAGGTGCGATCCATGGCCCGTAAACTCCCAAACCCGGTGTTGATGGCAATCGTCGTGAGCGTGTCTTCGCTGTGCAGGAGGGCCACTTGGGCTTTTTGACACCGCACGTAGGCCAGATATTGGTACGGAGTCGTGTCCAAATTTGCCTTGAAAAAGCGCACCAAATATTCCTTTGAGAGATGCACGGCGGCCGCAATATCTTGGATTTGCAAGTGTTCTTGGTAATGTTGCTCAATATAGTCAGTAATCGCATTGATGCGCGTTTGTTTGTCGTCACTGTTCGGTAACGCAAACATCTTTTGGCGCCCGAAGTGTTCAATCATGGTCATTACTAATAACATGAGCAATGCCCGAATTTTCAAAATGGTGAGTTCATTTTGTTCGGCCATAAATAATCCCAGCAATTGATTCAACAATTGTTGTAGCTCGCGATACGCTTGTTGCTGGTCGGCGGTGAAGTTTTCGGGGTGATTGAGGTCGAACTTAATTTGATTAATTGAGGCATAACAATCTTGTAAGTACGCCATGGGAAAAACTAGCGTTAACGCGGCTGGTTCGTGCCCATCCGCACTAGCTTGGTGCGAGCGCACGCCATGAATTTCGTCGGAATTAACGACTAAGATGCGCCCCGGCGTTGTCTGAAAATGGTGATTTTCAATCATAAAGTCATCAATCGTATCGCTGAGGGTATAGTTCAATTCGACGTCATCATGCCAATGCCGATGGACCACGACATCTTTGAGGGCCGGATGAATAATGAATAATACCGGGAGCTTTTTGGTCGTATAAATAAATTGGCGCGGATAAGCCATCACAATCACCTTCTTGTCTTCATCATAGCATGATTGACCGCGGGCTTGCCAAGTTTTAGTGAGGATGGAATTGCCCGCAGTTGGCTGACCGTAATTCCACCGTCCTGGGACCGGTCCAAGCCTGAGGGGCGGTCTTGGACCTCGCTTTTGAGCCTGAAACCCGAGTCTCAAAAGGCGTCCGTGGTGTAAACGGGCCAAAAACGCCCGTTAGCGCCACTTTCAGGACGCTTCCATTACGGTCAGCCAACTGCTAATTTTAGCTTAGTTTCACAACAACATTAAGCATCGAAAATTGTCGCTTCCATTACCGCTGTCGCCTAACTAAACTGATTTTTTGATTAAAGTTGTGCGACGATAATTTTTGGGGGAGTGCTATCGTGTCCGATTGTTTTTAATCATTAACTGCATTAAGTGTCATACCAGCATCAAGTAGGGGGCTACTTTTTTCAGAATTATGTCAGTTCGTCTGACAGATGAGGATAAGCCAGGGTCAGTAGATAGTTGAAACCAGCTAGTCTTTGAAAGCCTTTTCGTTTATTTGTAAAATGATAGATGATTTCTATTGATTATCGCTAATTATTTTATTGATTGTACTAACAGATATGCTATACTTCAAGTGAATTAGTTAACATGCTTGCTATATCCCATAGTTAGTTTCTTGAGAGTATGTTGCGCTAAGACGTTTTTAAGGTTGGATTTAGTGTGCTTTTAAATTGTTGATTACTAATAATTTAAAAACTCACAAGTTCATGATGCTTTGACGGCTGACGCAGCGGATTGGAAACGAAGGCTATGGGTCTTTTTGTGTCCTCGACTAAGAAAAGCGAAGGTGAGTAGCATGAAGAACAAGTATGTACCAACCAGTGTGAGTCTTTATATTAATTATTTGATTATTGGGATGGCCATTTTAATCTTGCCGCAAAATATGGATGTGTTAGCAAAACAGTGGCATACCAATATTGCTGGCGTGTCAGTCGTGATTGCGGCCGTTGGGATTGGGCGCTTAGTTGTCTCGTTAGTGTCCGGGATTTTATCCGATAAGTTAGGCCGCAAGCCGTTTGCGGTGCTGGGGGCGGCGACTTATATTACTTTCTTTGTTGGTATTCTATTAAGTCATTCATTGACGATGGCGGTTGTTTTTGGCGTGCTTGCCGGGATTGCTAATTCGTTCTTAGATGCGGCCACCTATCCAGCGTTGATGGAAATGTACCCGCAACATAAAAGTGCGGCTAACGTGGTGATTAAAGCCTTTGTTTCCGCTGGGCAATTCTTACTACCGTTGTTGATCAGTTTAATTGTGATGAATAAGTTGTGGTATGGCTGGTCGTTTGTCACTTGTGCGGTGATTTTAATTTTAAACGTGGTCTTTTTACTTGGCTTCTCACGTTTTCCAAAGCGTCAAGCGACCCCCGCTGCTGCGGCGACCACGGCAACGGTCCAACCACAAACTAGCAAAGGCAATGTTTGGATTGATGGCGCGCTCTTCGCGTTATTCGGCTTCTTATCGCAAGGTATCTTTTTACTCGTCAGCACGTGGTTGACGAAGTACGGCGAAACCGTCATTAAGATGGGCGATGTCAGCGCGCGGGCCTTGGTCAGTTATTACAGTGTCGGGTCAATTACGTGTGTCTTGCTCACGATTTACTTATCCCATCGTGGGGTTCAAGATGTGCAATTCTTATTAGTTTATACGTTGATGTCATTTTTATCATTACTCGTGATGTATTTATTCCCCATTGCGTGGTTATGCGCCATCATGTCATTTTTGGTCGGCTTTTCGGCAGCCGGGGGCGTGATGCAAATCGGCCTGACGATTATGGCGACATTTTTCCCGAATGGCAAGGGGACCGTTACTGGTGTTTCGCAGACCGCGGCGTCGATTTCGGGGTTCGTCGTTCCACTGTTTGGGGCCGCGCTGTCCGCAAATATTGCCAATATTATTTTATTAGATGTTGGTATGGCGTTGGCTTGTTTCGTGGTAGCAGCCTTGATTGTTTATCGCTATCATCGCTTATTTAAAACGGCTGGCAAACCCGTTAAAACAAAAACGACCGCAACTTTATCCAAAATGTAAGTGATTTAATTAAGGGGTGTCATCATGAAAAATAAATATTTACCAACTAGTATTAGTCTGTATCTCAATTATTTGATTGTCGGCATGTCGATTATTATTTTACCTCAAAATATGGATGCCTTGGCCAGTCAGTGGCACACGACGTTAGCTGGTGTTGCCATTGTCATTTCGGCGGTTGGGCTTGGGCGGATGTTTATTTCGCTGATTTCGGGGGTCTTATCGGACCGCTTTGGTCGGCAACTGATGATTCGGTTAGGGACTATTTTGACGATAATCTTCTTTGCCGGGGCCTTGTTGAGTCGGTCACTTTATCTAGCTATTGGCTTTGCCGTGTTAGGCGGTATCGGTGGGGCCGCCTTAGATTCCGGGACGTATCCGGCGTTGATGGAAATGTTTCCGCAACATCAGTCGATCGCTAATGTGGTGTTAAAAGCGTTTGTGGCGATTGGTCAGTTTATTTTGCCATTATTGATTAGTGTGATGGTGCTCAACCGACTCTGGTACGGGTGGTCATTTGTTTTAGCGCTGGTTATTTTAGCCCTCAATATTTTCTGCCTATTTCGCTTTGCTAAGTTCCCCGATGACCAGCCGGCAACGGCTAAAAAAGCTGTGACCGCAACGACGCCGATGCAACATCCTGGTAACTTATGGATTGATGGGGTATTGTTTGCGATTTTTGGCTATACCGCGGATGGGATTTTCTTGCTCGTCAGCATCTGGATTACCAAGTATGGGCAAACGGTCGTGCAAATGAACGATACGCAGGCCCGGTCGTTAGTCAGTTATTACAGTGCCGGGTCGATTATTTGTGTGCTAGTGACGATTTGGTTGTCACATCGGGGTGTGCAAGATATTCAATTTTTGATGGCGTATATGTTGACCTCACTGGTTGCCTTGACCATTTTGTATCTATTCCCGACGCCATTAATTAGTACCATTATGGCCTTTGTCGTTGGTTTTTCAGCGGCGGGGGGCGTGATGCAAATTGCCTTGACGATTATGGCGTCATTTTTCCCCAATGGTAAGGGCACTATTACTGGGCTAGTCACTACCGCGTCTTCGGTGGCTAGTTTTACAGTGAATGTGTTTGCGGGGATGATGGCGAATAATATTGCGAATATTATTTTATTTGATGTTGGGTTAGCCGCCATCGGATTTGTGGCGACGATCTTGATCACGATGCGTTATCATTATATTTTTGGCAAACCGTCACAGCAGTTAGTGGCGAAGCCTTGAAATAAAAAATAAGTAAAAAGCTTGCAATCGTTTTCTAAACTCGCTATACTAGCAAATTGTAAATAAGGATTGTTACCGCTATCAAAGATAGTGGGCAAAACCTGATAATTTTGTGTGACGTGATACACTAGTAGTATCACGTAATGTGAAATTATGAGGTTTTTTATTTTTGGACCAAGAGTCGAGGGGCGTGAGGCATGCAGATCAAGAAGGTTTTTAATAATAATGTGTTGTTAGCTGAGCGTCAAGGGCATGAAGTGGTCTTGACCGGTAAAGGCATCGGCTTTCAAAAGCATGTTGGTGATGCGGTTGACGAAGCGCGGGTGACCAAGATTTTCACCCCAAACGAAGACAACTGGCTCGCTAATTTGCAAGCGCTGATGACCGATATTGAACCGGAATACTTTGAGCTCGCGTCACAAATTATTGCGTTAGCGGAAAAGCAACTGGATACGAAGTTTAACGTTTATTTGTTAATTTCCTTGACCGACCATATTCATTTCGCGGTTTATCGCCATCAACACCACATTGATATCAAAAATGAAATCTTGTGGGAAATCAAACGGATTTATCACCGTGAATTTCAGGTGGGCAAACAGGCGTTAACTTTGATCAACGATACGGTTGGCGTCCAGTTGCCGGAAGATGAAGCCGGATTTATCGCGATGAAATTCGTGGAAAATACGATGGCGAATTCCGATGCCGACCAGACGTTAGCGATGACGAAGCTGATTAACGATGTGTTGAATATTGTGAAATATCAACTTCAGCTTACGATGCCGGACGACAGTATTAGTGTCCAACGGTTCTTAGTCCATCTGCGCTTCTTTGCGGAACGGTTAACGCTCAAAAAAGCGGACCGGTCGCAAGGCGCGGATGATCAATTCTTATTCGAGCACGTTTCTAAGCAGTACCCGCAAGCCTTTGCCTGTGTGCAAAAGATTGTGGCGTTCATTCAAAAGACGGCCCAACAGCCGGTTTCGATGAATGAACAAATTTATTTAACGATGCACATTCAGCGGATGTTGAATGAAGCTAAATAATCATTGAGATTGTAACTATTAAATTAGGCAAAACTCAAGCAACTAGCGATTAGGCCGGTCATGGTCTAGTTCCTAGTGGCTTGAGTTTTTTATATTCTAAGGAGGAAATTCGTATGGATTATCGTGAATTAGCCCAACAGATTCTCGACAATATTGGGGGTAAAGCCAATATTAGTAAGGCTTGGCATTGTGCCACGCGGTTACGCTTTAATTTGAAAGCGGTTGATAAAGCCAATACTGAAGCGATTGAAAATTTAGATGGGGTCATTACGGTTGTGCAAAGTGCGGGCCAATATCAAGTAGTTATCGGCAACTCGGTCGCAAAAGTATTTGAAGCTTTAGCCGACTTAGCGGGGTTAGCCAATCCGGATACGACACCGGCAGCGGATACCGAAGATGCGCCCAAACAAAATATCTTAAATCGGTTTATCGCGTTCATTTCAGGAATCTTCACCCCATTTTTGGGCGCTTTAGCCGGGGCCGGGATTTTAAAAGGGTTACTCGCCTTGTTTGTCGCCTTGAACTGGATGAGTGTGAATAGTGGGCAGTATAAGATTTGGTATTCCGCGGGGGACGCCATCTTCTACTTCTTGCCAGTATTCTTAGCCTTTACGGCGTCGAAACAATTACACGTCAATCAATTTGTCGGCGTGTCACTTGGGGCGGCGTTGCTCTACCCCACATTAGTGACCGTTATGACGAATTCCACAACTTTGAAATTCTTCGGGATTCCGGTCGTACCAACGACGTATACGTCGACAGTGATTCCCATCTTGTTAGCGATTTGGGTGCTCTCGTATTTGGAACCTGTTTTGGATAAAATTTTCCCAGAATCCATTCGCAACATTTTTACGCCACTGTTGTCATTATTAATCATGGTGCCATTAACGCTACTCGTCGTGGGACCAATCGGTGGGGCCATCAGTAACGCCTTAGCTGACGGGGTCATGGGAATTTACAACTTCATGCCAATCGTCGCTGGGATTATCATGGGGGCGTTCTGGCAAGTCTTCGTTATCTTTGGGGTACATTGGACCTTCGTCCCATTGATGATGAACAATATTGCCAAGATGGGCTATGATCCGTTGTTGCCAATCTTAAGTGCCGCCGTTCTTTCCCAAGCGGGCGCCGCTTTAGGGGTCTTCTTGAAATCTAAAGATACTAAAATGAAAGCCTTGGCTGGTTCTAGTGTTTTGACCGCCATCTTCGGGATTACCGAACCAACGATTTATGGGGTCACTTTAAAACTCAAACGCCCATTCTACTGTGCCGTTGCCGGTGGGGCGCTTGGTGGGGCCATTATCGGCGCTGCCAAAGTCCACGCTAGCTCGTTTACGTTACCGAGTTTATTATCCTTGCCAACTTATTTAGGCCAAGGTTTCATGGGTGAAGTCATTGGGTTAATCGTCGCCTTTGTTGTTGCGACGGTCTTGACCTTGTTGTTCGGGGTGAAAAATGATGCGCCCGCAACGACGAACGTCAAAACACCCGCCAATGTCGATGATGATACGTTAAGTGCCCCCGTTGAAGGGACCATCATTCCTTTGACCAGCGTCAACGATGAAGTTTTCGCCTCCGAAGCCATGGGTAAAGGATTAGCCATCGTGCCAAGTAATGGTGAAGTCCAAGCGCCCGTTGATGGGACGATTACCGCCGTTTACCCAACTGGTCATGCGATTGGGATTACCTCGACGACTGGCGCCGAAATCTTGATTCACATCGGGATTAACACCGTCCAATTAGAAGGTAAGTATTTTGAAACGCTCGTTAAGCAAAATGAAACCGTCAAACGTGGGCAAGTCGTCACCAAGTTCGATGCCGACAAGATAAAAGCGGCCGGATATGACACGACTGTCATGGTGATTGTCACCAACACCGCGAACTACGCGGCAGTTATGCCAACCGATGCAACCGAAGCCGACCACAATGCGATTTTAACGTTACAACCACAACCAGAAACGACTACTGAGGGGGACTTAGCCCATGTATAAAAAAGATTATCCAAAAACATTTCCTGACAACTTCTTATGGGGCGGCGCAACCGCGGCCAACCAAGTTGAAGGCGCTTGGAACATCGACGGTAAAGGCGTGACGACGGCCGAAGTTGTCCAAAAGACGACCGACCGCAAACACATGTCGATGGGCGATGTCACCACGGATTCGATCAAAGCCGCGGTAGCTGACACGACTGATACGTTATATCCAAAACGCCGGGGCGTCGACTTTTATCATCATTATCAAGAAGATATTAAATTATTCGCGGAGATGGGCTTCAAAGTTTATCGCTTCTCGATGGCCTGGGCCCGCATCTTCCCTAAAGGTGACGAAGCTGAACCAAATGAAGCGGGGTTAGCTTTTTATGACCGCGTGTTAGCTGAACTTAAAAAATATGATATTCAACCATTAGTCACGTTATCGCATTATGAAATGCCGATTAATTTAACGCTGAAGCAAAATGGTTGGGCCAGTCGCGATACGATTGCCGCGTTCAACCACTTCACTGAAACCGTGTTCAAACGCTATCAAGGTCAGGTGCCTTACTGGTTGACATTTAACGAAATCAATACCGGGACCTGGGGCTTCCATGAAACGGGGGCCGTGGATACGAACTTGTCGCAACATGACCAATTACAAATTCGTTATCAAGCGTTGCATCATCAATTCGTCGCTAGTGCGATTGCCACCAAGCAACTCCACAAAATTGACCCTAAAGCTAAAATCGGGTCAATGCTAGCGCGGATGCAAACTTATCCGGGGTCACCAAATCCCGTTGATGTTCAAGCGGCCCAATTGGAAGATGATAAGAACTTATTCTTTACCGATGTGCAAGCCCGCGGTGAATATCCAGAATATATGAACCGTTATTTTGCTGATAATGGGATTGAAATTCAAATGGGTGCCGATGACCAAGCCATCTTGGCCAAATATCCGGTCGACTTTATTAGTTTCAGTTACTACATGACCACGGTCACTAAAGCCGATGCCGGTGAACAAGTTAACGGCAACATGGCCACCGGGGGCCGCAATCCTTATTTGGAAGAATCCGAATGGGGCTGGCAAATTGACCCAGTCGGTTTACGCATCACGCTTAACGAAATGTGGGATCGCTATCGCAAACCACTATTCGTCGTTGAAAATGGTCTCGGCGCCGTCGACAAGTTGACCGCCGATGGCCATGTCCACGATGATTATCGGATTGATTATTTGCGCAAACACATTACGCAAATGAAAGAAGCTATCGCGGATGGCGTCCAATTGATGGGCTACACGATGTGGGGGCCGATTGACTTGATTAGTTTCTCCACGTCCGAAATGTCCAAACGCTACGGCTTCATCTACGTTGACCAAGACGATGCGGGTGAAGGTAGCTTGAAACGGATTAAGAAGGATTCGTTTGCTTGGTATCAAAAAGTGATTACGTCTAATGGTGAAGATTTAGCTTAGGGTGCTCAACTCAATTGAATTGAGATTGCAGCAGTTGGCGGACCGTAATTCCATCGTCCTGGGACCGGTCCAAGCCTGAGAAGCGGTCTTGGATCTCGCTTTTGAGCCCAAAGATCAGGTCTCAAAAGGCGTCCGTGGTGTAAACGGGACAAAAACGCCCGTTAACGCCACCTTCAGGACGATTCCATTACGGTCAGCCAACTGCTAGTCTCAAAATAACGTCAAATATATGAAATTATGATTGAATATTTTCGATGGTGATTAGACTAATCAAAAACTAGCCGTTAAAAACCTACTCTGACAAAGAACTTTCAAAGATGTCGGTGCCGTAGCTCAGCCAAATACACGCCGAACTAACGGCACTTGCACGGCGGCTTCCATTATCACTGACGCCCAACTAAATTGGTGACTTATTCAAAATGATGCGACTACAATTTTGTGGTCGCATCATTTTTTTTGGTTGTTGTTTTGCGAATATGGTTGTTGCTGCTGTTTGTTATTTGAAGCGTGTGATAAAATCGCCGGTTTGACAGTAGTTAGGTGCCTGTTTTAGCGAAAAGTGATTGCATTCAACTGTACTACACTGTATACTACGGTGTAGTACAGTATCATACAGTGTGGAGGTGACGGCCATGGTAGTGATTGACCATGACAGCGGGCAGCCGTTTTATGCGCAGCTCGTCACAGGTTTGAAGCAAGATATTGCGCACGGTATTTTACAAGCGGGCGACCAGTTGCCGTCAGTGCGTGAAATGGCCAAACAACATTTGTTGAATCCGAATACGGTTAGTAAGGCCTACCACCAATTAGAGGCCCAGCAAGTGATTACGTCAGTGCCGGGAAAAGGCTCTTACGTGAATGCCGTGGATCCTGAAAATGTGCGCACCGAGTTACAAGCTAAATTACAACATTTAGTTGAATTGGCTGACCAAGCGGGGATTTCCATCGCGGAATTAAAAACTTGGTTGGACCAAATTGAGGGGGCAACTTCATGAGTTTAGTCATACAGAATTTAACCAAGCTAATCGACGGGCATCAGACGCTCGATGCAATCAGTTTTTCGATTGCACCCGGCCAAATTATTGGGGTGATTGGCCGCAATGGCGTCGGCAAAACGACGTTGTTTCGTACGATTAATGGACAGTACTTAACCGATGCCGGGACAGTTTTATTAGATAATCAAGTTGTCGTTGACCAGCCGGCGTTGCGGACTCAGTTGAGCTTTGTTGACCCGCAAGCTAATTTTTTTAGAGGTGCGACGGCCCAACAAGTGCAATGGTATTACCAAGCAGCTTATCCTGATTTCGATAATGCTAAATTTACGACTCTATTGGAACGTTACCATTTACCGTTGAATCGCAAATTACGCCATTTTTCCAAAGGGATGTTTGGCTTGTTCACCATTATTTTGAGTGTTTGCACGCAAGCGCAGTATTTATTTTTGGACGAACCACTCGATGGTTTAGACGTGTTGATTCGTAAAAATATTTTGAGCATTTTGATTGATGAAGCCGCCACTGGCCAACGGAGTATCATTATCGCTTCGCATAATTTGGCCGAGTTGGAAGGTGTCATTGACCGCGCCTTGATGCTTAAGGATGGCCACTTGATTCATGACTATGAACTAGAAACGATGCGGAGCCAAGCGCGCAAAATCCAACTCGTGTACCGCGATAAAAAGATTCCAGCCGTGGTCCAGCAACATGGCCATGTCGTGAGTGTATCTGGTCGTATTATCGTGGTCGTTTTTGAAGATTATACGCCGGCGTTGGCTGCGGCAATCGAAGCAACGCAACCAGTCTTTCAAGAACGATTACCGTTATCGTTGACTGATTTATTTATGGCGAACTTAACGGATGAACAAGACTTTGAGTTGCTTTCTTAAGATGGGGTGGAAGAGATGACAAAACAAACTTTACGGGGAATCCTCTGGCGCCGCTACCGCTGGCTCTTAATCGTGGCCGTGTTCGTACTGGCCTTTACGGGCGTGCGGGTGGCTTTAAATATCCAGCAAGAACCATCGTTATATTTATCGCCCGGGGCTTTCTCGATTGCGGATGAAAGTGTTTCAATGTTGTTTGTGACCTTTGTGGTGACGGTCGTCGTTGGTTTGACCTTGTTTTTAAGTGACAACGCGACCGGCTTTAGTGAATATTTGTTAAGTTTACCAATTGCCCGGCGCCAAATTTATCGGCAGAAATTAGCCCTGGCCTTAGCGACGATTATCGGTGGTTATGTCTTGATGCAAGGCTTATTCATTGCCGTGTTACAGACTCGATTTCATAGCCATCGGAACTGGTTTGATTGGTCAGCAACGGGGTATTTTGCGTTATATCAAATCGCTTGGTGGACGGTCGTCTTACTAGTCGCTTTGACCTTCAGTATTTGGGTCGGTCACTTAGTTGCTAGCATTTTTGGCGCGTTAATCTTTTTTGGTAGTACGTTATATGGTTACGATGCGCTGATTAACGTGGTTAGTGGGATTGCGCATGTCCATTATGGGCAGGTCGATTTTTTCACCAATTTAAATCCGACGACTGCTGGGGGCGTCATTGGTCACTTATTAATTTGTGCCGTGATCATTGTCGGTTTATATTTGGCCAATCAGTGGGCCTACGAGCACTTGTCGTTAGAAAATTTAGGCGAATTTTTATTGATTCCACGCCTGCGACCAGTCGTTTTGTGGAGTACGATGGTCTACTTAGCGTTAGCGGTTAGTGGGTCGCAATTCGGATGGAGTATTTTAACGATTTTGACCGGGCACGACTATTCCGACGCCCCGGTGTTGGGCGCGTTAGTTATGGCGGTGGTCGTGGCCTACTTGACTTGGGGCTTGGGTCGCTGGTTATTATATCGACCAGACCGTTTTTATCGGGTCTGGGGGTTACACAAATTAGCTTAGGGGGTCGTTGTTAATATGACAAAATTAATGAGTTTAGGCTTGATGCTTAGCGGCGTGATTTGCTTTGTTGCTTTCAACCTGATTGGGTCAACGGTAGATGCGAGTGGTTTGGTCCATGAACCATTTTTCTTAATTCCCATCGGCTACTTGTTGTTTGCTGTGGGCGCGGTGATTGGAATCGTGCGCTTAGCCCAAATTTCTCGCCAACAGCGACATCGTTAAGTGGAGGCGCACTATGAAAACACGGTATGCAATTATTCCGGCCGTTTACTTATTACTACAAAATGATTCTGGTGAAACGTTGTTCTTACGGCGTTATCAAACCGGCTATCAAGATGGCCATTTCAGCTTAGTTGCTGGCCATATCGAAAAAGGGGAAACGCCACAAACCGCGGCTGTCCGCGAGGCCCAAGAAGAAGTCGGGCTAACTATTCAGCCAGCTGACGTCACGGTCGTGCACACCAGCTACCGGCCGAATGTCGGGCGCGTCGATTTCTTCGTCCGCATGGCTCATTGGCAAGGTACGCCAACGATTATGGAAACCAATAAATGTAACGAATTAAAGTGGTCAAAGACGATGCCAACGGAAATTATTCCGAGCTTGCAGCCGATTTTGAATGATATTGTTAATGGTGAACCATTTTCAATTAATCAAGAATAGGTTGCAATGCTGTAAAGTCGGGTCACTACATTGAGATAAGTTGATTAAGGATAGCGGAGCCAGCTAGGGACCGCGTTCTGTGGTAGCAATGTTAGGCGGTGTTTTTGGCCGCCTTACTTTGCAGGGCGTCTTTGGAGACCTTCGGGCTTTGAAGGCTTCAAAGCGAGTCAGCAGACCGCTTTTTGGCTGGTGACGGTCCTCACAAACGCTGTCCCTAGCTGGCGGAGCGACAATTAAATATGAGCAACCTAAAAGGCGCCACGACTATTTTGCTTAGTCGTGGCGCCTTTTTTGGCGGCAAATCTAGTACATCATTTTTTGAAGGTATTAACGAATCTTGTTCAACCGTTTGGCAACGGTCTTGATATTTAATAAGTCCCAGTCTTCCAAGTTATGTGAGATGGAGTTGTGACCCCAAGTCCCACAGCCTAACGTTAAGGAAGGGGCGACGTTATCGTATTTGAAGCCAATCGCACCTTGGGAAGAAGGTACGTTGATCAAAGCCCGGCATGCGGTCATTTCTAAGGCAAACTTGTTCATCACGGCTTCGTCAGTCGTGTGTAACGCTGCCGTGTGACCTAAGCCACCCAAGGAAAGGCTGCGTTTCATCAAGTTGAACCCGGCGTCCGTATCTTTAGCGCGGACCACGGCCAAAACGGGTGATAACTTTTCACGTGAGAAGAGTTGGTCCCCACCTAAATCAGGTAATTCAACGGCTAAGACTTTAGTGTCTTCTGGCACATCGAAACCGGCCCATTGTGCGATTTGCCAAGGCGATTGCCCGGCAACTTTCGGGTTAACGGCTTGCTTTTCGGCGTTCATGACAATTTTTTCTAACGCCTTGAAGTTGTCACCACCGACGAAGTAAACGTGGTCAGCACTGAGTTCTTGTTTAACTTGGTCGTAAATCGTGGTGTCGACGATCAAGTTAGATTCAGAAGCACAGATCATCCCGTTATCAAAGGACTTCGACGTGATGACATCGCTAACGGCTTGTTTAACGTCGGCCGTTTTTTCGATGAAGCAAGGCACGTTACCAGGACCGACGCCTAATGCGGGTTTACCAGTTGAGTAGGCCGACTTAACCATCCCGGCACCACCGGTCGCAATAATCGTCGCGACGCCTTTGTGGTTCATTAACGTGTCAGTAGCTTCGAGACTCGGTTGCTTAATCCATTGAATCCAGTCTTTGGGCGCGCCGGCAGCCACCGCCGCGTCACGAATAATCTTGCCAGTTTCAACACAAGACTTTTGCGCAAAGGGATGGAAACCGAAGATGATGGGATTGCGCGTCTTTAACGCTAACATGGCGTTAAAAATAACAGTTGAAGTTGGGTTGGTAACCGGGGTGACCCCGGCAATAATCCCAACGGGTTCCGCAACTTTAGTAATCCCACTGACGGGGTCATCATTGATGATACCGACCGTCTTGTCATCTTTAATATAGTTATAGACGTTTTTAGCGGCGAAATCGTTCTTGGCGACCTTGTCACGGTAATTCCCACGACCGGTTTCTTCAACGGCCATCGAAGCTAATAAGCCCCGAGCAGCGTGGGCTGCTTGGGCCATGGCAGCCACGGCTTCGTCAATTTGTTCTTGGGTCATGACTTCCAAACGGTTGGCAGCCAATGAGGCATTCAACACTAAGCGATCAATTGATTGTTCAACATCAGTTTTTGCATCAATTTCTTTCAACATCGAGCGGTTCCTCCTATGCGATAAGTTACTTGTTGTTTATTTCACAAGTCTATTATAACTATTATTTCACAAATGTAAATAGCTAGTTTTTATTTTCAAAATTAAGTTACTTACTTTTTGTTTTGCCGGGATTTAGCCGTTTTCATGTGAAATAAAAGTAACCGCTTACAATATTGGTGGTAAAACAATTTAGTTATTGATTTCACAAGTGGGCAATGCACCGTTTATTTGTAAAGTGAGCCCCCAGTCTTGGTAATAAATTATTTTATATTTTTAATGAAAACCCTTACATTCAAAAAGGGCCGTGAACCCCTGCAATTAAACGGGTTTGGTTGGTTAAGAAATATCGCAAATCGGTTATCACTCCTATCTAAAGTGTGCTAAAATGAATGTGATTCAAAAATCGTATCTCTTAATTAACCTAGGAGGGTTATTTTTATGTCATTTGTAAATGCTGTTGATATGACACAAGACGCATACAAGAACCATTACGCTATTGGTGCGTTTAACACGAACAACCTTGAATGGACTCGTTGCATCTTAAAGGGTGCTCAAGATACTAAGACTCCAGTTATCATCCAAGTTTCAATGGGTGCTGCTAAGTACATGGGTGGCTACAAGTTAGTTATGGACTTAGTTGCTGATGAAATGGAAAGCATGAACATCACTGTTCCTGTTGTAATGCACTTGGACCATGGTAACTACGAAGCTGCCAAGGAATGTATCGAAGTTGGTTACTCATCAGTTATGTTTGATGGTCATGACTTACCTTTCGCTGAAAACTTAGAAAAGACTAAGGAAATCGTTAAGTTAGCTCATGCTAAAGGCATTTCTGTTGAAGCCGAAGTTGGTTCAATCGGTGGTGAAGAAGACGGTATCATCGGTGAAGGTGAATTAGCATCTGTTGAAGAAGCTAAGACTTTAGCTGCTACTGGTATTGATATCTTAGCTGCTGGGATTGGTAACATTCATGGTAAGTACCCAGAAAACTGGACTGGCTTACACTTCGATCGTTTACAAGAAATCTCAGACGCCGTTAAGATGCCATTAGTACTTCATGGTGGTTCTGGTATTCCTAAGGACCAAATCGTTCGTGCCGTTAAAGCTGGTATCAGCAAGGTTAACGTTAACACCGAAAACCAAGTTGCTTTTGCTAACGCTACTCGTGCTTACATCGAATCTGGCGCAGACCAAATCGGTAAAGGCTACGACCCACGTAAGTTATTGGCACCTGGTAAGAAAGCCATCGTTGATGTTGTTTCATCACGTATTGGCTGGTTCGAAACTCCAGCTGTTAAATAATCAGATTTTTGATTCGGAAAAGTCGACTGCGGTCGGCTTTTTCTTTTGGCCTGATTTTTGCTTGCCGTTGTGCGCCAGCGATAATTCCAGCCGCCGTGGCGACCGGTCCGAGCCAAAAAGCGGTCTCGAACCTCACTTTGAAGCTCGGCCAACCCCGCCAATCTTCAAAGATGCCGGTGCCGTAAGCTCGGCAAAATTCACGCCGAACTAACGGCACTTTCACGGCGGCTTCCATTATCACTGACGCACAACTTTTGTCGGCGGGGAGCTACAATGGTCGTATTATTTTCATAGTCATAGCAATAGCCGCCACCAAATTTTTTTGGTGGCGGCTATTCTGTATATTATTCGAATAAACAACAATGCCAGTTGATTGGTGGTTAATGTCCGAAGACGCTTTTCGAGAGAATTTACTGCGAACTTATTGCTTAAATATCACTAGCTTCAATAGCGGCCAACAATTGCTTTTCGTTGTAAAACAGTAAAACGATAAACATGACCAGATAGAGCATCAATGGAATCCACGCGTAGTTCAGTGTGATCATGTGTTGCGTGGCAACGTTTTGGGCGTGGTTAGCGGTGTAGCCGGATAAGTGGAATAACCCCGCCGTGACGAGGCCACCTAATCCTAAGCCAACGTTGACCCCAAAATCGTCAGTCGATGCTAAGATACCTTCCGCTTGAATGCCCATCGTCATGCCGTAACGAATCGTGTCGGCAATCATGATGGACACTAGGCCAATAATCAGCCCATTGCCAATTGAGTTAACGAAGGTCCCAGCAAGTAACAGCGGTAACTGGTTTACCACTGTCCCGAGCGCTAAAATAATTTGTCCCAGTGTAGCGATTCCAATCCCGGCAAGCATCGTGTGTTTCTTACCGAGATGTTTGGCGGCACTGACGATGAGCACGACGCCGATTAACGCGGCAAATGTGAAGCCGTTAACGAGTGGTACTAGACTTTCGCTATGTTGAATATATTTAAAATAATAAATCGTGGTTTGATTTTTGACAGCGGTCGTTAGCCAATAGAGCAAGATGACCGCCGAAATGATGAACCACGGTTTATTTTGCTTGAGCATGTGCCAGACATCTTTGAGTGGCTGATGCGCTTGTTCTGGTTGGCTGAAGCGTTCGCGGACTTGCAAAAAAGTATTCCAAATCAAACCTAGTGAAATAATACCGAATAAAATAATCGTATATAAGAATCCTTGTTGCTGATTACTGCCACCAAATAAAGCGACTAACGGCAACGTGAAGACCGCGACGATGATTTGGACGGCGCTGCCAAAGAATTGGCGGATAACGCCCAGCAGCGTCAATTCGTGTTCGTTTTTGGACATCGTCGGTAAAATCGAGGTGATTGGTAAGTTGACCGCGGTGTAAAAGAATCCCAACCCTAAGTAAGTCACATAAGCCCAAATGAGTTTGCCGTTACCGCCGAAGTTTGGGGTAACGAAGGTCAAGATGGCGAAGATGACGTACGGCAAGGCATACCATAAGAAGAATGGGCGACTTTTACCGAAACGCGAATGCGTATGGTCAATCATAATCCCAATGATCAAGCTTTCAACGACGTCGGCTAGGCGCGCCACCACAAATAATATCGCCGCCGCACTCGCTGACAAGCCGTAAACATCGGTGTAAAAGAAGAGTAGGTAAGTGGTCATCATTTGAAAAACTAAGTTATCCGCTGCATCACTTAACCCGTAACTGATGCGTTCTGGCCATTTAGTTTGCCAAGGCTGTTGCAAAGTATCAACCCCTGTCCAATCAATTTTGCGTAGTTAAATTGTACACCAAATGAATTGGTGAGCGAAAGAACTAAGCTCGGCGTCGAATTAGCAGTGGGGATTGTTTACTTAATACAATAACCAACAAAAAGACTGCTACAACAGTATTTTTGTCGCAGCAGTCTTTTGTGTTTAATAATCTTACATCATATTTGGTAGATTGTAAAATTAATCCGAACGCTGTTCGGACAAAAAAGATCAGCTT
>NZ_AYGX02000161.1 GCF_000498955.2 Lactiplantibacillus fabifermentans DSM 21115 | reverse complement strand
TTATGCTGAACAATTTGTCCAAAAATTCGGATTAAATTTGCAATCTACCTAATAACCAATTTTGAGAAAGAATCTTCAAAGATGCCTGTGGCTGCCATTATCGCTGACACCCAACTAAATTGATTGTTTTATGAAAATGACGCGACTGCCTTGGTGGTCGCGTCATTTGTTATATTGGTCATTATTTAATGAACATGTCGCTAAATAGGTGTTTAAAATCGTAGTGTATTATTCGGTTAATCAGTCTAATTAGGTTATGCTAGTTACCGGCTAAAAGTTTAGGCCAAATAAAAAAGTTGCGATTGAGTTTTGAACTCAATCGCAACTTTTTTTACTTAAATTTAACCATGGAAATAGCCATAGCTCCCTAAAATCACGAGTACGTACCCGGTGGCGATAATTAACGAGAATAACATCCCGCTCCCTTGCTTGAGACCGCGGGCTTTGCAGAAGTGCAAGCAGCCGCTGGTCAGTAACGCCAAGGTCAAGCCGATGAGCACGACGCTCAAAAACCGACCCCATTTACCGAGTAACGCACAACCGATCCCAACAAATGTAAACAATATTACCGCAATTAATCGTTGTTGTGTTGTCAGTTGTCGTTTCATAATTCATCCCACCAAAATTAGTTGACGCATTAAACGTTCTGCTAAGTGAAATTTTACCATTAATTTTACGACATTTCCACGCGATTTTGGCATCGTTACCGTTTTTTACGCTTGTTGGCGAGTTTGGTCAGGGGCATCGTTCGTTAAAACGTCATCGAAGGCGTGGAACTTTTCAATAATCGTGTTGGCTGAGTTTTGGAACTTGGCTTCTTCAGCCGCGGTCAACTTGAGCGTCGTGACACTTTCGATGCCGTCGTGGCCAACGATGGCAGGTTGACCAACATATGTACCGTACTTTTCACTGTACGCGGAAACGGGGCAAGCTAAACGGGCATTGGCAAAAACGGCTTCACTGAGTTTGACGGCGCACGTGGCGATGGCAAAACTCGTGTAACCTTTGCCAGAATGCACCGCCCAGCCACCATGGCGCGCTTCGGCTTCCAAGGCAGCTAAGTCTAAATGATGGGATGCCACCAAGTCCGTGATGGCGATGCCGTTGACTTGGACGGTTGACCACGCTGTGAATTGCGATTCACCGTGTTCACCGTAAACGTAGCCGCTAATATTTTTCGGGTCACAGTCGAAGATTTCGGCGACGACTTTTTGCATGCGGGCGGTATCCAGAAAAGTCCCAGTGCCAAAGACTTGTTCGCGGGATAAACCGGTCGCTCGTTGGAAATAGTGGGTGATGGCATCACATGGATTCATCGTGTCGATGGCCACGCCGTTGAAACCGGACGCCTTAACTTTCGGCGCAATATCTTGCACGATTTGTTTCGTGTATTCGAATTCGGCCCAGCGGTTACCAGAAGCGTGATCGAGCGCATGGATATTACCACTAGTAATGAATAAAATGTCCGTATCGGCCAATTCGTGATAATCATTGATCTTAATAATGGTCCGACTGTCCAAGCGAGCTTGGGCATCTTGGAGATCAAGTTGTTCGGCACGCGCTTTGCCGGCGTTAGTGTCGATTAAAATTAATTCGTCCGCGATTCCTTTACAAACTAACGTATAAGCAATGGTCGCGCCGACGTGACCGACCCCAATAATGGCATATTTTCGCATAAGCATAACCTCCAAATTTAATTATTAATATTAAAACTAATTATTTAATCGTATTTTAATTTAATGTTGGCTAGCTTACAGCGTTCGTTATGGCCTGTCAATTACTGAAATCGCTTTAACGCCGAGCTGGTAATTATCTTAAGCACCGAGCCCATGGCAGTCGAAATTCGCCGGTTGCCGGCTTAAGATAATTAAAAACGAAATTGATGTTAGAAAAAATAACGTATTAGCCGCAACAGTTATTAAATTAACGATGTTAACGGTGTCTTTGGGACTAAAAATGGGGTAATTATTAAAAAAATGTGGGCAACTCTCATAATTAATGTTATAATTTCTCACATCAAATGGTACAGATGGGGGTCGGAAGTATGAACGCTGCAAACTCAACATTTTTAGTGTTATCTAGCATATTGGTATTGTTCATGACGCCGGGTTTAGCTTTCTTTTACGGTGGTCTGGTGTCCAAACGCAACGTTGTTAATACAATGTTGTCCGTGTTTATGATTTGCGGCTTAGCGATTCTATTGTGGATTTTAGTCGGGTACTCACTATCATTTTCCGGTAATTTAGGTGGGGTGGTCGGGAATCTTAAAGCGGTGTGGTTACATGGCGTCGATTTGACTGCGTTGACCCCAACGAAAATTCCGAACGGCTTATATTTAATCTTTCAAATGATGTTTGCCATTATTACGCCGGCCTTATTTGTTGGGGCCGTCGTTGGTCGGATTCGCTTTAAATTCCTATTTACGTTCATTATTTGTTGGTCGATCTTAATTTATTATCCGATGGTGCACATGGTCTGGGATAACGGTATCTTGGCCAAACTCGGCGTGATTGACTTTGCCGGCGGGACGGTCGTGCATATCAATGCGGGGATTACCGCCTTAGTCTTATCGGCATTCCTCGGACCACGCCACACGTATGCTAAAGGTGAAACTCAGCATTACAATATTTTGTGGGTACTGCTCGGCACCGCAATCTTGTGGATTGGCTGGTATGGGTTCAACGCCGGTTCCGCGCTGGGCATGAATGATATTGCCATCCAAGCCTTCTTGACGACGACGGTCGCGACTGCCACTTCGATGATGACGTGGATGGTTATGGATATGATTACGAAAGGCAAGCCAACCTTGGTAGGGGTTTGTACCGGGACGTTGTGTGGTTTAGTTGGAATTACGCCCGCTTGTGGCTATGTGACTACCGCGGGGGCCTTCTGGATTGGTCTAGTGGCAACTTTAACGAGTTACGCGTTTATCAGTTTGCTCAAACCGCGCTTAGGGATTGATGACGCCTTGGATGCCTTTGGTTGCCATGGCGTTTCTGGCATGGTCGGCAGTATTTTAACGGGGTTGTTTGCGACCAAAGCTGTCAACAGTTCTATCAGTTTAAATGGGTTGTTCTACGGCGGTGGCTTCAAGTTATTCGGATTACAACTTTTAGCCACGGCATTTACGATTATCTTTACGACGGTTTTATGTGTCGTCATCATTGTGTTATTGAAACGCGTGATTAAGATGCGGGTCGATGCCAAAGAAGAAGAACTTGGTTTGGACCAAGGTGAACACGGCGAAGTCGCCGATTACACCGTTTCAATGAGTAATGATTTGACGGATATTCAACGGCACAGCAGTGAATTTCAAGGGCAATTAGCCCAGCTCCTGGACCGTCATCAGCGGTTTCGGTAGAGTGAGGCAAAAGGCGGTTAGTTTGCGAGCATTAACGTGGAATCAGCAATTATGCCCGGGCTTTGGGCATGGTTGCCGATTCCGGATTAAGCGGAACAAACTGCCTTTTGTCTCACGTTTCGGCCATAAAAATAGTAAAAACTAAATGGACGCTTGATAAAATTGAAATTTTATCAGGCGTCCATTTTTGAGTCATGTCTTTAGTGTCGATATTGGCGGAAAACTTTAACGGTAATTCCGATAAACAACAAACTAGCGACTAAGAGTAGTCCGGCCCGATAAATGACGGTTGGGGTCCAGCCGCGGGTTTGCAGCACTAGTTCGATAAATGAGTAGCTGGTAAAAATGGTGAGTCCTAGTAATAAATATAGTAATGGTAACTTTTTTCGCATACAATGTCCTCGTATCACTAACTTCACCAATAATTATAGGGGGTTACTCTGGTAAATCAATGCTTTTCGGTGCTTGACTGAGAATTGTCCCCAAAACAAAATAAATGATGCCAATCCCAGCTAACGTCCAAAACATGCCGGCATAACCAGCGAGTTCTACAAGGCCGCCTAAGACGACTGCCCCTAAGCCCATGCCGAGGTCATAGGCGTTTAAAAACATCCCGGTCGCCGTATCCCGATTAGCAATGGTGGTTTGTTTGAAGACCCAGGCTTGTAACGTGGGATAAATCGCGCCATCGGCCATACCAAAAAAGATGCCGGCCGTGATTAATAGCCAGTTGTGATTAATGATGGCCAGTAACGCCATGCCTAACGCTAACAGTAAGGTACTGATCATTAAAACGCGGCGCGGACCGTGTTGATCAAAGCTACGGCCGACACTCGGGCGAATGACGACGCCGGCCACGGCCGCGACGAAAAAGAACCACGAGATACCGGAAAGGTGTTGGCGTTGCGCATAAATTGGCGTAAACGTCATGACACCACTCATTAAGATGCCTAAGATAAAGACCAACCCAGCTTGTGGCAAAAATTGCCGGTCAAAAATCGGTGCTTTAGTTTTAACCGCAACGGGTTTCGGCCGTGGCGTGGTCGCGAAGATTGCGACCATCGCTGCTAATAAAATCCCAGTACAAGTCATGAAGAAGGCCGTGAATGAATAGTGTTGCACGATGGCTAAGGCGAGTAATGGCGCTAACGACGCGGTCACCATCGTACCGACCCCGAAGTAGCCCATCCCTTCACCGATTTTGTTAGCGGGCAATTCATCCGCCGCTGAAGTGGCAAAGTAAGTGGTAGTTAACCCGTGACCCAAACCATTGAACAAGCGCAAGGCCACTAATAACGTAAAACTGCTAAGTAAGGGATAACCAATTGCCGCAAGTAAGTATAAGAAAATACCACCGATTAAGAGCACTTTTTTACTGAAACGGTGGGAAAACCACGGTACCAGCAAGCGGGTAATCAAGGCCGCAAACATGATGGCGCCCACGATAATCCCAATTTGCGCCGGTGAAAAACCGAGCGCTTTACCGAAGAGTGGTAGGACCGGTACTTGCATGTTATAAACCATGAATAACAGGGCGTTGCCGATTAAAATCAAAATAAAATTACGGTGCCAATAAGTCGTGTTCATCACGATAACTCCTTTTTTTTACGGAAAACAAAAAACGACCAGATAAGATTGAATGCAATCTTATCTGGCCGTAACCCTCCGATACGCCACGCGTACCTTATCTAACTAAAAAGTCTTCCGATGTTATTTATTTGTTCTTTCCATTGTAGCGTAGCGTTTCAAAATTGACAATTGTTAATTTGAATGCCGCCAGTCGTCACGATGGTGGGCGCCGTGGGGCAGACCTGGCGCCAAAAAGCGGTCGCCAGGGCGCTTTTAAGCCCGGCCACAACCCATCGCCGGTCTTAAAAGGCGACCCCAATGAACTGGCGGAAAAATCACCACCAGCTCATTGCGACACGGCGCCTACCATCGTGACGACTGGCTAGTGAACGTTAAGCGCAGGCTAGGTAGGCTCAGTCATCTGCAGTGGGTGGTTAGTTAAAAAGCCGTTGAACTGTACCGGCCTCTCCATCACCTAAAATGGCATTCGTAACTAAATGGTCAAAGTACGAAGTTTCCACGACCCCGGCTAAAGTAGCAAACTGCTGATTTAGTAACGGTAACTCGTCGTAACTTGGAAAGTGACAGTCAATTAAGAAGTTACCGTTGTCAGTCAACGTCATACCATCGCGATTATTAGCGGTCCGTAAGGTAGGTTGACCACCATGGGCCGCGACCGTCCGCATGACTAAAGCTAGGGCGTGTGGTAAAACTTCGAGAACTAACGGCGTTTTCGTGTCGAATTTGTCCGCAACTAACCGGTCTTTTTGGGTTAGTAACCAGTATTGATCAGCCAACGTGGCAATGATTTTTTCATTGGCATGGATGCCGCCGCCACTCTTAAGGGCGTTGCCGTGGTGGTCGAGTTGGTCACAGCCATCAAAGGCGATGTCGACGCGGTCGCAATATTGTGAATCAATGACGGTATAGCCTAAAACAGTGGCCAATTGGTGCGTGGTTGGTGAAGGTGTCACGACTTGAATGTCATTGACATGGTTGGCGGCTTCGTTAACTAGTTCGGCAACGGTTGACCCGCCACCAAAGCCCACGACCATCCCTGGTTTAATTAGCGGTAAGGCGGTTTTGACGATTGCTTGTTTAATTCCCATTATTTGTCACTCCAAGTTTTTTATAAAGTATACTGGTCGATTATAGTTTTAGTTAGTAATAATCCTAATTGAATAAAAATCATGACTATGTAAACAACTTTATTAGCTAATCACACAGATTCACTATCAATTATGTAATAGTATTGGCCAATGGTTTAGTTTGACACCATTAAATATCATAGTGGAACACGTTCGAGCCGGAAGCTAGGGGGCATGGCGCTGTGAAAAGGTTCTTAGCGGGTGTTTCTCAGGCCGCTTAGAACCTGGGCCGTGTTGTGTGACCGGCGAACTTTGCCGGGCCCACAACCGCCTGGTGAGACCGCTTTTTGGCTCACCGGGGTCGCCCCACAGCGTCATCCCCCCTAGCTTCCGGCGGCAACCAAACCCAATCCACAACCCAATCATAGCATAAAGATTGCGTGATTAACTAACGTGGGGGCAGCGATAAATTCCGTTATTAATGACCAAACTGGGCAAGCTAATGGCGGGGGTAGCCGCGCCAGTTTTAAAATAGATTTGTATTAATGAGGTACCCGCGTGGTTGCGAGAGAAGGTACGGCAATGAAGAGAGCGAAAATTCGATTAGGTCTTGTGACTCTGACAGCAATGCTTGCTTTAAGTGCCAGTCCGGTCGCCCAGGCGTCCGCAACGCCGTTTGGCTATGATCGCTGGCCGCATCCACGGGTCACTTATGTTGTTAGTGGTTCTGCTTATTATCGTCGGGTTTTTCAGACGGCCATTCGAGCTTGGAATGCAACCGGTCAATTTAAGTTCGTCCCGGGATCGGCCGCCCATCATCAAGTCACGTTATCAACAAGTAATGCGACGAACGGACAGTATTATCATCTCGCGGGCATCACGTATTCGACCGCTGGTAGTAACGATATTTTCACGAAAGCGCGGGTCATCTTACTCAATCGCAATATGAACGCGTATCGGTATACCTATTGGAATCGCGTCCACGTTGCGGAACATGAGTTAGGCCATGTAATTGGTTTGGCCCACAGCCGTGATCATGCTAGTGTCATGCTAGCAAATAATCGTTACAACGGGATTAGTCATGCGGATGCCGCCGCGGTCCGGCAACGTTATCGCATTCGTGCTGGTAGGCTTTAAAATTTTGGCAAACACTGGGTACCACATTGATATGGTCGATGGATTGACCCCACTGATTGATGCAATCTGTCACCGTTACAGCTCCAGTCTTCGGATTGGGGCATTTTTGTGTTCAGCGGGGTCTTTTCCAAGATTGGTGGATTTGGAATTGCCGCAGTTGGCTGACCGTAATTCCATCGTCCTGGGACCGGTCCAAGCCTGAGAAGCGGTCTTGGCCCTCGCTTTTGAGCCTAAAAAGCAAGTCTCAAAAGACGTCCGTGGTGTAAACGGCCAAACAACGCCCGTTAACGCCACTTTCAGGACGATTCCATTACGGGCAGCCAACTGCTAAGTTACAGCTCAGTTTCTCAAAAATAAGGATATGAATTTGTGATTGAACCTTCTCAAGGGTGGTTGCTCTAATCAAAAGCTAGCCACTAATAACCGACTTTACTAAAGAATCCCCAAAGGTGTCGGCGGCTTCCATTGCTACTGACACACAATTGGATAGAGCTTGCCATCAGAAAACGACCACCAAAGTCCTGATTAATTGTTTTATCAGTGACTTGATTGTGGTGTGTAAGTTGGTTTGATTCTGGAAAGTTTTTTCAAAGTTGAGCCATTGTAGATGACTAATGATGCTAAGTCCGTTAGCGGTAGATTCACCACTGTATGGAAAGCCCCGTTCGGCGAAATCGACAAGAAACAGAATTGACACTCGTTTAAAATACTTCTAAACTAAAGTTAACAGTGTCGGTAAGCGCTGACACTATTATTTGCGTCAACAAGAAATTGAAGTTTAGAATTTTAAGGGGATGTCATGATGGCAAAGAAAGTCTATACTGATTATTTTTTTGATGAACCAGCATATAATACACACGATGGGGGCTACATTCCGTTAACGACGCCTAAGATTGCGCCACAACCACTGGTAATTCCACCGTTGTTGGAACCAGATAAGCAAACGGCGACCGACGATTATTACACCGTCGAAGCCCAAGCGAGCGAAACCCAATTTTTACCTGGCAAGAAGACTAAGACTTGGGGTTACAATACCGGGTTTTTAGGTAAAACGATTGTCTTTCGTAATGGGAAACATACGCATATTGATTTGAAGAATGCCTTACCTGAATTGACCACGTTCCATTGGCATGGCTTAAACGTGCCGGGGCCAATTACGGATGGCGGCTGTCATGCGCCCGTTTATCCTGGCAAAACGAATCATATCGACTTTGATGTCGACCAACCAGCGGCAACGATTTGGCTCCATGCCCATCCATGCCCATCGACGGCGCTCCAAGTATGGCGGGGCCTAGCTGCCATGGTCTTGATCAAAGATGACGTGGAAGACCAATTACCATTACCACGTAATTATGGTGTGGATGATATTCCAATGGTGTTACAAGACCGTGAATTCCACGAAGATAATCAATTTGACTATCGGGCGGATTACGATCCCGATGGTGTTCAAGGCCATACTGCTTTAGTTAATGGGACCGTCAATCCATACTTTGACGTGACCACGCAACGCGTGCGCTTACGGATTTTAGACGGGTCCAACCGGCGTGAATGGCGCTTACACTTTGATGACGGGTTGACCTTTGCCCAAGTTGGTTCCGATGGCGGCATTATGCCGGCCCCCGTTTACATGGATAAAGTCATGTTGACTTGTGCGGAACGTGACGAATTAGTCGTTGATTTCGGCAAGTACCAACCCGGTGATGAAGTGACGTTAATGACCGATGATACGCCATTATGCCACTTCCGCATCAAAGCTTTTGAACCCGATGATACCCAATTACCTGACCATTTAGTTGATATCGAAGACCCGACACCGACCCCTGGTTTGCCGGTCCGGAAGATCACAATGGATGGGATGGACGAAGAAGTTGCCATGGATGGCAAGAAGTTCGACATGCAACGCATCGATGCCCGGCAAAAGGTTAATGATGTGGCCATTTGGGAAATTCGCAACACGAATAGTACTAAAAATGGGATGGTCCATCCATTCCACGTTCACGGCACACAATTCCAAGTTTTGGCCCGCAATGATGGTCCCGTTTACCCTAACGAACATGGCTTGAAAGATACGGTCGGGGTCAACCCTGGTGAAACCGTGCGGATTAAAGTCCAATTCAAATTAACTGGGGTTTACATGTACCATTGCCACATTATCGAACACGAAGATGGTGGTATGATGGCCCAAATCGAATCCTATGATCCGGACCATCCTAAGACGTATCATTTAATGGATATGGATACGTTAACGAAAGCTTTCGCGGAAGAACAAGGCGTTAAACCTGAAGATGTTTGGATGCCTGGGATGTAGTTAAGCGTTATTGAAGTTAAAAAATTAAAAGACTGGATGATGAAAATTTAATGTTTTCGTCATCCAGTCTTTTCGTGTTTTTTGGCCAATTAGTTAAGGTTGATTTGATGTTGCAAGTCGATCATTTCTAGGACGCTTTCGGCGCAGTCCGCGCCCTTGTTGCCACCTTTAACGCCGGCCCGGTTAACGGCTTGTTCGACCGTATCCGTCGTTAAGACGCCAAACATCGTTGGTAAGTTTTGTTGCAAGCCAACTTGGGCGACGCCTTTGGCCACTTCATTGCAAACGTAGTCGTAGTGGGAAGTCTCGCCGCGAATGACCGCGCCTAAGGCAATTAAGCCGGCGTACTGCTTAGTTTGGGCTAAATTTTGCAATGCTAAGGGAATCTCAAAAGCTCCCGGGACCCACGCAATATCGATTTGATTGCTGGTTAGGCCATGGCGTTCTAAGCTATCTTGGGCCCCGGCGAGTAAACGTTCGGTGACGAAATTGTTAAAACGCGCCACGACGATGCCGATTTTGCCGTCCGTTGCTTGATAGTTACCACTAAAGGTTGTCATATGAATCCCTCCGAAATTTAAATTGATTGGGTGATGTGATGATGAAATTTGTCGCGTTTGGTTTGCAAATAACGCTGGTCACTGGCGGTTGCTGGTACTTCTAAGGGCACCCGTTCAACCACTTCCATGCCGGCCGCGGTTAATTGGGCGACCTTGTCAGGATTATTGGTCATGAGTCGAATTTTGGTCAGGCCTAATTGGCGTAACATTAAGACAGCTTGGTCGTAACGGCGCGCGTCGGGTTGAAAGCCCAATTTAACGTTTGCGTCATACGTATCGTAACCTTGTTCTTGGAGCTGATAGGCGCGTAATTTGTTAGCCAAGCCAATGCCACGGCCCTCTTGGCGCAAATATAATAAGACGCCGCGCCCGACTTGGTTCAGCTGATCTAAAGCGGCTTGTAATTGTTGACCGCAATCACACCGTTGCGACCCGAAGACGTCACCAGTTAGACATTCAGAATGCAAGCGCACTAAAACCGGTTCATCAGTTGAAATGTCGCCAATTTGCAAGGCCAATGGGAGTTGGTCATCCCCCGGCAGTTGCATGCCCGTGAGTTGAAAATGGCCGTGACTGGTCGGCAAGTCAACGGTGGGGGTCGTGGTTAAGGTTGGCCGGTCGACTTGTAATCGGTAGTTAACGATATCAGTGACAGTAATCATCGGAATCTCCAAGCCTTCCGCTAAGGCCTTCAAGTCGCGGCGTCGTGCCATCGTGCCGTTTTTCTTAATGATTTCACAAATGTAAGCGACGGGGCTACTGCCGGCCAGGCGCGCCAAGTCGACGGCGGCTTCGGTATGTCCGCGGCGGGTAAAAACGCCCCCGGACCGGGCAATCAATGGAAAAATATGTCCGGGATGATAAAAGTCACCCGGCTGACTTTTATCATCAGCTAAGGCCCGAATCGTTTTAGCACGGTCCGGGGCGGAAATCCCGGTAGTGGTACTTTGATGGTCAGTTGAAACCGTAAAGGCCGTCCCAAAAGCATCGTGACTAGTCGTCATTGGGGTTAAGTGCAACCGGTCGGCCACGCTGGGAGCCAGCGGGACGCAGAGCAGGCCGCGGGCGCTAGTAATCATGCGATTGACGGTGGCGGGAGTGACTTCACTGGCCAGACCAACTAAGTCACCTTCCGCTTCGCGACTTTCATCATCCGCCACGATAATGAGGCCGCCAGCTTTTAAAGCCGCGAGGGCGGTTGAAACTTTGGTTAAAGTAGTCATTAGGAAAAACCTCCTGATAATTGCGATTGTTTAGTCATATATTTGCCTAAAATATCCGTTTCAATATTAACGGCGTCACCAATTTTTAGTTGGGTTAAGTTAGTCGTCTGTTGCGAATGTGGAATCAAATCAATTTCGAAACTTGTGGCTTGAACGGTGACGACCGTCAAGCTCACGCCGTTGACCGCTACGGACCCTTTTTCAACGAGTTGTGATTGATAGGCAGCTGGCAAACTGAAAAAGAGTTTGATGGCCGTTTGGTCGTGGCGTTGGCGCAGTAACGTCCCTTGGTAATCGACATGGCCTAAGACAAAATGGCCATCTAACCGGCCATTAGCAGCCAAGGCCCGTTCCAAATTAACGCTTTGGCCAGGCCGCAGTTGACCAAGATTGGTGCGCGTCACACTTTCGGGCATGACATTGACCGTGAAGGCGGGGGTTGCCAGTGCCACTACCGTTAGACAAGCGCCGTTGACGGCCACGCTGTCGCCCAGCTTTAAAGCGGTCGTAATAATCGGGGCCGCAGTAATGGTTAAGTTAAGCGCCCGGCCGACATGTTGTAAGTGGTTAAGCGTACCTTGATTTTGAATAATACCGGTAAACATTATTGCGCCTCTTTTCGTTGTAGACAGAGTTTTAAGTTATCACCAAAAACGGTCACTTGCGGCGTCGTAAAGGTCAACGGACTTGCTGCGGCTACCCCAGTAACCGTGGGTAAGCCTTGTCCGCCGAATACCGTTGGCGCCAAGTAGATGATTAATTCATCAACCAGCTCGGCAGCCACAAAGTCAGCCTGCAAGTGGCTACCACCTTCAACGAGTAGGGATTGCCAGCCGTTTCGTGCGCACCATGCGCTGACCTTAGCTGGCGTCCAGTCGGCGATGCAGACGTGCACGTTCGGCTGAGCCGATAATTGCGCATCACTGGCTGCGGCTTGCCGACAAAGTAAATAAGTCGGGACCGTTGAAGGTTGCGTTAGCTTAGTGTTTACGGCCGCAGTACTATTGTTCAGCAAAACTAGGCGGACCGGTGGATGCGCCAGTGTCGTTAACCGTACCGTCAATTGTGGATCGTCAATGGTCAAGGTCTGCTCACCAATCAAAATCGCCTGAAAGTGTTGGCGGACGTGTTGGCTGTCGATGTAGCTGGCATGATTGGAAATGAGACTCCGCTGACCACGCTGAGCCGTGAGTTTGCCATCTAAAGTCATGGCATATTTTAAAGTAATCCACGGGCGTTGATGGAGATAAAACCAGTCATAGTGGCGATTCAACGTTGCCACGGTCGCTGCTAAACAGCCCGTTTCAACGGTAATCCCATGGCTTTGTAAGTAGTCGCGACCGTGGCCGGTCACTAGCGGATGCGGGTCTAATTGACCAATAACGACTTTTTGTAAACCCGCGGCGGCGATGCGCCGACAACACGGTGGCGTTTTACCGAAGTGGCTACATGGTTCTAAAGTCACGTATAAGGTCGCGCCACGGAGTTGTGCGGCGGTTAATTGTTGCATGGCATCCACTTCGGCATGCGCACCGCCGAAGTAATGGTGATAGCCCGTCGCTAAAACTTGGCCGTCTTTGACGATAACCGCACCAACTTGCGGGTTGGTATAAGTTGCTGGGCCGCCACGTTTGGCAGCTGCCACGGCTAATGACATATAATCACTTGCTAACAAAATAATTGGCACCTCCATAAAAAAACACCCGTCATCTTGAAGATTAACGGGTGTTTGATGAGTTGCTAAATAGATTTCGCCAGTTAGGTACACTAAAAAGAATCATCGCTGATTAAAAAATTAGTGACCACTGCTCGAAAAAAAGCAATTTACTTTCTTCTCCCATCCTGACTTTACAGTCGGTTCCAGACTCTCACTGGATCAGCCGCACGCACGCGGGTCACGGACTTCAATGCTAGGCATTGTTACCGTCGGTCGGGAATTACACCCTGCCCCGAAGAAATCGTATTTAGTTTTCGAGGACTAGTTTAGCGATAATCAATTTAGTTTGTCAAACATTATTTTGAATTTGACTAATTCATAATTGGAAATTCTGTTAACTTTTATACTGTTTCGTTATACTTGATATAAATAGTTGAGGGTAAAAAGGGGAGCGAGCAACATGCAAATTGCAGCAAATATTATGGTCATCTTGGTGGCCTTGGAACATTTCTTTATTTTATGGTTGGAAATGTTTAACGCCGATAGTGATATGGCGGCGCAAGCATTTGGCGTCCCGCGGAAATTATTACAAATGCCGGAAGTTCAGACGTTATTTAAAAATCAAGGCTTGTATAATGGTTTTCTAGCGGTGGGGTTAATCTTTGCCATCTGGGTCGTCCCAGCAGCTGCTGCGGGTGGCGTAACGATGTTCTTCTTAGCCTGCATTTTAGTAGCCGCCGTTTACGGTAGTGCCACTGCTAGCAAACAGATTATCGTGGTCCAAGGGCTACCCGCATTAATCGCGTTTATATTGGTCTACTTGGCGTAAAGCTAGGACTGACAAGGCATCCAAGCGGGTGTCTTTTTTGTTGGGATAAAATGAAAAGCGCTTCCAAAAACACTATTTTTTTAGGAGTAAACGCTGTAAAATGTAAACAGTAAACAAAACAGGAGGTAAACACCATGGTTAGTATTCGTGATATTGCCCGGATGGCGTCGGTCTCACCGGCGAGCGTCTCGCGCATCTTAAATAACGACCCCAACTTTAGTATTAACGACAATACGCGCCAACGGGTCATCGACATTGCCAATCGGATGCACTATTCCAAAGAAGCCAGTAAAAAAGGGCCGCGGTATGCTCATAATAGCTTGAGCATCGGGCTGATTTTGCGGCATACGCAAGCAACGGAATTGCAAGATCCGTATTTCCGCGAGATTCATCAAGGGATTGAACAAGAAGCAGCGCGCTGGCGGATTCGCGTCATTAATCCGTTTGGCATGCGCGATACGGATAAGGATTGGGAGCAGTTACGCCAATTCGGGGCCGTCATTATGGTCGGTGAGATGACCGAAGCGGGCGTCGCCAAAGTGCAGAGCTACAATCAAAACGTCATCTTGGTAGATAGTTATGGTCACCATCCGGATGTCGACATGATTAAGACCGACTTTGCCGAAAAAACGCAAGAAATCATGAACTTGTTGTATCGGTATGGGCATCGCAATATTGCCTTTATTGGCGGGCCCAATAGTGTCGTCAAACCCGATGGTAGCGCGGTACGTAATGACCGCGAGATTCGCGCCAACAGTTACCGTATTTGGATGAAACTACATGATTTAGATGGCTTAACGCGTTGTCGTATCGGCAAGTGGTCACCGGAAGCCGGTATGCAATTAACGACGGAATTACTCGCTGAACCGCATCATCCGACGGCGATTGTCGTGGCCAGTGATCCCATGGCGATGGGTGTTTACAAAGCAATCAGTAACGCCGGTTTGAAGATTCCGGACGATATTTCAGTCGTGAGTTTTGATGATGTGGAGATGAACCAATATTTAGTCCCCGCTTTGTCGAGTGTCCGCATGGAAGCCCAAGAGATGGGCCGGACCGCGGTCAAGCTGGCCCGTGACCGGATGATTGAACCCCACAAGCTCGTTTTGAACGTCAGTTGCCGAAGTAAATTAATGCTGCGAGAATCCGTGAAAAAACTTAACTAAAAGTTTTTTTTTATTTTTACTTGTGTAAACGTTTACTAAACAAATAAGATAATCTTGTAAGCGTTTACGAGTAAAAATGATAGGGGATTATGACAGTGAAAAAACTAGGATCGGGCTTTCAAGATAAAATTGCCTCGGCTTCACAAGTTATTGGGAATAATCGCTACCTTTTGAGTTTACGGGATGGCTTTATGGTCGCCTTTCCGGCAACGATGTTTGGGTCGATTATGGTCATTTTACAAAATTTACCAACGACGTTTGGCTTCGACAAGATGGTACCAAAGGCGTTTAACACCTTTTTAACGGATTTCTTTGGACCGGTCAGCAATGCCACGATGTCGATTACTGCTATTTTTATTGTTTTTGGGATTGCATACCAATTAGCGGGGCACTACGGCCAACAAAAGATTTTCGCCGGCGCCATCGCGTTATCTAGTTTCATTATGTTATTACCAGTCGGCAACGACGCCAAAGCTGGAGCCTTCATTCCGATTTCTAAACTCGGGGCGCAAGGGATGTTCGTCGGGATTATTGTTGCGATAATTTCAACTGAAATTTATTGCAAGATCAGTGCTGCTAACATCACGATTAAAATGCCAAGTTCGGTGCCACCAATGATTGCTGAATCATTCGTTGCCATCATTCCCGGGGCTGCACCATTGCTATTATTCAACATTATTCGTTACGGTTTTACCTTTACGAAGTGGGGCAACGCGGTCGACTTTGTTTACGAAATTTTACAACAACCATTGATGGGCTTAGGGAGCACCTTGCCAGCCGTCTTAATCGCCGTTGCTTTAACGCAAATCTTCTGGTGGTTCGGGATTCATGGGACCTTGTTAGTTAACTCGATCATCGACCCAATCATGGGCGCCTTAGCCATTCAAAACTACGAAGCTTACAAAGCTGGCGCGACTCATTTACCACATATCATCAACACCACTTTCATGGGCGTGTTCGTTAACCAAGGGATGCAACTAGGCTGTGCGATTGTCTTTGCCTTCTTCCTCGCCAAATCAGTACGGATGAAGAAGACGATGAAGATGGTCTTTGCCCCTGCCATCTTTAACGTTTCTGAACCAATGACTTATGGGTTACCAATCGTGTTAAACCCGGTTCTCTTTATTCCATGGGTCTTAGCACCATTAGTTTCCACCACGTTGTCATACGTCGTTATCGCGATGGGCTTAGTACCACGGCCAATCGGAGCGACCGTTGTTTGGACGACGCCCGTCTTCTTAGCGGGTTGGCTTGGGACTGGTTCCATTACCGGGGGGATTTTACAATTAGTCGACGTGGTCGTTATGACCTTAATCTGGATTCCATTCTTGAAAGCCATGGATAAAGAATGGCTACATGAAGAATTGGAACCGACACCAGATGATTTAACCGAATAAAAAAATGAATTTTGATGATGTTTACGGAGTTAATAAATAGGCAGGTGAGTTGAATGCGAACAGATACCTTATGTTATAAATATCGTTTCCATGCGACGAAAGAGGCCATCTATCGGGTCTTAGTCGCGGAACAATTGAAGTATTTCCAACGGACGGATCCCGCCATTAAAGCGTTAAGTCCGGGAACTAAAATCAAAGCCCATTTACAAACAAAAATGAATAAATTACCGACGCAAGATTATATGGAAGTCACGAAAATCGTCGAAAATGAGGCGTTTCAATTAGAAACCCAACAGCCGGCCGGCAAAATCATTCAGACGTTTGAGTTCACCAAAAATCGGCGCGGGGAAGACATCTTGGCCTATTCCGAACAAAATGTCTTTGACAATACGCGTAGTCAAACGAACTTTATGTTGTTCGGGCTCCTCTACAAGTTCTTTTACAATCGAGGAATGCGCAAACGAATGCAATATTTGGACGACTTAGCCCAAACCACGGTGGCCTAATTTTGAAGCTGAAAGAACTCATGACTTAGGTTATGAGTTCTTTGTTGGCTTAAAGCGGAGGAGAATCATTTCATGCTTGATTTAAAAACAACAACAATGATTGACTGTCTCGATGACCAAGTCTTTCACTTACACAATGCGCAAGTCAGCTACGTGCTGGCAGTCATGCCCAATGGCCAACTAGGTCAGCTATACTACGGTGCGACCTTGGGGAATCTGACGGATGCCGATGTCACTTATTTACAAACGCAAGCGAGCAAGTCAGCGGGGACGGTCAAATATTCGACTAAAACGGGCAACTTTAACTTGTCTGACCGGGCGCAAGCTTATCCAGTTTACGGCAGCTCAGATTTTCGGCAAGGTGCGATAGATATTAGTTGTGACCAGACGCCGTGGTATTTGGATTTTCAAGTGACCGACTATACAGTGCGGGACACCAAGCCGCGTGATTTGGCGCATCCCGCCACGTATGCGGTCGGTAATCAAGAAGCCCAAACGTTGATCGTCACGTTGACCGACACAGCCCATCAAGTCCAATTGACGGAAAACTTCACGATTTTTAACGGATACGGTGCGATTGCCCGCCAAAATACGGTCACGAACTTAGGCCCACAAGCCATAACCGTGCAAAACATGATGAGTGCGGCCTTGGAATTACCGGATGATGACTTTCAGATGGTCAGTTTATCGGGGGCGTGGTTGAAAGAACGGCACGTGACTTATCACAACTTGACGCAAGGGACCGTTACCGTGGAATCGCTAAAAGGCGCATCCAGTCATCAACAAAATCCGTTCGTCGCGTTGATGCGCAGCCAAGACTTAGACTACGGGGAAGTGTATGCCAGCAACTTGATTTATTCCGGCAACTTTGTGAGCCGGGTGGAAGTCAATGAATGGCATAAAACACGGTTAATGACCGGGTTGAACCCCAACTACTTCGGTTGGCAACTCGCGGCTAATGAAAGCTTCACCACGCCTGAAGCGGTGCTCTATTATAGCAATGCCGGCGTGAACGGCTTGATGGCAACGACGCATGGCTTGGCCCAACACCATATCGCCGACCGGCAATGGGCCCAACGCCCACGGCCGATTGTGCTCAATAACTGGGAAGCCACGTATTTTAATTTTGATGAAGATAAGTTATTAGCACTAGCGCAACAGGGCCAACAACTCGGCGTGGAATGCTTTGTCGTCGATGACGGCTGGTTTGGCCATCGTGATGATGACCGGACGTCCTTGGGCGATTGGCGCGTAGATCGCCGCAAGTTCCCGAATGGGATGGGGGCTTTTGCGCAAAAAATCCACGACTTAGGTTTACAAATGGGCTTGTGGTTTGAACCAGAAATGGTGTCACCAGATGCGCCGATTTATCAAGACCATCCCGACTGGGTCGTCCGCCATCCTTACGAACGCACGGCCATTGGGCGGGGGCAGTACGTCCTCGACTTTGCTAATCCAGCCGTGGTTGACGCCATCTATGCCCAGATGAAACCAGTGATTGCGGCCGCGAAGCTTGATTATATGAAATGGGACATGAACCGCAATATTACCGAAGCGTATTCGCCATATTTGGTGGCGCACGGGCGGCCACAAACCGAGTTCTTCCATCGGTACATGTTAGGCGTCTATCACTTATATGACTTGATTTTGAGTGATTTTCCAGACTTGCTCATTGAAGGTTGTGCCGGCGGTGGCGGGCGTTATGACTTGGGGATGCTCTTTTATAGCCCCCAAATGTGGCCCAGTGATGACAGTGACGCGGTCGAACGCTTGTCGATTTTAACGGGTTCGGCGTTAGCCTATCCGTTATCAGCATTTAGTAACCACGTTTCAGCGGTACCAAACGACCAAGTGGGGCGCAACACGCCGTTAACGATGCGGCACAGTGTCGCCGACTTTGGCCCGCTCGGTTATGAATTGGATATCACACAGTTGCCGGCGGAAGAATTAGCGGCGATGCAGGCCAACATTGCTTTTTATAAGCAACACCGGACGTTATTAACGACCGGCCAATTCCGGCAATTAAAGACGATTGACCCGCAAGAAAATGAAGTCGCGTGGAGTGTCAGTGATGCCACGCAAAAGGAACTTTTTGTCGGCTTTTACCGTAAGCTAGCCCAACCGAATACGGGTGTCTTAAATTATGTCCGGTTGCCGCAAGTGGACCCGCATAAACAGTATCAAATTGATGACTCGGAAATTGTCAGTGGCGCTGTTTTGCAACACTTGGGCTTACGCGAACCGTACCAATTCAATGGGGCCAACGCCGATACCGCGCAATTACGCGGTGATTTTCAAGCGCACTTGTTCCATCTGGTCGCGGTCGATTAAGGAGGCAAAGCATGGCTGATTTGATTAATAGTACTGGCTTTTTACATGGTGGCGACTACAATCCCGACCAGTGGCTCAAACATCCAGAAATTTTAGCGCAAGATTATGCGCTAATGGACCAAGCCCATATTAATACCGTCACAGTCGGCGTGTTTTCGTGGGCGTTGCTAGAACCGACCGAAGGGAGCTATAACTTTGCGTGGTTGGACTACGTTTTTGAAAAGATGAATGAACGCCACGGCCACGTGATTTTAGCGACACCGAGTGGAGCGCGGCCGCACTGGCTGAGTCAAACGTATCCCGAAGTCAACCGCGTCGATGACCACGGCCAGCGCCATACGCACGGCTTTCGGCATAATCACTGTTATTCGTCGCCAGTGTATCGCGAAAAAGTCCGTCAAATCGATACGGCCTTAGCCAAACGCTATGGCAATAATCCGGCGTTAATCATGTGGCATATTTCCAATGAATTTTCGGGAGCCTGTTATTGTGACCTATGCCAAGCTAATTGGCGGTCATGGCTGCAACGGAAGTATCAGACGCTCGCTGCGTTGAACGATGCGTGGTGTTTAAGTGTGTGGAGTGGCTTGTATAGTGATTGGTCACAAGTCTTGCCGCCGTCTCCGCTTGGTGAAACGAAAGTCCATGGAATGGATCTCGATTGGAAACGGTTTGTGACCGACATGACGATTGATTTTTATGGTGCGGAAGTCGCCGCCGTGAAAGCGGTGACGCCCGAGTTGCCGTGCACGACGAATTTTATGGCGGAAGCCTCACCACAAGAAGGGTTCACCCCGCTGATTGGGTTGGATTACGCCAAGTTTGCGCGGCATGTCGATGTCGTGAGCTGGGACAGTTACCCGGCTTGGCATAATGAACATGAAAGTATTGCTGAGACCGCGATGCAGACGGCTTATATCCATGACCAATATTGGAGTTTGAAGCAACAACCATTCTTAGTGATGGAATCGACCCCGAGTTTTGTGAACTGGGCCCAATACAATAAGCCCAAACAACCTGGCATGCACTTACTGAGTAGCTTACAACAAATCGCGCACGGTTCCGACAGTACGCTGTATTTTCAGATTCGCCAAGCTTGGGGGAACTCGGAAAAGTATCATGGTGCCGTGATTGGTCATGATGGTTCGGCGGATAATCGCGTATTTCAAGAAGTCGCCCAATATGGCGGCCAATTGGAAAAATTAGCGGCCATTAAAGGAGCCACGAAAAAAGTCCGCGTCGCTATTGTGTTCGACTGGGATAGTAACTGGGCCTTGAATCGTGGCGGCGGCTTCGGTCGGCCAACGCGCTTGGGGTTAAAAACGCTACAGAAGCACTATGCCATCTTTTGGCAACAAGATATTGCTTGTGACATTGTGCCTAGCACGGCGGACTTGACGCGCTATGATTTAGTTATCGCGCCGATGTTATATTTGATGCGACCAGCCACGATGACGAAGTTACAAGCGTACGTGGCACAAGGCGGGACGTTAGTGTCCAGTTACTTTACCGGGATGGTCGATGAATACGACCGCGTTAATCTCGGCGGTTTGCCAGCCCCGTTACGCGAACTCTTCGGGATTGAAACCCGCGAACTGGATACGTTGCTGCCGCACGAGCACTACCACGTGCAATACGACCAGCAGACGTATGCGACCCATGATTACGATGAAGTGATTACCGCAACTACTGCGACTGTTTTAGGCACGTACCAAGATAACTTTTATCAAGGGACCCCGGCTGTGACGGTGCAAGCTACCGGTGCTGGGTACGCCTATTATTTGGGAGCGCGACTGGATACCGAGTTCTTAACGGAGTTCTATGCGCCCATCATTGCAAAATTAAAATTGGCCAATGATTTTGTAACGACGCCATCTGAAGTGGTCTCTTGCCAGACCCGCTACAAAAATGGGCAGGCGTACCATTTCTTGATGAATTTTTCGACGACGCCCCAAACGGTTGAACTCCAGCGACCGAGTCGGAACTTATTGACTGACGAAGCGGTTGGCCGGACGATTACGTTGCCGAAGTTTGGCACGGCCGTCTTACAAGCATAACTAAAAAAGCGTTGACCTTATAATTGGTCAACGCTTTTTTGAGTTGGTTTAAAGTAATGATAGCTGTAAGCAATCCCTAAGAAAAAGATGGCCGCCAGTAAAGCAGTCAGGGGAAGCTTGGCAAACATCGTGGTTGGTAAAACCAGCGCCAACAATGGAAAGGCATACGCCGCTGGTAATTTGACATGTAAGATTTGGAGCCAAACGAAGACGAGTGGTAAGGCAATCAAGGTGGTCAATAACCATGAAGCAAACCAGATATGAATGCCAACGCCAATCGTGGCCGCGCCACTCAAAGCTAAAACGTGTTTGATGGCCATGTTTTTGCCGTACTTTGGTTGTTGCAATACTTCAAAAAAGACAACTAATACCGGCGGAATTGCTGCCATTTCTGGCTTGCCGAGTGCCCAGACGAGTAACGACCAGCCGGCGACGGCGAGACTAAAAATTAACCACGTATGGGTGAATAACGGGCGCGTCTCAGGTAAATCGACATGGAGTTGGCGCCCTAAGACGACGGCCATCAATAAGAACGTAAAGATGAAGATAGCGACAATAAATGACCAGTGGGTGGCGTCCACGATAATCGGCAGGAGCCCCGTTGCAAAGGCGGGCGCTAAGGTTGAGCGCAGACCTTTAAGTAACCCGAGCATCAAGGCCACGGTCACGAGGACTTTGACCGGGTAAGCCCAATTGAATTGATTAACGATAAAGCCAAGGACGGCGGTGCCAGAGGGGGCGAGAAATATTTTAAGCGGGTGGGCCAGCCAGTTTTGATCGTGGTAGATCCACAGCCCCGCGGTCAGTGCCCCGATTTCTGGTAATATAATTTCATAATCATTCAGCCAAGTAGCGCTTGCGACCATCAATAAAACAAACGCAAATCCAATTAGATAGTCACGCCGAGTTTGTCGGGATAAATGCATGCTAAGAAACGCTCCTTTATATAATAAAACGATAGAATAAAATTCCAAAACGATATACATCGTAACACACCGGTTGTCTTAATGAGGAATTTTAGCCTAGCGTTGAAAATATTGTCATAAATTGGTGCATGCAGTTGATTGGGGGAGAATGATAATGGACCAGGCGTCATTGGCAGTGATTGCGGCGCGGGTCTGTTACACTGAGTTAGTTTTTGCGCGGGTGAATAAAAAGTTAGCGACAACTTTGACAACCACTGAAGTTAAAGCAATGGTGCAACAGATTCTTAACGATTCATCTTCGCAATTAGTGAAACGTGGTTAATAAAAGGTAGATTGCAAATTTAATCCGAATTTTTGGACAAATTGTTCAGCATAACC
>NZ_AYGX02000022.1 GCF_000498955.2 Lactiplantibacillus fabifermentans DSM 21115 | reverse complement strand
CAAAGGTCTAATTCGTTGTGTTAATTCCTTAACGCAACTTAATTATCATAACGTTTCAAGTGATCTTTGTCAACATCTTTTTTCAAGAAGTAAGCTTTCAAAATCATTCAAGATCGGTTACGGTTGCCGTTGCGACAACAGGAATAATCATACCAACTAACGAAGAAGTTGTCAATAACCATTTTCATTAATCATTTTAACTTTCCTTGATGCCTAAGCACCCTGCCGTAGCAGCAACGTTTACTAATATACCAATTAGACTTGTAAGAGTCAATGAATTTCCATAAGTTTTTTTCACTTTAATTAGTCATCGTCAATCAAGACGGCGTTTCTAGCCGCCTCATCCCACACACCTTGATTGGTTGTAAATCACTAAACCGCAACTACTAAGTTGGCTACCATGGACTAGTATCGTGCTGATTGTTTATCAATAAAATGCACTGACTACCGCTCTCCCCACTACTACCAATAGACTTGTAAATTAGTCACCACGCCATCGCCAACTGGTCATAGCTATTACATCGTCCGTGATAACTCATCATTATCGTATTTAAGCTAACCTGCAGCACTACTTGGCGAAATACTTTACGACCATCACAATCCTAACGGCGGGTGTTGTTTCTAACACAGTAGTATTAATCCATCTTACCAGCAATCACTACTATAGTTATTCCCCAGTGTTTAGCTTATTCAAAACACGTTACTAGTAACATACCGGTGTTAGCGACATTGCATTATTGAAACGTGAAATAATACGCGTCGCCTCATTGCTAATTCTACTGCTGGTAAAACACACTAGGTCTTATTCATCACTAACAACTGCCGTGCTTCAGTTACAGTTGATTACCACCACAACACCGCCATGTCTTTTGGGTAACCATAGCGCTCTGAGTTCAAGACCCACTTTTGGATACTGTATAGCACCAAGTATCCGTGCCGACACGGCCAACAGTTATTTGATACTACTATGGATAACAAGCACTCACCGCGTTGGCTACTGAAACACTATTATATGTTCCAGCCCATAATCTAACACCCCGTTATGGGTACTTTTGTCGTGTCGCCCGAAAGAACCGTTTTAGTTACCCGCATACTCCAAGTCATTTGGCAGCTTGTTTCCAATCAAGGTACTTATGGTAGGGACATTTTTAATAATTCAAATGGTACTAGGTTACACCAAGCTAATGTACTATCACAGAGAGAACAATCACCTAATACTGAACTTGAACGTATTCCCCGTTTGAATATTCGGTAGAACGTTTGCCAGTAGTTAGCTAGAAATGGTATATTCTCAGACACATACTAGGTACGCCGGCGCCAATCATTCAAATCAATCCGTTAAAATGTTCATCCTAGCTACCAAACATCACTGGCCACCAATCAAATTTCACTACCAAGCGACTCGGCCTATTTTCCGGGCCGGTTTCGGACCTGCACGATCACGACATGCTTTTATCCCAATCCCATTAAACAACTGAAATCATAATCGTTGTCAATCAGCAGCAATAGGCATCCCTGTATTTCCCTACAAACGTTAATGGTTCGATTGAAAGCCGCTACTGGTAGATAACGGCTAATGTCCGTGCGTACAGCCATTACTGTTTACCTTAGTAGTAGCTGATCGATAGCTATGTCGAACCATTGCACGCTACTCGTCACCACTATGCTTCGCTTAATGTTAATTATCGTATTGCCGATAACGGCAAATACTAGCGGTACGGATTCAAATTTCGCCAATGCACACCACCGTTAGCAAAAAGCAAATTAATTTGAAGCGTCGAAAATTACTTTTTTAATGGGACGGTCCCAATTGTCATTCAGAAATCATCTTACGGCAGGCATGTCGTAGAAGTTAATAATAAATCACGACTTTCAATGAGCGCAAATACTCAAATCAGTCGTGATTTATTTTACAGCCATTTTAAATAGGGCATTATATATGGCTAATTGCCTACGACCTGGGGTGCCGTCAAAATTGCCGAATGTCGGCCTTCTAATATACGGACTCAAAGGCCATTTCCATTTTATCTCTACATACCACTTATGAATTCCACTTAACTACCGGCTATTAAAAACGATTTTTAGTCACGCTGCGGCTGTCAAATTCACAACTGGGCAAACAATCGTGCTGTTGCTGTGCTCGAAATGCCAACTTTATCTAAAAGCACAAAAAAGAACCGCGCCATCGTCACAATGACTGAAATTGTTATGGACCCCACTACCGGTTGTTAGATTTACAGCTAGGCAAATAATCGTAACCAGTAAATAATATGACGTATTTTAATGTCGGCATAACCTTGATATGCTTAGAATATCAAAGTTATGGGGCTTTATGTCTTGAAATATTATTCCAGTCTCATTGAGTAAACAGCTTCCAAGTTCGATTCCTGCAAAGTCGCAATCAAAACAGGCCGTCTGTATGTTACACTGTTGGGGTCTGCACTGTAGAGATTCACAACGATATTAAATCATGGGTCCTCAAAATCGTGTTGAAAGCCATGACTAATCATGGATGACCTACTTGATCTGATGCTTTTATCTCAAGTACGGATTAGCAGCGGTTATTCAGGAGGAGTATGACTTAAGTCCATTTGCGCCAGCATTATTTCTATTTTATGGTAGTCGGCACAATCATTTTAAAGGACTCTAATGGGAAGCGGATGGCTTTCTTCTGTTGTATAAGAGAATTGGAAATGGTGATTTACAGTGGACTTAGGAATCGTGAAGATATCATGGAACTAACGCTACAGCAAATGCGTTGGTTATTATCCGGAATGTCCATTGAGTCGACCATTCGACCAGTAAATGTTGTCAGCATAATATTAATAACATCGGTATGACTAAAAAGCATCTAGCATACCAGTATTATTCGGGTAAAATTCACTTTATCGAAAGAAAGTGAAAGTGCTGCCGGACTCATTGACATCGGAAGCAGCTTGGACAATCCTCCAATCGTCGGCCTCAAGCGATCCGGAACAATTGAAGGCTTACTCGCCATGGTTTGAGCAGGCCAGAAGATAAATTAACAACGCCCCCTTCAGTCATCGAATACGTGACTGAAGGGGGCGTTTCAATACGTCATGTTATTTACTGCTTACAATTAATCTTATTGAATATGACAGTGGTAAATACAGTTGCCGCTAACATGTCTCAGATTTCAGAAATCGTATATTCCAAGAGCAACCACATGTTATTTACTGTTTACCCACGGCAACCGGCCGTCAGATTTACAACCGGCCAATAATCGGCTAGTTGCTGCGCTTGAAAATCAATTCTTATTTGTGGATACAAAAAAGACCACCACAGTGGTCTTTCCAGTTTGCATGGCAACGTCCTACCCTCGCA
>NZ_AYGX02000021.1 GCF_000498955.2 Lactiplantibacillus fabifermentans DSM 21115 | reverse complement strand
AAAAAAGCCGAGAAAAGATTCTTTTTTTCTCAGCCCCACTTATAAAGACTTAGTCGCTACGCGACTGACGAAATACGTTCCTGATTGTACCAGCGTATATAGCGATCAATGCCAGCAATGGCTTCATGAACATTTTTAAAGGAGTGGCTATTCACATATTCACGTTTTAAAAGTGAATGAAAACTCTCGATCCGGGCATTATCCCCCGGACATCCTTGGCGAGAATAAGAATGTTTAATGCCAGCTTCCGTCAAAGTACTTTCAAATAAGACACTGGTGTATTGACTTCCCATATCACTATGAATGATGCCTGGTAGATCTGAACGTTTTAAAATAGTTTTAACTGGTGCGGTAGCCAGTTCCTGTGTCATTTCAGATCCGATATTATAAGCGATCACCCGCCGGGTGGTCGGATTGTAAACACTGGCTAAATAGAGCCATGAATGTTGAAGCGGAATGTAGGTAATATCGGTTACGAGCACCCTTGTCTGATCAGCTAAGTCTCTAATTAGATTGGGCCGTTGAGAATACTCGGTGTGGGTCTTCGGTTTACTGATCTTTCTGACCATCCGAGATCGGATCCCTAATTCTTTCATCAAGCGATAGACCAGCCACTGACTGACTTTTAAACCAAGAATTTGGTAGAGCGCTACAGTT
>NZ_AYGX02000160.1 GCF_000498955.2 Lactiplantibacillus fabifermentans DSM 21115 | reverse complement strand
GTTATGCTGAACAATTTGTCCAAAAATTCGGATTAAATTTGCAATCTACCAAAAGACCAGCAAAAGTAAATCAGGTAAAACGACAACTAAATCGGTTAAAAAGACAAAAATAATCTACACTACGATCGTTAATAAAGAAGAGACTGATGCGTTAAGTTCAGCGTGGATAATGCTTGATATGACTAAAATTGGTCAGACTTATACTTGGTCAATAACCCAATACAACACTTCTACAGGACAGCCTTATACGGACGCTAACAAGTATTTAATCGTTCATGGCACCTACGTAGACACGGGTAAAAAGTACGACACGGCCCTCGGTGGTATTGGTAGTGTCATGTTAAAGAAGCCAATTACAGAAGATATTGAGAAAGTCGCTTATACCAACCCCTTTATGTCAATCACTAACTTGTATATCTGGCAGGCTAACTCGGTACCATCAACGACACCAACTTACATTGCCAGTGCTAATCAAGAGATTGTCTTAAATTGTGAAGATGAAAGCACAACCATCGGTGGTAAGCTGGTTAGTCCTGTCTGGTCAACAGATTACCCTAAATTAAGTCCGGGAGTTAATAGCTTAACGATGACTGGGGACTTAGATGATGCAACCATCGTTCTTAAGTATCTTCCAAGACTACTATAGAAACATTTAAAGGCTTCCCTCAATTGGGTGGCCTTTTTACATAACTAAAACAAGGAGGTTAACAGATGGCTTTAAATAACCAGTATTTAATTCTAGACCCTAATTTAAAGCGGATTGGTACCCTGACTGTTGATGGGTCCACTAAATTTTCTAACGACAGCGTTAAAGTCCAACTAGCTGATTCAGACACAACTAGTACTAGCTATGATGATGACGTTAATGTGGGTACAACCGACAGCTACACCGGGACGATTAATCTAAATGCCCAGTCTAAGAAGTTCGACCATCAAGGTTCATTAGACGTACTTCAAGGTCAACCTGATTCAGATAAAGTGGTGGCTGGTAACAATCTCGCCTATTATGACGAGCTATCGGGCCATTGGTATGTTATGTACATTTACAGTGCGGAAGAGAACAATACCGCTGCTGTTAAACACGTCACAACGGCTAACTTTACCAACCTATGCTTGTACAGTTTAGCGCATCATTATCCTATCGCTACTACTGCCAGTGCAAGCACGATTCAGACAGCCTTTAACGAGTGTTTTAATGCCACTGGTTGGACGCTGGACTATCAAACCACTAATGTGATGACCCCAACAATCACCATTGATGGCAAGACTAAAGCTAGCACGTTATTACAGACACTCATTCAAACGTATGATGTCGAGATTGACCCTTATGTTGAGATTGATAGCCAAGGTAACGTCACGGAAAAGGTATGTGTCATTACTGACCAGCTGAACACTGACGTGGTCTATAACGAGGCGGTATTTGGCAAGAATATGACTAGCATTAAACGGACAACGGTATCAACACCCGTGACTAAATTGATTCCCTACGGCGCTAACGGTAGCACAATCGCCTCGGTTAATGATGGCAAGCCTTATATCGTTGATGATGATGCTAACCAGCAATATAACCCGGATTGGCAGGCTGGCCTTTACTATGAAGCTGTGGTGACGGCTAACAGCATTAATAACTCAGCCGGTTTAAAAGCATGGGCTCAAGAGATGCTCGAATTATACAATCACCCTAGAACGTATTACGAGGTTAATGTAACACCTGACTTTAATCCGCCATTAGGAGCCACAATTAGGTTTAAAGATGAATTGATTAAACCGGTATTAGACGCCAGTGGTCGCGTTATTCAACGGACAATCAGCTTTGCTAATCCGTATGGTAATACAGTTGGCTTTGGCGAATATACAACCGTTCAAGTAGCTACCCCAGCATGGCTATCGGGGTTAACCAGTGCTCTTGATGATGCTGTTTCTAAGGCTAAAAGTGATGCTAGCACAATTGTACCGACTATCTTACATCCAGATGGCTTAGACTTTGCTACTGGCGAAACTTCCAAACGGCTCATCTTAACGGCTTATGAGGGTAACGAGAATATCAGCGCCTACATTGACTCCTTGGGATTTAACTGGAGCCGAACCGATGACAATGGCAATGTTGACACAAGTTATTCAAAAACGGGCTATTTAAATGTGATTCCCGCTGGTACTTTAGGTAGTATTCGTGGTCAGATTGATGGGGATTATATCACTGACGACCCCGAGATTAGCATTAATGACACTACTTGGGCTAAATTCGGCTCATTTGATGCTTACGATAATGGGGTTAATCGAGTCATGCAACACGCGGAACAGTTAAGTGATGGCCGTTGGATTGTCAGTCAAGCCGATTGCACGTACACGCTACGAGACGCTAGTTTAAAATACATCTCTAAGATGAGTGTCACGAATGGCGGTCATGGAACGTCCTTTGGGGTCACCATTGAAGACAACACGATTTATATTTTTGCCCCACTAAAGACTAGTGCTGGATATGACCTCGTTAAGATTCCTTATACGGCTGGTCAAACCTTGGGCACCGATGATGTGACCCATTTATTGAGTTTCGACCATTATATTCGGGTTAACTATGACGCGACTAACGATTACTTTGGTCTAACCGACAACAGTTTGAACTACTACGTGTTAAATGGAAGTGACGTTCGCAATGGGGTCGATAATGTCCTTTATCAAATCGCGTTAACTGACTATGGCTATGACATTGACACCCAGATATATCAAGGTCAACTATTGGATTTCCCCTACGTCTATTTCCAATCGGGTAATCAAAACGAGAATGACACCTGTCAGATTTATGCCATTAATCTCATTCACGAGGGAGAGTGCTTCAATTACTTGTATGATTTCACGGACAAGCTGGAGTTAAGTGGCTATATTGAACCGGAAGGTTTAGCGTTTGCTACAGTTGATGGCTCTAAAGTGCTAATGAACTTTCTGACCTCAACGGTTGGCATTAACACGACCCCTAAAACGGAATACTTCTATCAAGTTGCTATGACGACCCGGGCTCCAATGACCGCTAATAGTGGGACAAATGATGATTCTAATGATAATGATTGAAAGTAGGTGAACTGATGACGAAAAGTAGAACGACTGAAGTAAATATAACCCAGTCAACGCTAATTGGACAAACTGCACAGATAACTGCCGATAGTGCGGCTAGTCAGGCAGAAAATGCTAATAGTGCCACTTTAATTGCACAGTCTACAGCTAATGCTGCTAAATCAGCCGCAGATAGCACCTACGCTTATGCCAATTCAGAGATAGCCGTACAGTCAACAGCTACCGCTAAAGCTCAAAGCGCAGCTGACAGCGCATTTAGCCAAGCAGTTACGGCAATAGATAATGGTGAAGTAACCAGTCAAGCAGTGACAACCCTCAAAGATGGTTCAACTATGACGATTGCTGACCTAGAAAATGGACTAGCTACCAAGGTTGCCAATTCAGACTATGCTAGTTACAAAGAACAGACAGCTAGTCAAATAGGACAGATGGTAAGTAATAGTGCTTTCTCAGCTTATCAAACAACTACCGCTGACTTGATAGCCCAAAAGGTGGCTAATAGTGACTTCTCAGCCTATCAAGCGACAACTGCTGAAGCAATATCTAGCAAGGTTGAGTCTAGTGACTTCAAAACTTATCAAACACAAACAGATGATATGATTTCTAGTAAGGTTTCTAAATCAGATGCTAATAATGCCAACTTAATTCCATATTCAAGCAACTTTACTATCCCACTTACTGGTTGGACGTTAATGGACTGGGGGGCAACTGACCGGAAACTATTAGTGACTACGCATAATTTCTATCAGAACGGCACCGGGGCACTGCTTTATTTAAATACAGCTCAAAATGGCACTGCTGCCGCTGGTTCAAATCGGTTCCCATTATTGCCAAATACAACCTACACGTTTCAATTTAAAGCTTTTGCGTCTTCTAACGTTGTCGGGGCAAACGTTTATTTGCTATCTAGGGCTTATGGTTCCACCAGTGATTATGACACAGTTCATGGGCTCTTTAACAACTTAGTGACTTCGCCATCACAGATTGACCAGTATACAGTTACTTTTACGACTGGTGCTAATGATAACGAAGGTTATATTCGAGTTGACAACATTGGGTCTAATAATAGTGCTTCTTCTGGGTTATTCTTTACCGAATTAAAACTAGAACTCGGTAATACGGCTACACCCTACGTATACGGTGGTCAAGATTCTATGATTTCTCAAATGTCTGACGATATTAACCTTAGAGTTACTAAAGATAGCCTGATTGACCAGATTAACCTACAAGCGGGTAACACATTAATTTCATCTAGTGGTCAATTAACACTGTCTGGTGAAACTATCTATTTTGATACAAGTAACCCTGTAATAATCCCTAGTGCTAATATCACCGGGACTCTAAATGGTAAAACTATCAATGCTGGCACACAGTTAAATCAGTATGGCAACACTGGTTATCCGCTAACGCTTTCACCAGATGGTTCAGTTACTAGTACGTCGTTTGAAACAATTGACACAGATACCTTAGCACTAAGAACTGTCATAAAAGACGGTACAGTTGACATTATGGTACGTGGTATGACCCCACTTTCAAGTGGTATGTATTCTGGTATGTATCCGTCAACTGATATTAACTTGGGGAATGGTCAATTAGCGTTATTTTCCGGCCGTTCAACCTCACAAGACCCTAACTTTACGGCAACCGGTATTACAGGAACTGGATATGCTATTTTAGATGCCAACACAGGACTAGCCCTGCAAGGGGATTCACAACAAATTCAATTTAACGGACTATCTACAGATACTACGGATAAAGGAATTATTTTTACACCCTATGGTAATATCAATCCCAACGGGGACCAAGGAACTTGGTATATTGGCCACGACCAAAATAGTCAAACTGCTAATTTTGGCATTGATTCCGCTGGAATCAATGAGATTTATTTTAAACGACAGGTAAACGTTGGCGCAGTTACTGTGTCAACTGGTGGAACTTTTGCCCTAAGTAATGGTGGCGACTTTTGGTTTGGCAAGACAACTGGTGGGCTCACAGGCATCCATGCCGGTGCCGTTAACTATACTAGCTTAGTTAAATCGTCCCTATTGAGTGTTAAGAAGGACGTGCAAAAGGCTGACACAGCTTATTGGGCGCAGCTGGTTAACTCAATCGACTTAGCAACCTACCAGTATAAATCTGATGATAATACCAGCCATATTAGGCTGTCTTCAATCGTTGATGATGTGAATGACACTAAGCAGTGGCGGTTACCAGACGTATTTATCAACCGTGACGAAGATGGCAGGCTAAATGGGGTGGATGACAGTGTACTCTTGAATGCCACTTTAGCGACTGTGCAGGAACAACAAAAGCAAATTGACCAGTTAAATGGTCACAACATGGAATTAGAAGCAAGATTAAGAAAATTGGAGGAAAAGGTAAATGGATAGTATTCTAATCACGAATTATAAACCGGATTACACGAATAACATTATGACGATTAGCATTCAAATTAACACGTTGGCAATTAGCTCACAGGTTAGTATCACCATGGACGACTTTAACACTGCCATTGTCGGTGGTGTTGATAACGTTAAATTGAAGGTGTTAAACACGCTGATTGACAGCCTGAACGCTTTAAAACCAGTTACCACAACTACGACAACGACCACAAAGGAGGCTTAAATTATGAATATTGATGCACAGGCTTTGATTAACAAGCTGACAAGTAACTATGCCCAAGAAATTGCCCTTAAAGACCAGCAATTAGCGATGGCTCAAGTTCAAATTGACCAGCTTAATGCCAAGTTGGCTGAAAAGGAGGCGCCTAAAGATGGCAAAAACGCTTAGTTTTACCGATACTTCACCACAGACGGTTAAAATTGGTGATACCACCACTAGCTTTACGTTAATTTGTGGCAATGATAATGTGGCAACGGATTTAACTAGTGCCACCTCAATTACTGTTAAATTAGGCAATACTAGTGGCTATCTTAAATCGTCCACAGTTGACCCAACTAGTTTAACCGACCCCACAACTGGTCAAATTGTGCTAGCCTTAACAGCGGATTTAATGACTGGTTTGACAGCAGGTAATTATCAGTTGGAAGTATGGGTGGTTGATAGTACCGGGACGTCAATTTACCCTAGTGAGTCAACGTTACAGTTCCAAGTTAATAGTAGTCTTGAATAGGAGGTAGACAATTGAATAAACACAAGTTAAAGGCACTCATCTTAATGGTGGGCGCCATTTTTATGGCCTTTTTAACGGCCAATGTTACCAGTCAGGCTTCAACTAGCCGTGAACAGGGGGTTGATTGGTCTAAGTATAACGGTAATAGTGGGACATTCGGCTACAACACTGATAAGTTCGTGCTATCACAGGCGGGTGGCTTTTATGGCGGGACTAATATCCCTCAAACCACTTATGCTAGCCAAGTTAAATCAGCTCAACAGGCTGGTAAACGAGTGCACACCTATTTATGGGACGGTGTTGGTGGCGATATGACCAATGCTAAGGCAATGATGGCCTATTACTTGCCACGTGTTAAGACGCCCAAGGGCAGCATTGTAGCGCTAGACTATGAAGATGGTGCTTCTAATAGTGTGACAGCTAACACTAATGTCATTCTAGCTCAAATGGCCCTCATTAAAGCGGCTGGATATACCCCTATGCTGTACGGTTACAAGGCCTATCTAAATGCCCATGTTAATGTGTCGGCCATTGTTAAAGCCTATGGTACTTGCCTGTGGTTAGCCGAATATCCAGACTATCTGGTTAGAACTAGTCCTGATTATAACTGGTTCCCTAGCATGGACGGCGTGGCTATCTTCCAATTCACTAGCATGTATAAAGCAGGCGGATTAGACGGCAATGTCGATTTAACAGGGATCACTAAATCAGGCTACACGACTGCTAGCAAGAAACAAGCTCAAACCAACGTTAAGAAGGCTCAGGCAGCTAAGAAGGCCACCTTTAAGGTCGTTAAATACAACCAACGCGGGGTGTTTTATCCTAATCGGACACTAGCTGTACGATACACGGATAGCGACAAAGTTAGTCAAGTGGCTACCTATTACAAGGGCGAGAGTGTGACTTACAACGCGGTTATTATTGAACATGATTATGTCTGGGCACGCTACGCCCGTTCTAATGGTTACTATGGCTTTATCAAGTTGGGTGTCAATAACGGGCAGGCCTATGGGAAACGGGTGACCTACTAATGGCACAATACGACGATACAACCAAGCTATTAATGGATATTCAAAAGGATGTGGCCGCCACCAAAACGAAAGTTGAGAGTATTGAAGAAAAATTGAATCAAGTTGACGCTATTGATAGCAAAGCTGACAAGGCACTGGCCAAGTCCATTGAAGCCAGTCATCAAATTGACCGCGTTACAACCATTCAAAATTGGTTGATCGGTGTCTTGGTTAGTGGCGTGCTTGTCACGTTAGTTATTTATATCGCTGAAAAGTTCCTTTAGGAGGGAAAATAATGACAAAATTTTTAAATGTAATTCAGGCAACACTCAAAGCTAACTACAAGAAGCCCGCTTATTGGGCCCAGATTATCGGGTCCGTGTTGATTATTGGCCTAGCTGTCGCAACGGTCTTCTTTGGTGTTAAGATTGACGCTAATGCAGTTGTGTTAGTGATTACCGCCGTGGGGGCAATCCTAGCTTTTGTCGGGGCAATTACGGATAATTCTATTTTGGAAGATACCGGCAATACGATCAAGACCAAGTCGAGCACGTTAGCTTATACGGAACAAACAGTCGTGGAAGCTTTGGCAGAAGCTCAAGCTAAGATTGAAGCAGCTAACTCAGCAGCGGCTAGTCAAGCTGAAGCCCAAGCATCACAGGCAGTAGTGGCGGCGTATAGTCAAGCAGCTAGTGCGGCGGCAGTTGGTGACACGGCCACGGCTAGTTCAGCAGCCACTTTAGCGTCATCGCTAGCGGCTAATTTGGATAGCAATGCGCAATCAGATGCCGAAACGACGTCAGAATCCGCCTCACAAGCAGGCGAAAAGTAGTATAATTAAATATTGAATTTGCTAATCCCCTGCGTTTCGGCGTGGGGGATTTTTTTAATAACTAATATTCAAAAGTATACATTTCTGTCTTAAAGACAAATGGTAGATTGTAAAATTAATCCGAACGCTGTTCGGACAAAAAAGATCAGCT
>NZ_AYGX02000159.1 GCF_000498955.2 Lactiplantibacillus fabifermentans DSM 21115 | reverse complement strand
GAAGCTGATCTTTTTTGTCCGAACAGCGTTCGGATTAATTTTACAATCTACCAATACCGTATTGTTGGTCAGTATTAAATATTACTTGGAGGAAGATCAAATGCAATCCAAACGACTAATTGGGGTACTACTAGTCACCATGCTAACTTTGAAGGCTTGTGGGAACCGCCAAAGTACCAATACTGCTACCAAGCACTCAAGTCAGGCTGCTAGCAGTCGTAAAGCTAAACAACAGGCCCACGCTAAATCCATTAGCCAGTCAAAAGCTAGCAGTCAGCGGTAAGCCAGCAGACGGGCTAAAGCTAGTTCTGAAAAAAAGGCCCAAGCCACTTCAATTAGCGTGGCTAAAGCTGCTAGTGCCAGCAGTTCACAAGCGGCAGTACAAGCCAGCGCGAATTCAGCATCCGTAGCTGCGGCCAGTAGCAGTTCGCAAGCTGCTGCTAGCGCCAGCAGTCAAGCTAATGCGACCTCTGCGACCAATAGCGCCGGATCATCAATCTCGATGGATGAAAATACGTTAACTGGATTCTTGAACAAATATGGTGAATCACCAGCGCTATATAAGATGGAACATGACGGGATGTCCAAACTTAAAGCGTTACAAAGCACCCCTGATGATATGAAAACTTCTGGTGAAAAACAGACTCAATATCGCTTAGAACATGGCTTGAATCCATAAAAGAATCGCGCCAAATGCTGCCACACTTATTGATAAAATAATGTGGCAGCATTTTTTAATTGTTCAGGCGGTTGGTTACATAACGTTGCGTTTCATTTACCGTGTTGCAATTTATTTACAACCGTTACATTACCTTATCTAGTAAGTTAAGAACCTTCAAAACCCCTGTACAACAACCTTTAACCCTCGTACACTGTATATATTGAATCGTTGCTGTTACAAATTTTGAAAGGATGACTCAGATGACTTTTTATCGCTGGCTTGAACCATTTCTTAACCAACACGGTCCCTATTATACGGCGGCCGTGTACGCCCATTCGGATTTCGATTTTCCTTTAACTAGTGATGTCAGTGAATTGTCCGATTATATTACTTACTTGAATACCCGGGATACGGTTAAGAAATCATTTTACTCTGCATTAGATGCTTATCGAGCGGCCTAGTATGGGCCCACTACTGCACGTTTAGCGTAAAGCTAGACGTGCTTTTTTTAGCTAGACTTACAATATGAAATCGTTTATATTTAGCTCAGGGGGGAATTTCACATGCTTAAACGTTCCGCATTTGATGCGCTAACTTGGCTAAAAATTGATCTGGGCTTCATACTGATTTCAATTCCAATTGATTGGCTACTGGGACGCCCATTGTTGCTAGGTTTAGTTGACAATTGGCTAGTTGGTACGACCGGCGAACGTTGGGGAATTTTAGGCCTGACGCTAATCATTATTGCCGGGTCCTGGCTGTTATTTTTTGCAATTATTGCTAGTTTTCGCTGGCTAAATCAACGACTGGCACGACATGACCGGTATTAAAACATCTAAGATTAGCTCTGGGACACAAAAAGTCTTCGAACGTTGACCTCCAGCAAGTTAACCTGTTTCCGGGTTGTCTTGGCTGAATGACACGTATTATTTAAACAGTACGAATAAGGGAGCTACCACTATTCTTTTGTTAGTGGTGGCTCCCTTATTGTGTTTTAATGATAGTCGCAATTTAGCTCGAGGTCAGTAGTAATGGAAGTCGCCGTGCAAGTGGTGTTAAACACGGTGGTTTTTCCGACATTTACAGCACCGACATCTTTGAAGATTGGCGGTTTGTGCCAAGCTTCAAAGTGAAGTTCGAGACCGCTTCTCAGGCTCAAACTGGTCGCCACGGCTACTGGAATTACTACTGACAGGAAGCGGCAATTGATCAGTATCCGAAAATTTTAGTATGTTTCTTTAATCATTGGACCAATGGGTTTTGATGAACTGTTCCCGACCGCCCATTTCTTCAATCTGGTAGCGCCAGGGATTACGGCGGTAAAAATCTTGATGTTCAGCTTCAGCGGGATAAAACGGCTGGGTGGCTTCAATTTGAGTCACAATGGGCTTATCAAAGGTCCCACTCGCTGCCAACCGATCACGTGAGGCCGTTGCAATCGCACGTTCCTCATCATTATTCACAAAAATCACCGGGCGATAACTATCACCACGATCTTGAAATTGGCCCATCGCGTCAGTCGGATCAGTTTGTCGCCAATAAATTTCGACCAATTGCGCATAACTAATCACGCCCGGATCATACGTAATCTGAACTGCTTCGGTGTGGCCAGTCGTGTGGCTCGCTACTTGCTCATAAGTCGGATTGGCAACCGTGCCACCCGTATACCCTGAAATGACCTTTTTAATGCCTGGTAGGCTATCAAATGGTTTTACCATACACCAGAAACAACCACCAGCGAAAACTGCTGTCGCGTCCATCTTATCACCCTCTCTGATTAAGCCTTAAATAATTGCGCATATTGGCCATAACCGGCTGCGGCTAAATCCGCCACCGGAATAAACTTTAACGCCGCCGAATTAATACAATAGCGCAAGCCACCAGCTTCAGTCGGCCCATCCGTAAAGACATGGCCCAAATGTGATTGGCCCTGGGGACTCAAAACCTCGGTCCGGTGCATGCCATAGGCGTCATCATAATGTTCATCGAGTTGGTCAATGGGTTTGGTAAACGATGGCCAACCACAGCCCGCGTCATATTTATCCGTCGAACTAAACAATGGTTCACCACTGACCACGTCCACATAAATCCCCGCCTGGTAGAAGTCATCGTATTCACCACTAAACGGGCGTTCGGTGGCGGCTTCTTGGGTTACAGCATACTGTTCAGGCGTTAAACGCGCCCGTAAATCATCGGTATCTTTAGTCATCTTGGGGACCTCCTGTTAAATAGATTGTACACAATTCATTATTCATAGTACACTTCATCCCTGCCCTAAACAACTAATTTGCTCGTACACAAAAAACGTTCACCGAATTTAATCAGTGAACGTTTTTAGACCTAATGATTATGCATTGAAGGCGTCAGTCAATGGTGGTACGACTTGCTTCTTACGTGAAACGACACCAGGTAAGTTTAAGCGGTTGTTTTCAAGCTTCTTACCGAAGGCTGCTTCAACTGGAGCAGTAGGTGCACCCACGACGATTAATTCAGAGTTGCTGTCTAAGATGTTCGTCGCTAAGATTAAGAATAAGTCATAACCGTTAGCCGCGTTTTCGTCTTTAGCAGCGGCTTCAAAAGCAGCTTGACGATCTAAGACTTCCGCTAAGTCAACGGTGTTAACTTGCGCAACCCGTACCGTTGAACCATTTAATTCAAATGATTTAGCGTCAGCGTCGATTAATTCAGTTTCGCTCTTGCTTGCTAAGTTAGTCCCCGCTTTGAGCATTTCTAAACCATAAGTTTCGTAATCAACATCAGCAATGTTAGCTAAGTCTTTAACGACGGCAACATCAGTTTCAGTCGTAGTTGGTGACTTCAATAACAACGTGTCTGAAATGATTGCTGAAAGCATCAAACCAGCTAACTTAGCCGGAATTTCAACGTTGTTTTCTTTGAACAACTTGTAAATTACGGTACTGCAGCAGCCAAGTGGTTCAGCGCGGTAGAACAATGGTTGGGCCGTGTTAAAACCAGCAATCCGGTGATGGTCAACCACGTGGCTAACCGTCACGTCAGCGATATCGCTAACACTTTGTTGTGGTTCGTTGTGGTCAACTAACATAACTGAATCTACTTCAGGAGCAGCCTTTTCAATGACCCGTGGGGCTGGTTCGTTAAAGTGGTTCAAAACGAATTGGGTTTCTTCGTTAGGTTCGCCTAAAGCAACTGCTTCAGTGTCGGCCCCTAACTTATTTTCTAAATATGAAAATGCTTTGGCAGCCACGATGGCATCCGTATCGGGACTTTGGTGGCCAAAAACTAATTCTTTACTCATTAGTAAATAACTCCTTCAAATGCTATTTTTGATTAATTTTTTGTAACCGTGAAATATAATCTTCGGACCGCAAGTAGTTATCAAATTCGTCCAAGAAGTTCTTGATCCGTGGAATTTGATCCTTATCTTGACGGAAGACGAAGTTCAAATCAAACTTAATCGCCGGTTCAAATGAAACCGTGTGTAAGTTTTCAGCGGCGGGATTGGCAACCATAAATGAATTTGGTAATGCCGTATTCGTGCCCGTAGCCGCAACGAATCTAAAGATTTGTTGTGGTGTGGTGAAACGCGCCACCGCTGTTGGTAAATCAGCTAATTGATTCTTGTAAGATTCTTTGATCACTTGATCCAAGTAGTAGTTTTCGGGATACATGGCCCATGGTTCACCAGTCGTATCCTTAAACTTAATCCGCTTTTTCTTCGCTTGCTTCGGGTCGCTTGTAATAAAGAGGAGCTCGTCTTGAATAATCCGTTTTGATTGGTATGGCTTCCAGTTTTTGATGCTTTCGTCTGGTAAGTACATCACGGCTAAATCAATCCGGTTATTTTCCAAACGTTCCCAGATTTCTTTCCGCGTTAACATGTGGAAAGAAATGATGACATTCGGATTGGCTTCGTAATACTTGATTGCAAAGTCTTCAAACACATGGTCCTCAATCGAAGCTAAAATCCCGATATTGATGGATCCTTGCGTGGCACTCGTGGTTTGTTGAATTTCGTCAGTTGCCTTATTCAACACGTTGTAAATGCTATGGGTCGCATTTAACATCGTATAACCAGCATCGGAGAGTCGGAGCTTCTTCCCAACGGAATAAAAGAGTGGCGCACCCACTGTGCGTTCCAACTTTTTAATTTGTTGCGTTAAGGCTGGCTGGGTGATGCCCAAGATTTGTGCCGCCTGTGTATAATTCATAGTTTCAGCCAATTGCAAGAAATAGGTCAAAGTCTTTGAAGAGAAAATACTTTCTTGAGTTGTTTTCATGAATTTACCTGATCCTTTCGTCTTATCATCATCTTATGATATCTATAATCTTAAACAAGATTTAGATTGAAAGCAAGCGATTGTTATCCGCAAATAAAGCTTTACTAATTATTAAATAAAACTGACCTTGATTTTATCTTAAGCTAATCATTAGTTGCTTGCAAGCGTTGACGAACAAACTTAGACAGTTAATGGAATTGGGTGCAGTTGCATCGCGACTGGTACCCCTTCGATATCCGTATCAATGACGAAGGAACCGTTGGAATACCGGGCACTGACCGGATGATCGTCACTCAAGATTGAATGCCGTTTCAAGTGGTCGGTCAGGACTTCTAAAGCGACCCCACTTTGCTGACTGTCAATTAAGAGATAGTCGGCCACACGGTGCGGATTATTCTTTAATTCTCGTAAGACTTGCACCCCACGACGAGCGCGACTCGTGACGGGAATATCTGCCACTTTCATCTTCTTAAATGACCCACGTTGCGTAATCATGGCAATTAAATCATTGTCTTGGGCAATCGTAGCTCGGACAATCGCGTCATCGCGTAAGTCCATTGATTTGACCCCCACAGCCTTGGCACCAATTGTTGGAACTTCACTTAAATCATACCGTAAGCCATAGCCGTGTTGCGTGACGAGCACTAAGGTCCCCGTCGGCGCACTTGGCAAGTACTTAACCGTCACGACTTCAGCCGTTGCCGACTTCAGTTTAATAAACTGGCTAGCCCGGGTCTTGTAAGTTCGACCAGGCGTGTAATCTGCAAAGTCAGTTTGCTTAATGTAACCATCATTAGTGGCAACTAAAAACTTACCCGTTTCTTTTAATGACCCAAAGTCAAAGACCCAGGTAATGCGTTCATTATCAGCTAAGCCAATCGTTTGCGAGATATGTTCGCCGGTATCTTTCCATTTGGCATCAGTAATTTCGTAGACCGGCCGATAAATCAAGTGGCCTAAGTTGGTGAACATCATTAAATGATCGAGCGTATTATTTTTGGCTAAGTAAATCGGGAAATCTTCATCCTTCAAGCCATTATCATCGGTGTCGGAAGCCGTGTATGACCGCAAACTCGTCCGTTTGATATAGCCATCATGACTAATCATCACCACGACGTCTTCTTGTGGTACGACGACTTCCGTCTTAATCTTAATTTCTTGGATTTCGTCTTGAATTTCAGTCAACCGTGCCGTTGGATAAGCTTTTTGAATCGCCTTCAGCTCACGCCGGAGAACTTTATCCAATTCCTTAGGTTGTTCCAAGATGGAGTGATAAGTCGCAATGGCTTTAGCTAATTCATCAGCTTCTTTTTCGAGCTGCGTTACGTCGGTATTCGTCAACCGATACAGTTGCATGGTGACGATAGCTTCCGCTTGTAATTCCGTAAAGTCAAATTGCGCGACTAAGTTTTGCTTGGCATCTTTTTTGTCTTTACTACCACGGATAGTCTTGATTACTTGGTCTAAAATCGACATCGCCTTGATCAAGCCTTCAACGATATGTTGCCGGTCAGCGGCCTTCTTCAAGTTGAATTGGGTCCGGCGTGTAATGACATCGCGTTGATGTTCCAAGTAAGCCGTTAAGATCGTCTTTAAGCCAACATGTTCGGGCCGTTGATGATAAATAGCGACCATGTTGAAGTTATACGTGATTTGTAAGTCGGTATTTTTAAACAAGTAGTTTAAAATACCTTCCGCATTGACGTCACGCTTCAATTCAACGACGATTGATAACCCTTGGCGGTCACTTTCATCACGAACTTCCGCAATCCCTTCGATTTTCTTCATAATGCGAATTTCGTCCATCTTTTTGACTAATTGCGCTTTATTTACTTCATAAGGAATTTCAGAAATTTCGATTTGCGACTTATTCCCTTTTAGTGGCACGATTTGCGTTTTAGAACGCACAACGATGCGCCCACGACCAGTTTCGTAAGCCTTCTTGATGCCATCAATCCCTTGAATAATCCCGCCAGTTGGAAAATCTGGTCCTTTAACAAAGTCCATCAAATCAGCTAATTCGGCTTTGGGATGATTCATTAAGAATAAAATGGCGTCAATGACTTCCGTCAAATTGTGCGGTGGAATTTCCGTGGCGTACCCCGCCGAAATCCCCGTCGCACCATTGACGAGTAAGTTAGGAAAACGGGCGGGTAAGACGGTTGGTTCATATTCCGTGTCATCAAAGTTTAAGACCATATCAACGGTCTTTTTATCGATGTCTTGTAACATTTCACCGGCAATCTTACTCAAGCGCGCTTCGGTATACCGCATCGCGGCCGCCGGATCCCCATCCATTGACCCATTGTTCCCATGCATTTCAATTAATGGTTCGCGTAATTTCCAATCTTGGCTTAACCGGACCATCGCTTCATAAATCGACGAGTCCCCATGGGGGTGAAAGTTACCCATGACGTTCCCGACAGATTTAGCCGACTTCCGGAAGCCTTTGTCATACGTGTTACCGTCTTGGTTCATGGCGTACAAGATTCGCCGTTGCACGGGTTTTAACCCGTCACGAATATCAGGTAACGCCCGTTCTTGAATAATATATTTTGAGTAACGGCCAAAGCGGTCGCCCATGACGTCTTCGAGCGTCAACTCTTGAATCTTAGGTTGTTCAACTGCCATATCGCGACCTCCTTATTTTTTCAATTGTTGGGCTAATTCTTCATCGGCTTGTTCATGCGCCGAACTAACCGCTTCATTATCTAAAATTGAGCCATCTTCATCTAAGCTGAAGTGCACGTTACTTTCAATCCACTTCCGCCGCGGTTCGACTTTGTCACCCATTAACGTGGTGACCCGCTTTTCAGCTAAGGCCGCATCGTCAATACGCACGCGTACTAAGGTCCGTTTTTCCGGATCCATGGTCGTTTCCCATAATTGTTCCGCGTTCATTTCCCCGAGCCCTTTGTACCGTTGTAAGGCATAGCCTTTACCAAACGTCTTCGTCCGTAAGGCTAATTCTTCATCGGTCCAAGCGTATTCGGTCCGCATTTGCTTACCTTGCTTCTTTTGGAGGCGATAGAGTGGTGGTAAGGCGATATAAATCTTCCCCGCATCAATCATTGGCCGCATGTACTTATAAAAGAAGGTTAGTAGCAAGATTTGGATATGGGCCCCATCGGTATCGGCATCGGTCATAATGATGACTTTGTCATAGTTACTCGACTTAATGTCAAAATCAGTCCCGACCCCGGCGCCAATCGTATAGATCATCGTGTTGATTTCTTCATTCTTCACGATGTCTTGTAATTTGGCCTTTTCGGTATTCAAAACTTTCCCCCGTAATGGCAAGATGGCTTGAAATTTCCGGTCACGGCCTTGTTTAGCAGAACCACCGGCCGAATCCCCTTCGACTAAGAAGAGTTCGTTGCGTTTGGCATTTTTCGATTGCGCGGGCGTTAATTTCCCTGACAGCAACCGTTCTTGCTTGTGACGTTTCTTACCATTACGACTTTCGTCACGCGCTTTACGAGCGGCTTCGCGGGCTTGCCGCGCTTTAGTCGACTTGCGGATCAACATTTGGGCAAACTCCCCATTTTCCATTAAGAAGAATTGGAGTTGTTCGCTGACCACGTTATCCACGATAGTCCGCGCTTCTGGGGTCCCAAGTTTTTCCTTAGTCTGGCCTTCAAATTGTAAGAGGTTTTCCGGCACGCGCAATGAAATCACGGCGGATAACCCTTCACGCACATCGGAGCCTTCTAAATTTTTGTCTTTATCTTTTAATAACCCAACTTTACGGGCATATTCGTTGAACGCTTTAGTCCAAGCACTGCGGAACCCCGCTTCATGTGTCCCACCATCTGGCGTCCGCACATTGTTGACAAACGACAACAAGTTTTCAGAATAACCGTCATTATATTGAGCGGCTACTTCCACTTCGACACCTTCTTTAGTGCCGTCAAAGAACATCACATCGCCTAGGGTGTCCTTATCTTCATTTAAATAGCCCACAAAAGCTTTGATACCATCTTCATAGTGGAAAACGAGCTCTTGTTCCTGGTTCTCGCGTTCGTCCGTCAGCGTGATTTTAACACCCTTTAACAAGAAGGCGGATTCGCGTAACCGTTCCGCTAACGTTTGGAAATTATAAACCGTCGTCGTAAAGATGCTCGCGTCTGGTTTAAACGTCATCGTCGTCCCAGTCGGCTTGTTAGTCTTACCTTTCTTTTCTAACGTGCCAACTGGATGACCGCCATCTTTAAACTTTTCTTGGTAACGATAACCATCCCGCACAATCGTGACGGTTAATTCCGTTGACAAGGCGTTAACGACACTGGCACCGACCCCATGGAGGCCCCCGGATGTCTTATAGCCACCTTGACCGAATTTACCACCAGCGTGCAAGACCGTTAAGATAACTTCGGGCGTTGGAATTCCCGACGCATGCATCCCAACTGGCATCCCGCGCCCATGGTCAACGACGGTGATGCTATTATCCGCATGAATGATCACGTTAATTTCTTTACCGTAACCCGCCAACGCTTCATCGACCGCGTTATCGACAATTTCATAAACTAAATGGTGTAACCCACGGCCATCCGTTGACCCAATATACATCCCAGGTCGTTTCCGAACAGCTTCTAATCCTTCAAGCACTTGAATTGAAGAATCATCATATTGTTGTGTCTTTTTTGCCATTCAAAAGTTGCTCCTTTATGATTCAATTGCGCACATTATTTAATGGCGACGTGTCATCGGCTTGTCTACCGGCCTTTGAGACCGCTATCGCAAACCATGCAAAATTGATTATAGCACAGCAAACGCCAATTTCACGCATTTTTATCATTAAAAATGTTGGTCAGGCGAATTTTAAGGCCCACTTCACTTGTATTTTAACTAAAGTTTCCTTTAAAATTATTAAAATGCTTTTAGCCGTAACCGAACATTTGTTCGTTGTCTATTGTAATCAGTGCACGTATTTTTTGTCAACTTAAAACTTTTTAAACAAAATCTAGCAAAGCATGCTAAAATATTAGTCGACTCTATTGCGGGAGGAAATCATCGTGAAAATAGTTATCATGCTGATCGTCGCCTACTTGTTAGGCTCGATTCCTTCGGGTGTCATTATTGGCAAGCTGTTCTTTCATACCGATATTCGAGATGCCGGTAGTGGTAATATCGGGACCACCAATACTTACCGGGTCTTAGGCCCCACCGCGGGAACCATTGTGATGGCAATGGATATTTTAAAAGGCACCCTGGCTGCCGCGCAGCCGGTCGTGTTGTATCACATGTCTAACCGCTACACATTGCTAGTTGGACTCGCCGCAATTTTAGGCCATACATTCTCCATCTACATTGGCTTTAAAGGTGGCAAGGCTGTCGCAACCAGTGCCGGTATCTTGCTAGCGTACAATTGGGAATTCTTCTTAATTGCCAGTGCCATCATGTTTTCGTTAGTTTACCTAACCAGCATGGTGAGTGTTGCAAGTATGGCTTCACTGACCATCGTTAGTTTGATTGCCATCTTCGGCTACCGTGACCCAATTTTATCAGTCGTAGCCGTGGTCTTAACCATCTTCATCTTTTATCGGCATCGTACTAATATCGGCCGTATCAAAGCTGGTACGGAATCAATGGTCCCATTTGGCGTCGGCTATCATCGGCGGCAATCAAAATCGAAATAAACTTAAGGAGTCGTCGGCGGGCGGCTTTTTTTGTGGCTTATTTATCGGAAGTACGCTAAGCTAGTTGCTGTGGGTTGGTGGTTTTACCATTTAGTTAAAGTAACACGTTACTTTTGAATATGATCATATAGATATAAAAAAATTGTGGCTAGTTTAATTACTAACCACAATTTTTAGTGAACTTTAGAAGAATTTAACAGCGTATTGCGCATTGAACGTTTGGTTGGCTGCTAACCGGTTAATGCCCATCTTATGGCTTAATTGGCCATCAGCATCGACATTATCGGCAATGCCCCACCATGGTTCTAAACAAACGAATGGGGCGTCGTCAGGATATGGTGACCACATCCCAACGTATGGCGCATCTTCAATCGTCATCGCTACCCCATGGTCGTCCATATCGGTGCCGAGCATCAAGGTTGTTTCTTGATGCTTCAAGTCTAAGATGATCGCATCGTCTTTAAACAAGTCCCGCGTCAATGCTAAGGGCTTCGTTAAATCGAGGTCCGTCGCGTTAGCCGCATCGTTTAATGGGGCTTTTAACGGAATGTGTGAATAGACCCCTTTAGGTGCCACCGTGACGCTGTAATTGGCCAACGTGGCTTCCGGCGTCGCTAATGGCACGTTAAAGGCCGGATGACCACCGACGGCAAACAATAAGTCGTGATTGGCTGGGTTATGCACTTCATAACCCACCTTTAATTCATGGTCCGCCAATTCATAAATCAAGCGTAACCGGAAGGCAAATGGATAGACTTCCCGCGTCGCACTACTATCTGTGAATTCTAAGACGGCTTTGGTTTCGCTGTGTTCCACGACACTGAAGTCGTTATCACGAGCAAAACCATGTTGACCCATGTGATAGCTTTGACCAGCGACCGTATATTGATCATCTTTTAAGCGTCCCACAATTGGAAACAAGACGGGCGCGTGGCGACCCCAAAACTTTGGATCAGCTTGCCACATATATTCAATACCGTCCGCCGACTTGACACTGCTCAGTTCCGCGCCGGCTTCATTAATTTGTACGGTTAAGTACGCATTTTTTAATTCAACTGTCATTAACCCTAACTCCTTTTTTATTAAAGAATGTAACGACTTAAATCTTTATCCTTGGCAATATTACCAATGCGTTCATTGACGTAGCTTTCAGTAATCGTCACTTCGCCCATTTCCATGTCGGGCCCTTCATATAACAATTCTTCTAAAAGCTTTTCTAAGACGGTGTGTAAACGCCGGGCACCAATGTTTTGGGTTTCATGATTGACTTTATACGCAATTCCAGCAATCGCTTCGACAGCTTCAATCGTGAAGGTCACTTTGATATTATCAGTCCCAATCAACGCGATGTATTGCTTAATCAAGGCATTCTTGGGTTCCGTTAAAATCTTAACGAAGTCATCTTTACTCAAGTCGTCTAATTCGACCCGAATTGGGAACCGGCCTTGTAATTCGGCAATCAAATCACTGGGCTTGCTTTCCGCGAAGGCCCCGGAAGCCACGAATAAGATATGATCCGTATTGATGGGACCGTACTTCGTTGAGATTTGGGAACCTTCGACGATTGGTAAGATGTCACGTTGGACCCCTTCACGCGAAACTTCGCCGGAGTTTTGTTGGCCACCACCGGTAATTTTATCAATTTCGTCGATGAAAATAATCCCGGTATTTTCGGCCCGGACAATCGCATCGTGATAAATATCGGCACTATTGACGAGCTTTTCAGATTCTTCTTTAACTAAGATTTCACGGGCTTCCGCGACGGGCATCGTCCGCTTGATCCGCTTCTTAGGCATGATTTGACCGAGGGTGTCACCTAAGTCAATCCCCATTTGGCCGAGCATATTGCTATTACCCGCACCGGCTGCCGCTGCTTGGGGGTCATCCATTTCGATGGTCACTTCGGAATCTTCTAACAACCCGTTTTTGAGTTGGTCAGCAACCGACAACCGTTGATTACGCACATCGTCCGTAACTTCTTCGTTACTGCTATCGTCAGCATTAGGCATTTGGCCGCTTTGCATTTGATTCAACATGCTCATCATGTTTTGGAAATCGTTGCCATTATTACGGTTATTTTGCTTCTTTTCAGCTGGCACTAATAACTTCACTAACCGTTTGTCAGCCGCTCGAACCGCACTTGAACGCACGTTGGAATAGGCTTGGTCTTTTTCCATTTCAATGGCCACATCGACTAAGTCGCGGACCATTGATTCGACATCACGACCAACGTAACCGACTTCCGTGAATTTGGTGGCTTCCACCTTAACGAAAGGTGCATGCACGATTTTAGCTAAGCGCCGGGCGATTTCAGTTTTCCCGACCCCGGTAGGTCCGATCATTAACATGTTTTTCGGGGTGATTTCTTCTTGCATATCAGCGGATAATTCCATCCGGCGATAACGGTTGCGTAAGGCAATGGCGACGGCTTTTTTAGCGGCACCTTGGCCAATCACGTAATTATCTAACGCCGCAACAATTTGTTTAGGGGTCTTATTGATTTCTTCCATGACGATACTCCTTTTATAAGGTTTCTGAGATGACGTTGTGGTTGGTGAAGATATCGATGTCACCGGCGATATTGATGGCGGCTTCGGCAATATCTTTAGCTGACATGTCGGTCGTATGCATTTGCATCGCACGGGCAGCCGCTAACGCGAAGTTACCACCAGAACCAATCGCTAACACATCGTTATCAGGTGTGATGACTTCACCGCTCCCAGAAACTAACAACATTTCATCTTTATCCATCACAATTAGTAAAGCTTCCAATTTTTGCAAAGCTTGGTCGGAACGCCATTCTTGGGCTAATTCGACCGCCGCACGTTGCAAGTTGCCGGAGTATTCGTTGAGTTTCTTTTCAAAACGATCTTCCAAGTTGAACGCATCGGCGACACTGCCGGCAAAGCCGACCACGACTTGATCGTTGTAAATCCGGCGTACTTTATGAGCAGTCCCTTTCATAACGACTTTTTCGCCCATGGTTACTTGGCCATCACCGGCCATGGCATTATGACCGTTTTGACGAACGGCACAAATAGTAGTTGCTTCAAATTTCACTGTCATATCAGTTCTCCTTTAATTATTCCCGGGTCGCCCGTGGGAAAAAGTTACGATAATCTTGCTGTAAATGTTCTTTGGTGACGTGCGCATAGATTTGCGTCGTCGATAAGCTCGTATGGCCCAATAATTCTTGGACCGTCCGCAAATCCGCCCCGTTGTTCAACATCTGGGTGGCAAACGTGTGGCGCAGCATATGCGGATGGATATCCGCCGTTAAGCTGCTCTTTTTGACGATTTGATTGAGCACATATTCGATGCCACCACCGGTAATCGCGCCGCCGTGGCGATTAATAAACACGGTATGATGCTGTTGGTCATACTTAGCCATGACGGGCGTCCGACACTGGTCATAGTAGTGCTGCAAGGCCGTCGCAGCATAGCGACCAAAGGGCACATACCGCTCTTTATCACCTTTCCCACGAATCAGCATCATTTTGAGATCAAAATCAATATCCGCCAACTGTAAGTCGACACATTCGCTCAACCGAATGCCGGTCCCGTACAAAACTTCCAACAAGGCCGCGTTCCGGGTTCCCATGACCGTGTCATCGGCGTACACCGTCTTAAATAACACGTCGAGCTCTTTTTGATAAAAGAATCGTGGTAACCGGGCCGCGTGTTTTTTTAATTGCACGTAGACGAACGGATTGGTTTTCGCTAAGTCGTTTTTAACTAAAAAGTTATAGAACGACCGTAAGCTGGAAACTTTCCGCGCAATCGAATTACGCGTTAAATGGCGATCATACAGCGCACTCAAGTAAACGTTCACATCCAAGTGGTCAACTTCAGTATACGCTTTCGCACCGCCGTTTGCCGTTAAGAAATCATTAAAAGCTTGAATATCTTCACGGTAAGCAGCGGCCGTTTCTTCCGAGTACTGACGCTCGACACGAATGTACTTGAGAAATAAGTCTAAATACTCTGCTTCCATAAAAAAACCTCCATACGTTGCTACTTTAGCAAAGTATGGAGGAAAACACAATTAAGCGCCTTGGTCATCGGCGTTAACGGTCGTTAAATTCAATTCAGTCGCTTTAAAAGTCGCTAAATCCGCGATAGCCCGTTCCGAAATAGCGGTATTACGCTCGCGTTTATCACGAATCCGCTGTTTCAATTTCGGCATAATCCCGAAGTTGGCATTCATCGGTTGGAAATGGTTGGCATTCGTATGGGTGATATAATGTGCCATTGCCCCCATCATCGTATCCGTTGGGAACACCACGGGGTCTAAGCCTAACGCTAAGCGCGCCGCATTGGTCCCAGCCACAATCCCACTGGCCGCACTTTCGATATACCCTTCGACCCCCGTCATTTGACCGGCAAAAAACAAGTCGGGGCGTTGTTGGGTTTGATAAGTTGGTTGTAATAGTTTCGGTGACTTCATGAACGTGTTACGATGCATGACCCCGTAACGAACAAATTCCACATTTTCTAACCCGGGGATCAACCGGAAAACGCGTTTTTGTTCGCCCCACTTTAAATGGGTCTGGAAGCCGACAATATTGAACAATTCACCAGACGCATCATCTTGGCGCAATTGGACCACGGCAAATGGTTGTTTACCCGTCTTTGGGTCTTCCAAGCCAACCGGTTTCAACGGCCCGAATAACATCGTTTGCCGACCACGTTGCGCCATGACTTCAATTGGCATACAGCCTTCAAATACTTCAGAATTTTCAAAGTCATGGGCTTCCGCCATTTCCGCGTGAATCAAGGCGTCATAAAAGACGTCAAATTCTTCCTCGGTCATCGGGCAGTTCAAATAGGCCGCTTCGCCACGATCATAACGCGACTTCAAGTAGACTTTGTCCATGTCGATGGAATCTTTCGTTAAAATAGGCGCAGCCGCATCGAAGAAGTGTAAATCGTCTTCGTCGTTAAATTCTTGAATCGACTTCGCTAACGAAGCCGCCGTTAAAGGACCGGTCGCCACGACCGTGATACCGGCCGGTAAACTCGTAATTTCTTCATTGATGACTTCCACATTTGGTAAGCCCGTAATTTGTTCGGTGATTTCAGCCGAGAACGACTCGCGGTCGACGGCTAACGCGCCACCGGCTGGCACCGCATGATGTTCAGCAGACGCCATCACAACGGAATCCATTTGCCGCATTTCAGCTTTTAACAAGCCGGCCGCATTGGCCAATTGATTGGCACGTAACGAGTTTGTACAAACCAGTTCCGCAAATTGGGCCGTATGATGGGCCGGTGTCATTTTGCTAGGGCGCATTTCATAAATACGGACATTGACGCCCATATTCGCGATTGCCCAGGCGGCTTCCGAGCCAGCTAGCCCGGCGCCGATTACATTAACTGTTGGTATTGATGCCATCCAGAATTCCTCATTTCTATATAAATAACCCGTACCGTTGATAGTACTTGTCGTCATTCTACCCAACTTCGTATGAATACGCAATCATAATTCGCTTTCGTCGCCACTAATCTGAGCGCCACCGCGTGATAAAAACATGCAGGCGCACCGTAATTATGGCATGATAGTTATATTAAGTAACCGATTACTATCCGCTTGACGGTAGCAACCAGTAAGAGAGGTTTTTATCGATGCATTATTTAATTGGGACTGACTTAGGCACGACGAGTACCAAGTCCGTGCTCTATGATTTACAAGGCCACGTGCTCGCTAGCGCCAACGTCGAATATCCACTACACCACGACACCCCGGATATGGCGGAAGAAGACCCGGAAGACATTTGGCAAGCCGTCGTCACCACGATTCAACAAGTTACGGCCAAAATCGACCGCCAAGCCGTCGTCGGGATTGCTTTTTCAGCAGCCATGCACAGTTTGCTTTTGTTAGACGCACAACGGCAACCATTGACACGCGTCATCACCTGGGCAGACAATCGCGCGGCGGCGGCCGCCACTGCGCTTAAACAACAACCATTGGGCGCCCAAATCTTTGCGGCGACCGGCACACCGATTCACCCGATGAGTCCGTTAAACAAGCTGCACTGGTTAGCGGATACGCAACCAGCTTTGCTGGCGCAAGCCCATCAGGCGATTGGCATCAAAGAATACATTATCATGCGCTTAACCGCTGAATTACAAATGGATTATTCGATTGCCAATGCGACTGGGCTATTCAACTTGCATACTTTCGACTGGGAACCGGCGGCCTTAGACTGGGCCCACATCACTGCCAGCCAATTACCACCATTAGTGGATACCGATGCCGTGATTGACCACTTAACCCCCCACAGTGCCCAAATACTTGGCCTACCCACGACGACTAAAATTATTATGGGCGCCAGTGACGGGGCTTTATCAAACCTCGGCGTGGGCGCTGACCAACCGGGCGTGGCCGCGATTACCATCGGGACGTCTGGTGCAGTTCGGGTAATGACGGACCAACCCTATTTGGACCCGCAAGGCCGCTTGTTCTGTTACTATGTCGCACCACATCATTGGGTCGTTGGTGGCCCCGTCAATAATGGCGGTCAAATCTTCCGCTGGGTTCGCGACCAATTAGACCAAACTGAAAGCGCAGCTGAGCAACAAGCTGGCCGCGACCCCTATGACGCCATCACCGCCGCCGCGCAACAAGTCCCGGTCGGCGCCCACGGCTTACTTTGTTTACCCTACTTCAGTGGTGAACGGGCGCCGTTGTGGACAGCTGATGCCCGGGGCGCCTTCATTGGCTTGACCACCACGACGAGCAAGGCTGAAATGGCCCGGGCGGTCTTAGAGGGCATCGTGATGAACTTGAACGCGGTCGTTAACTTAACGAAATCCGCTGGTCCCATCACAGCCATTCGTGCCACTGGGGGCTTTGCCCGTTCCGATTTATGGCGCCAAATCTTAACCGATGTCTTAGGCCAACCAGTAACAATTCCACAGAGCTTTGAAAGTTCCAGCTTAGCAGCCATCGTCATCGCCCTCAAAGCGCTCGGCTATGTCGACGACTTAACCGCGGTTCATCAAATGATTGGGACCACAACGACCTATCAACCCGACGCAGCCAACCATGCGCATTACGTGCGCTTACAAGGCTTGTTTGACCAGTTGACCACCCAATTAGCACCGGTTTATCATGACCTAGCTAACGAACAGCGTGACTGCTAATAAAACGGTGGCAACCCACTGCCGATTATCGGAATTGGCCAAACATTGGTAAAGCTATGACTAATTGAACTTATTACCATTGGCAGATAAAGTTACCCAATCAAAAACGTTTTAGCTGCGACCCGATTCCGCAATCAGTCTACTCGGCATCATTCAGATATTGATATACGAATTAATCACCATCTTCTTGATTACCGCAAAAAATAAATAGCAACAGATACAAATGATGCGACCACAAATTGTAGTCGCATTATTTTATAAAACAATCAATTTAGTTGTGAGTAACAGTTGTTAACGCGACCGACATTTTTGAAGATTCTTTGTTAAAGTTGGTTATTAACGGCTAATTTTTGATTAGCCCAACCACTCTTGAAAATGTTCAATTACAATTTCATACACTCAACGTTATTTTGAAATTGAGCTGAGATTAGCGGTTGGCCGAGCGTAATGGAATCGTTCTGAAAGTGTCGTTAACGGACGTTTTTTGCCCGTTTACAGCACGGACGTCGTTTGAGGCCTGAACTTTGGACTCAAAAGTGAGGTCCAAGACGCTTCTCAGGCTTGGACCGGTCCCAGAACGATGGAATTACGGTCGGTCAACTGCGGCAAGTATCCACTAACCCACGCACCTATTCCATCCAAAAAGGTGGCAGATGAAAAATCTCATCTGCCACCTTTTATATTGCGCTATTTTTGAACATTTTCAGAATAATCGCCATTTGGACAAAGGACTTGTTTACCGCCCTTGACCTTCTTTTCGACTAAGTAATGCCCATCTTTAGGACAATCACGGCCGATTGGCTTATCCCATGAAACAAAGTCACATTCTGGGAACCGGGAACAACCATAGAAAATACGGTTCTTCTTGGATTTCCGTTCGATGACTTGACCTTTTTTACATTGCGGACAAACGACGCCAATTTCTTTAACGATTGGTTTCGTATTGCGGCAATCAGGGAACCGCGAACAAGCATAGAATTTGCCATAACGACCCATTTTCATCACCATTGGCGCACCGCAGAGGTCACAATTGAACCCAGCGAGCTCGTCTTTGATTTGAATTTTTTCCATGCTCTCTTCAGCCGTTGTGACTTCTTTGGAGAACGGCTTATAGAAGCTGTCGACGACTTTGACCCAATCTTCTTTACCTTCTTCGGTCGCATCGAGTTGTTCTTCTAATTCAGCCGTGAAACCAACATTCACCACGTCTGGGAAATATTCTTGAATGATGTCATTGACGATTTCGCCTAACTCGGTCGGCATAAAGCGCCGGGCTTCCAATTTCACGTAGTAGCGGCGTTGGATGGTGTCCAACGTTGGTGCGTACGTTGATGGCCGACCGACACCGTTTTCTTCGAGCGCTTTAATTAAGTTGGCTTCAGAATAACGGGCCGGTGGCTGCGTGAAATGTTGTTGCGGATCCGTCTTCGATAACTTAACGACATCGCCTTCACTTAAATCGGGTAAGACGTTATTTTTTTCAGTCTTATCGTAGATTTTCGTGAACCCGGCAAATTTAGTCTTCGACCCATTCGCCCGGAATTGCACGTCGTTTTGGTCAATCGTTACGGCCATCGTATCGAGCACTTCTGGCGTCATTTGACTCGCCACAAAGCGTGACCAGATCAATTGGTATAGTCGGAATTGGTCTTTAGTCAAATAATCTTTGATGCTAGCCGGTGTCCGGAAAACGGATGATGGGCGAATCGCTTCATGGGCGTCTTGGGCGCCTTCTGGTAATTTACCTTTAACCGGTTTAGTCGCCGCGTATTCAGCGCCATATTCTTTATGCAAGAATTGGGACGCTTCGTGCTTGGCGATGGAAGAAATCCGGGTGGAATCGGTCCGCATATACGTAATCAAACCGACGTTACCGTCCTTGCCGACATTGATTCCTTCATAGAGTTGTTGGGCCGCCATCATCGTCTTACGCGTCCGGAAGTTTAACTTACGGTTAGCGTCTTGTTGCATCGTTGACGTGGTAAATGGCGGGGCTGGGAAACGTTTACGTTCCTTTTTAACCACTTTAACGACATCAAAGTCACCGTTGCGGTCTAACTGTCCTAAAATCTTTTGCACGGCGGCGTTGTCATCTAACGGTTGTTTCTTACCGTGAGTTCCATAGAAGCTCGCCATGAATTTCGAACGACCCTTTTTGAATTCACTTTCAATCGTCCAATATTCTTGCGGCACGAATGCTTTGATTTCTTTTTCGCGTTGAATAATCAAATCTAAAGCAATCGACTGCACCCGCCCAGCGGACAAGCCTTTTTTGACTTTTTTCCACAATAATGGACTAATCGAATACCCCACTAACCGGTCTAAAATCCGGCGGGCTTGTTGGGCATCCACTAAATCCATATCAATTGAACGCGGATCCTTAAAGGCGTTTTTAACGGTATCTTTAGTTATTTCATTAAAGACCACGCGGTTTTTGGCTTTGGGGTCTAAGCCGAGTAAATAGGATAAATGCCAAGCAATGGCTTCCCCTTCACGGTCCGGGTCAGATGCGAGATAAACGGCTTTCGCCTTTTTCGCTTCTTTACGTAAGCCCTTGATGACTTCACCCTTACCCCGAATCGAGATGTAATGCGGTTCATAGTCGTTGTCGACGTCGACCCCCATTTTACTCTTCGGTAAATCCCGAATATGACCTAAACTGGCCACGACCTTATACGAACGGCCTAAATATTTTTCAATGGTTTTTGCTTTGGATGGTGATTCCACAATCACCAATTTTTTACCGGTTGCCCGGGTTTTACGTTTGGTAGTAGTTTTCTTAGCCGGGGTTTTCTTTTTTGCCGCCGGCTTAGATGATGTTGTACTAGCAGCCACTCGATCAGCTCCTTACACTTTTTTCTTATAACTAAATGAATCTGGTGCTTGCAAATCCATGTAATCATATTTCAAAAGTTTCAACTTGTCAAATAATCGGTAAAAACTCTTCTATTATATGTCGCGAATTTAAGACCGATTTGGCTCCCGCAGCGATCAATTGATTACAACCGACCGACAACGGGGCGTCAATTGGTCCAGGTACCGCTAAAACATTCCGGTCGTTTTGTAACGCTAAATTCGCGGTAATTAAGCTACCAGAATGTTCACGCGCTTCCACAACGACTAAGGTCTGACACAGCCCGGCAATGATGCGATTACGCGCCGGAAAATGGTACCGCTTGGGGGGCGTCCCCAACGGATATTCACTAATTAATAAGCCGACCTGACTAACGTTAGTTTGTAAGGCATCATTGCCCCGCGGATACACCCGGTCTAACCCAGTACCAATCACCCCAATCGTCGGCAATCCTAATTGCAGGGCCAACGCTTGGGCCTGACTGTCTACCCCAGCCGCCAGCCCACTAACAATCGCCACGTTTTCTGTCGCTAAAGCCGGCAATAATTGCTTTAAGACTGTGGGCGCATACGAGCTGGCTTGCCGTGAACCAACGACCGCTAAAATCCGTGGCGCCTTTAATAAGCTCCGCTGACCACTAATAAACAGTACTAGTGGTGGTTGATAACTCGCCATTAATTGCGGCGGATAGTCCGGGTCTAAAATCGTTAAAATAGCGACATGTTGGTGCGTATCTAAAACTTTTTGTAACCGGGGACTATCCCAGTCTTGCATGAATTTGGCCCGGGCCGCAACTGACAATTGCGCTAAATCAGCTAATTTGGCCGCTGCGACTACCAAATCAGCCGTAGACCGCTGTGCCCGTAAAATACGGACACAACCGCCATAAGTCATCCCATGAGCCAAATATAATCGAATTAATAAACTGCGTAACTGCATCCAAAATCACCCCTTCATAGGGTAACTCCGCAATTAACGCTTTTCTGCATCTTGAACGGGCGAAAAAGAATGCCGGTGAATCGGGGTGATTCCAAGCGTTTGTAGACCGGCCAAGTGTTTGGCGGTCCCATAACCCATGTTATCGGCGAAATCATAACCCGGATACACTTGATCATACATTGCCATCAAGTGGTCCCGCGCGACTTTCGCCACAATCGAGGCGGCCGAAATACTGGCACTCTTAGCATCACCTTTAATTAAGCGCGTTTGTTTGATTGGCACGGGGATTTGCATCGCATCGACGAGTAACAACGTCGGTGCCACCGTTAAATTAGTGACCGCTTGCGCCATGGCCACCCGGGTCGCTTCATAAATATTTAGTTGGTCGATTTGTTGCGCATCGGCCACGCCTAAGCTCACCGACACGGCCTGTTCTAAAATTTTAGGCATTAGTTCCGCCCGCTTTTTGGCCGTCAGTTGCTTGGAGTCGTTGACTTCCACTAAGTTAAAATCCCGGTTCAAAACGACGGCGGCCGTCACGACGGGCCCCGCTAATGGCCCGCGACCAACTTCATCAATACCAGCGACATATTGGCCACCGTCCGCCCAAAAATCTCGTTCCAGCTGCATATGCTGGTCAAAACGTGTTTGTAACGCTTCTTGCTTCGCCAATTGCTTCAAGTAACGCTGATACGCCTGTTGCACACCTTTGCGGTCATCCGCAGCGGCGGCGGCCAAAATAGCGGCATCCGGCTGGTCAGCTAATAACCGCTTAAAATCCGCAATCGTATGTTCAGGCATGGGCGCCATCTCCCGTAATATCTAACGTATAGCGGCCGAGACGACTTTTACGAATATCGAGCAAGAAGGCCACACAGAACCGTTCCCAGTCTTCGCGCATCCCAGCATTTTTAGTCATCACCATGAGTAGCTCTGGATTTTCCAAAGTTAGTTGGTCTTCCGTTAACTTATAGCGTTCCATCAACCGGGTCGGATAAGTCGTCTTGAAAAATTCTAAAGCGAATAACGCCACGTCGTCATTGGGATAAATATTTTCTTTAATGGCACCAGTCACCGCTAACTTCGTCCCAACAACTTGGTCTTCAAATTTCGGCCATAAAATCCCCGGAGTATCGAGCATCTCCAATTTATTCGAGGCTTTTAGCCATTGTTGGCCTTTCGTTACCCCGGGACGGTCCCCGACTTTAGCAATCTTTTTATTGACGATATGGTTCAATAAAGTCGATTTACCGACGTTCGGAATCCCCACACAAACCGCACGAATAGGACGATTGGTAATGCCCCGTGCTGCAATTTTTGCGAGTTTGTCCGCTAACATCGTGGTGGCCGCTTGGGTAATTTGTTTACCGGTCGCGCGGTTACGCGAATCGACCGCAATCGCCACTTGGCCTTGCGCTTCATAGTGTTCGATCCACGCCGCCGTTTGTTGCGGATCAGCGAGATCCTTTTTAGTCATAATTAATAAATGGGGCTTCTGTTGAATTACTTTTTCGATATCAGGATTCCGAGAGGCTTCAGGGATCCGCGCATCGACCAATTCAAAAACAATATCAACTAAATGTAAATTATCTTCGATTTGATGAATGGCTTTAGCCATGTGTCCTGGGTACCATTGAATATTTCCTGCCATTGGTTAATCTTCCTTTCACCCTTGAGGGGTTGACCTGTATGATTCATTAACTTCCATCATACCGATAATTGCGGTAAAACGCTAGTCTAAGCGGGTTAGTGTCGCACAAAAACAAAAAAACGAGTGACAGGATGAACGTCAACTCGTTATGAAAAAATTATTCTTAAGGTAGATTGCAAATTTAATCCGAATTTTTGGACAAATTGTTCAGCATAACCT
>NZ_AYGX02000158.1 GCF_000498955.2 Lactiplantibacillus fabifermentans DSM 21115 | reverse complement strand
AGCTGATCTTTTTTGTCCGAACAGCGTTCGGATTAATTTTACAATCTACCATAAATATATAAATCAAGTTAGGGCTTGAATTTTTTTTTGAGGAGGAACGAATAAATGGGTTGGAAAAAAACAGTCGGCATCACGATGCTGCTAGGATGTACCACCTTGATCCCAGCACTTAATGCGAATGCAGCAACTACTTATAAGCGTTCAAAGCAGACAACGGTGGCTAGCAAACCGTACTATGCGAAGAGCGCGACGGGGAATACTTATACGCTGAAGGGGTCAGCTAAAAAGACGACGCTCAAAGCCAATCATGCGTTGAAGAATTATATGTCAACGACTTGGACCCGCAGCAAAACGCTGAAGTTAACACGCGGTGGTAAGGCGACGACGTATTATTACGTTAAAAATGCCAAAACGGGTGCCACTGGCTGGGTCAAGAGTAGTAGTGTCAACGCGGGGAAGAACTTTCAAGGCACCACTGCCAAAAAGAGCTCAGGCAGTTACCAACGCGCGAAAGCCGGGAAAGTTTACGCCATCAGCGGCAACAACAGCTATGTGAAGTTCGGTAAGGGAACCGCGCTATCCACAACGGCGACCTACAAGCGTTCCAAAGTACGGACGATTTATAAGCGCGGTAAAGCTTACCAATATGATTACGTGACGAGTGGTAAAACTAAAGGCTGGGTTTTACACAGTTATTTGAAAGCCGCAACAGTCAAGCAGACTACTACGAAGAAAGCTTTTGGCGCTACGACCCAAGTTGCAAGTAGCAACGGGGTCACTTACTATCAAACGAGCGGTGATGTCTTGTCCGCTTATAACGGCAATAACTTCAAGACGGTCAATGTCGCTAGCAACTATGTGATGGGCAAACCGTCCACTTATGGTTACAGCAGCACTTATAACGCTAGCAACTCATTTCAAACGACAGCCGGGACGATTGGGTTACTACGTCGCACGAATGATGCTTATAGTAATTACTCATTCAAGACGTCCGTTTATTTACCAATTGACTATAAAGACTTCGCCACTAAAGCGGTCTTTGGTGATCCACAAAGTGCCACTTTCTCAAAAGACGATAAATATTTGTATGTCTTATATAATGTTCCGGATGATGCTACGCGGCCAATTTCTGAACAGACTGGTTGGGTCATTCGCTATGACTGGGCGGGAATTCTAAAGTATTCCAAGAATGGTTCAATGGATAACATTCGCCGCGCCACGAACCATTATTACAATGGCAATATGAGTGCCCAAGATAAGACAATCTTGTCATATATTAAAGTTGGTCCACAGTTCAAGTCTGGTCACGTGCAATCATTGGCCTTGAACCCTAAGACGAACCAACTTTGGTTCATCAAAGCCTATAAAGACAGTTACACGGCCACCGCCCAACGTTTGAGTGCTTCGACCTTAAAGCCTAATGCGTCGGTCAACTTCACGTTGAGTTCAAAGGTTCATATGGGGAGCACGTTAACCTTTGATAACGCCGGGAATGCTTACTTCTGGACGCAAACGGCTAGCACCTCATGGGCACCGAAAAACTCCGTTAAATTCTACAAAGGGAGTTTGGGTTCAGGCAACGTGCATTTCAAGTTAGTGATGCAAGGGTTATTACGGGCACCGGGTTCGACCTTACAATCAGTTAGCTATAATCCGAAGAACGGTCGTTTGTACTTAGTTTCAGACGAAAGTATCTTCTCAGTACCCGCTAGCAAGCTAGGCAGCCTCAGTGCTAGTGATGTCAGTGCTACCAATTTCAGTGGTACGCGTGAATTCGAAAGCTTGGTCTTCAAGCACAATTCTAATGCTGGTTACTTGTTAACTAACAAGGGCCCTGAAATTATGCAAATGGTTATGAAATAAATTTAGTAATGTTGAAGGATTGCTGATTAGTTTAGTAATGAAGACTAATTAGCAATCCTTTTTACATATAAGGTAGATTGTAAAATTAATCCGAACGCTGTTCGGACAAAAAAGATCAGCT
>NZ_AYGX02000020.1 GCF_000498955.2 Lactiplantibacillus fabifermentans DSM 21115 | reverse complement strand
ACAGTCGTTGGCCCTCGTGGGCATAGTAAGGCAGTTTTATTAACTTTAATCGATCGCAAATCACGGTTCCTTTGGGCATACCGGTTAAAAGATCGGACAACAGCAACTGTTAATGAAGCACTAACTAAGTTTCTAACAACTTTTAATGGTCCTGTGCACAGCTTTACTGTGGACCGTGGCACTGAGTTTAGCGGGCTAGTATCACTTGAAGCGCAGTACGGTATTAAAGCCTATTACTGCCATGCTTATACGCCGGCTGAGCATGGCAGTAATGAACGATTGAATCGGAACTTACGCTATTTTTATCCTAAAGGGACTTATTTTGAGCACATTAGTGCTCAAAACAATCTACCAATGGGCATTGAAATAATATTGCTCCGGGGCAATATTTGATAATACGAGGATGTCTTCGCATTAAAAAGAGTTTGATGCCGAACGATTTTAAAAACGGACGACATCGTCCGTTTTGGGAGTCGAAGTTTAAATTAAAGTGCCATGACATATGACCGAGTGGTTCATTCAAGCAAAAAGGTTTCATCTTTTATTAAATCCCGACACAAATCCGAGTTTGGGTTGGCGAATCGTGTATGAAATTGCCACATTGTTTAAAATACTCTATATTACTTTGACGCAGTGCACTCAGAAGCGCTTATTTTGCATTCCAAGCAATTTTAGTCGTTTTAAGCACAGGTTTAAAATAATTAGTTGTTATAGAACCTCACTAACGGTCTGAAAATACTGCTAGTGGCCTCTAGAATAGTCAGGCGGTTGTCTGCTACTAGCAGTTACTCAAATCTGTTCGATGTTCTGCTTACTCGTCAATAAAGACCCCAAACAGCTTCTAAGAACTTCGTATCTAAATTGAAGTCATTATTTTAACATTAGGAGTAATTAAGCTGGACGAAAAGAAAGTATTAAAACCAGTTAATGAAATGCTTGCTGATCCTTGGCAAGTTGATATTCAAGAATTGTTGGAAGCTTCTGTCAATGAACCTGAGGAGATCAAAAAGAATTTGTATGATTCCTGTATACTTAATATTTGGTCAAAAAACAAACAGCTATTATTAACTGTCCTGGTTTTGTAATCTAGCCCTTTAAAAGCTTACTTAGGGATTTTTGTGCGTCAGTATTATATTCTTATCTATTACAAGCATAATATTAGACACTGAAAGCACGATTTTAAACATGCTAAGGTATACCCTAATGTCTCCTTCCTGAGCTGTGGTATAATAGATTAAACGTGTGAGACATTAGAGTGTGACACAGTAACCTTTAAATCTTAATCAGATCAACTAATTGAGTAGTTGCCCAGAAACTGATGTCAGAATTAATATGAGAAGAAGGCAAATATATGAAAATTGGTTATGCTAGGGTGTCGTCTGAAAATCAGAATTTAGCTCGGCAGATTGAAGCTCTAAAAAAGTCTGGTGTAGAGAAAATATTTCAGGAAAAAGTTTCCGGAAAATCAGTTCAAAATCGCCCGGAATTGCAAAAAATGTTAGAGTTCATTCGTGAAAAAGATATTGTCACTGTTTTGGATTTAGATCGACTTGGAAGAAATGCTCAGGACATTACTGACACCATTAACTTGATTCAACAAAAGGCAGCCACACTAGATGTTTTAAGTTTACCGAGTTTCACTGATATAAAAGATGTTAACTTACGTGGTTTATTAACCAATTTGGTTTTTGAAATATACAAATATACAGCTGAAGAAGAGCGCAACAAAATTCATGCTAGGCAGAATCAGGGAATCCAATTAGCTAAGGAGCGCGGGGAGTATAAAGGAAGAAGGCGGCAATATAGTCCACATGGATCAAAACGCTACCTATATGAGGGGGTAGTTCAAATGCTCAGGGATGGAACGAATATTGCACAAATTGCAAGGAGTACTGGCGTACAACGACGACAAATTTATCGCATTAAAGAATATGCTTTAAAAGTTGGAGACTTAGGCACTCCCAAAAGGGAAGTGAATGGCTAGGTCCTACAGGACAAGTTAGTGTTTTTTTAGGGACCACCGGTCAAATAATAAAGCGCCTACATTGATAAAACATTTTGGAGATGAACTATGTTTTTTAAAGATTGGACAAAATACAATAGTTTCGAATTAGTTATGATTACGTTGGGATGTAGCATTTATGCGTTTAGTCTAGATTTAATCTCTATTCCAAATGGTTTAGCAGACGGCGGTCTGAGCGGAATAACTCTGATTATTCGTCATTTCTTTCATATTAACTTGGGTATTAGTACTTTATTTCTGAATATTCCATTGATACTAATTGGTTTGCGCTACTTAGGCAAGCGCATGATGGCTTACACTATTTATGGCACCATTTGTTTATCACTATTTCTAATAATATGGTCAAAGCAGGCCCTGATTCAACCACTACCATTGAGAAATGATTTATTATTGTCATCACTGGTTGCAGGGGTATTATCAGGGTTGGGCATTGGTCTGGTTTTTCGTTATAACGGAACTACTGGTGGTAGTGATATTATTGCTCGGGTTGGCCAGAGAAGTTTTGGATTTTCTTCGGGAAAAGGAATTTTGATTATTGACTACGTAGTATTAGGGCTGTCACTATCATACTTAGATCTGTATCACATCGCGTACTCGCTAATTGTTAGTTTCGTATTATCTAAAGTAATTGATATGGTCCAAGAAGGGCCCAATCGTGCTAAGGTATTATTCATTGTGTCAGATAAAAGCCAAAAAATTTCCCAATTAATTGATGTTTCTTTAAATAGAGGATTGACATATTTGCAAGCTGAAGGTGGTTATCAGCATGATCAAAAGCAAGTGATTTATTTGGTGGTTCAACCGCGGGAAATTCCACAATTGAAGCAATTAATTAAAGCGATTGATGAACGAGCATTTGTGACGGTACTGGATGCCCATGAAGTGATTGGAGAGGGCTTTAGTTATCAACGCAAAAGATACCATGTTAATTGGCAGCACCGTAAATAATAAAAATTAATAGCCGTTTTAATATGAAAAAACGGCCAGGATTCCAATTTTATAGTTTTACTATTGAGACAGCTTTGAAAACAATAGGTGTATTTTTTACAATCCTTAAGTTTTGACAAGTATCAAGTAACTATTTTTTGAAATAATGCGGGGGAAATTATGAAACGAAATATTCAGTCTATCGGAAATACTATGCTCAGTATTATCAGTAGTACAGTTGTTGTATTACCATTTATGATTTTTTTGAAATGGGGAAGTAGTCATACTGTTGTTGCAGTTTTGCCCTTTGTCATCTTTTACACGTTTAGAACAACCGGAATTTTTTTTATTCGTGGCATAAGAACTAAGATAAATAGCTATATACTACTAAAACTAGCTATCTATTGTGGCCTTTTAGGTTCATTATTTGGTTTAGTTGGGGTGTCATTTTTGAAATTAGAGCTTGTCTCAGGGTTATTTCTCGGGTTGAGTGCGGCTTGGCTACCAATGGCTAACAATACTATTAATTATTATAAATTTGAAAATCATTTAACTGACTCAAAAAATATGGGGATTACAGTACTGTCTTTAACTTTTCTTGGGATTGTGTTGCTGTTACCAAATAACTATAGTTTTGTGCTTTTCTTTGTGATTTATGGGCTTATGTATTCTCTGGCTTTGTCATCACTAATTAACATTAAAAATTATGAAGTCCAAGTCCATGATTTAGAGGACTATTCTTATCGATATTTAATCCTATTTCTATTTTTATTTGCCTTAGTGTTCCTTCTAAGGTCTAGTCGTCTACTATTAAGTACCCTTCAATTCGATTACTTTGTGTATGGAACATTTTTGTTAGTACTGTGTATGTTGATATTGAGTATGTTTTCGTATCATAGACCTCAAAGACGAGTTCCCAGTGATCTGAGCTATTTGACGATACTTAATGGGGCACTTGGTAATTATCTCTTTTTATTTAGTTCATTATATGCAGCGGGCTACTATGGTCATAATCAACTATTCGCAAGATTTTACTTGCCATACGTTTTAGGTATAGTGATAGCACCTATAATAGGTGGTTTAGTTGGAAAAAGAAGCAAAAAAATTTCTTTAATTGGAATGACAGTTGGACTGATATTAGTATTAATCACGCCATTCTTTGCAAGTGGTGTTTTAATATTAAGCACTTTTAAGAGTGTTTTTAATGGCTGGTTGACTGAAATATATAGGCATCAAGATGAGTTACCAAAGGATAAACGTATCTGGGTTAAGTACACTATTCAAAGTATGGGGAGTATCGCCCATCAGTTTGTTTTAATGATAATAGGTTCTTTACTTGTTATGGGCAATCAATCATCAGTTAAAACCTTTTTTGTTATGACTAGTCAGAAAATTCCTACGGTCGAAAGCAGAACTTTGATGACCAACTGGAATGGCATTGCAACAGGAATCCTGTTGATTGGGTTGATTGTCTATGGACTAGGTTCAGCAATCAAAATAAACGTAAAATGATGTCATTTTTGCAGCGATCCACAAAAATTTGAGTGAATTTTTAATTGGGCACTAGCATTCAATGGGTTGGGGCGACTTGATTGTAGCACAGATAGTATGTCCTTTTGCTATACATAAAAATGGTGTCGATGGATTTTGTCCATTGACACCAAAATATCATAAACCCCATAAAAATTACTTTTCTGTAGTACTAATTATCTTATAAAGTTGCTGATACTGACTAAGCATCCAAGTTTTATAAGTTTTTCCGGACGGTAAAGTTTCAGTAACAGCCAGAACTGGAACTTTATTTTTTCTTGCTAAACTTACTAAATTGTTAACAGTTTTTGAATCCACTTGTTTGTTAAAAACAAAGAACGCAATTTTGTGATTCTTAATATTTGTTTGCATTGTTTTAATAGTCTTTGGAGATGGATCAACACCATTTTCAGTATCTTCCTCAAAACTATGATCTGCTACTTTAAAACCGGCGGCCTGTAAAGCGTAATCAAATACCGGTTCACTAACGTAAACCTCTTTATTGGTAGTCTTCTTAGCGACTGCATTGATTCGTTTAATTTGTTGATTAATCGAAGCTAAAGACTTAATATATTGCTTGGCATTGGCTTTAAAGTAAGCTTCGTTTTTAGGTTGTAATTTACTGAAATGTTTAGCCAAGTCGTTAGCTAGTTTAGGCATTGTTTTTGGGTTATACCACAAATGCGGATTATCTCCATCCTTTTTATCTAAAAGATCTTCACCAACTTTAATATATGTAGCCTTAGGGGCATTTTTAGCCAACTTGCTCATCCAGCCATCATAACCCACTCCGTTTGCAACCAATACATTGGAGTTAGCCACTTCTTTAGCTATTTTGGATGTTGGCTCATAATCATGTGGATCAACACTAGGATTATTAATCACAGACGTTACATGTCCCTTGTTGCCGACAACTGCCTTAGCGACTTCTCCATAAAAATCAGTTGTTGCTGTTATTGTTATTTTATTATTTTTAGTGGATGAAGTAGATTGTGAGCACCCAGCTATAAACGTCGCGGTCCCAATAAAAGTAATAATCAATGTTAAAAGCTTTAATGTTTTTTTCAAAATTATTTACTCCTCAAACAATAATATATTTAATGGTTGAAATACCATTTTACCTAATGCACGTACTGTGTAATTCCTCTTACTACATCACGGGCAACTAATCTTTGATATATTTTAGATTTTATGTGTTTAAAATCATGTGTGCTATCCATAAATCCCATTTCAATTAGTACTGCCGGTCTTTGATTATCGCGTAACACTTCAAAATCGCCAAAAGCTATTCCACGATTAACTAACGGAAGATTAACAAAATTATTGTTAAGTTTCTGAGCAAGCTTACGAGCATTCTGATGGTATTGAAACACTTCAAACCCTTGGGCAGCATTTTTCTTTCCCGCAGAATTAAAATGAAAACTAATAAACAACGTTGCCTTATCCATATTAGCTATTTTAGGCCGTTTAGACAATGATACCGATTGATCTGATTGACGAGTTAGTATAACCCGTGAATATTTTGACCTTAATAACTGGGCTACTGCCAAGGCGGTTGGCAAGGTGTATGTTTTTTCCATGGCGCCATGCAACCCAATGGTACCGGAATCAATCCCACCATGCCCTGGATCAAGAACGATTGTTGCTTCTGCCAATGAATTGATAGCTCGATACTTAGTTTGATGAATCAACCAGCTTGCAACCCAGCCTTGATGATGGCCAACTTTAACACGCCACCATTTAGTATGAACGTTCTTTTTTTCTACCTTTAATCTGGTTCCGTAAGCGAGCTTTTCGATAATGTGACCCTTTGGTGTCGGCATGTCACGCAAATTAATTGTTTGTGCAGTGACTTTAGGCTCACAGAAATATTGAATAGTTAGATGTCCCACGATATATACGAGACCAACAATAATGATGACACGTAATATAAACAATGGCTGCTTCCAGAATGGTATTTTGTTATTAATCAATGTGCTCAAATCCTTAATCATTTAATGTGATTTAAGCATAGTGATTAACAGTCTCTTTGTAAAGTACGGCAGAGGCTCTAATTAGTCTGCCCGGTTAAACAGCCGTCTCTGTTTTTTAATCACTTTAATCGTTTTCAACGCACGTTTTCTTGTCTTTATATTGGGACTTTTTAGATGTCTGCAAGCACTCGAATGGTCTTCCTTTTCCATGATAGTTATCCTCACTACAAAATTTTATAATTACCAACTGGCCTTGTGTATCCCAGAAATTTGTCCCAGTAAGGCATATTTGCGGAAATTTAATCGGGACATTCCAAACTTACGCATATACCCACGAGGCCGCCCATCTAAAACATCTCGATTTCGTAATCGGATTGGATTAGAATCCTTGGGCAACTTAGCCAGTGCCACGTAATCTCCCTGTGCTTTTAAATTTTTCCGTTCACCAGCATACTTCGCAACTAACTTCTTCTGACGCTCATATCTAGCTATTTTTGACTTCTTAGCCATTAGAAATTTCCCCCTTGTGCCCTAATTAATCTCAGTGAACCAAACTCTGTGTTTTAACTTTGGCGAGTATTTTTTTAATTTGATCTTATGAGGTGTATTCTTAGGATTCTTACTTGTCAAATACAGTTTTTCCTTTGTGTCCGCATTAGCTAAAATAATTGTTTTCCGCATTTTTGCACCTTCCTTATTGGGTTTAAAAAGAACAAGCACCTAGCAGACTATCCATAGCATCTTCATCAACTGATGAAATCACAAATTTTACTTGTCGCGCCATTGAAAAATCTATAATTTGTCCTTGATGGTCTAAAAAGAGCAAATCGTATTCTGCCTTAATCATTCCTAGAATAGCGACTATTAGCCAGGTACTATTACTTAAGGGTGATTGAACCGTCAAGTAATTATTAGAATTACTAAACTTAAGATTAGCTTTTGGACAATCATAATAATTAAAAGCACACTGGAAACATTGTTTTATTAGCTGATCTGAGAATTCCATGCTAAGACTCCTATTGCTCTTCATCATCACTTGAGCGATTTATGAATTACCTGTTTTCCGTGATAATAACCCGATAATGAGACATGATGTGAAAGTACATATTCTTGAAGTTGGTTATCCCAATGAATAGCCGGCAACATTAACTTTTGTGTAGCTCTTCGTTTCCTCTTTCGAGATTTGGACTGACGGCGTGCAGGTGTAGCCATAAAATCATTTCCTTCCACTCTAAATGGTAATCGCTACGATTTAGCATACGATATTGCGTTTGCTATGTCAATATAAAGATATCCTTGACAAAGAATAGGCAATGTGTAAACATAATAATAGTAATCATTACCATTTGTGATTGATGTTATTTCACAAATGATTTTTACTTTGCCCTTTTCTTAAAGAACCCCGCTTTAAGCAATCCCGTTCTAGGGGCTACTCCTAAAGTTAATGTGGAAGTCACTTAACTTTAGGAGTTTTATTATGGCAGAAACTTCAAATACAACAATATTAAAAACATCACTAGGCAAATTGAAAATTTAATCTAATTTTTTGAAAAGTTAGTAAGCGTAACGTGACAAGTTGCTTGCCAATTGGGGAATTTAAATGGTCTTGGCTGGAGCAAAAATATAATCAGAGCGAGTCCTTTGGGGTGTGAAAAATACAATGTTTAACTTAGCTCTTGCCGATCAAAATTAATATACTTGACATAGGAGCTATACGGTAATCAAATGTTTGATACCCTTATAAAATAACTTAGCGGCCCATGCTAACGATTATCTCCACGTTGGTATGAGTCGCTTATTAATAATTTGATTTAATCAACTTTTAGTAAAATGGGTAATTAAGGATTACGTGGATATGTCGAGTATCACCCCATACGTCCTCTTTATCTTGTATCTTTTAGTTTGTATTGTTTAAGTTCATTTTCCCTTGACGTACAAATTCTATTCCACCAAAGACTATGGTCCAGCAGATTGCCCCGATGGCACCAACGATATCTTCTGGGATGAAGAACAGACTGATAAAAATGATACCGAAGAATAATATAGTTAATGGACTGGTAATTTTATACCATGGCATAATAAAACCATTTGGCAAAAAATCGGCGGAAGCCCGGTATCTTCTGTGAGCAACTAATGTCAATGTGTAAACAATAATATACATATCACTAGACACGCCGGTTACGATTGTAAAAACTGAACTAATGGCAGTTGTTAAACTCATAATCGGTGTGATTAAGACTAATGAGGCAGTAAAAGCAATTGCAGCGGCGGGTACGCCACTACTTGATATATTAGCAAACATCTTATACATCCAACTGCTTTTGGAAACTTCAGTTGCCAGTTGATAAAAATGACGGCCTGCTGAAAAAATACAACTATTTAATGCAGATGCAGCGGACGTTAAGACAACGAAATTGATAGTGGCAGCAGCTGCCGGAAATCCAGCTAATTTAAATACTTGAACAAACGGACTACTGTTTGCTGATAGTGACGTCCACGGAATGATTATCATAATTACGACTAGTGCACCAATATAAAATAATAATATTCGAAATAGTGTTTCATTTACCGCTTTTTTGATAACTGTGTGTGGGGATTTAGCTTCGCCAATTGTAATACTAACAAATTCAATTCCTTGAAAAGCAAAAAACACCATTGGAAATGCAGCAATAAAATTAAAAATACCATGTGGGAATAGTATGTAATCATGACTAATATTTGTTAATGATACGTGCCCAAGTGGGGTGACGGAATGGTTTATGAGCATGAAAACACCCGTTAAAATCATGGCAATTATAGCAATAATCTTAATCATGGCAAACCAGAACTCAGCTTCCCCAAATAATCGTGCTGCAATGAAATTGATACTCACCAGAATTCCTAAAAAAACTAATTCAATAATCCAAGCAGGAACGCTTGGTAGCCAGTACTGCACATAAGTCGCTGTTGCAGTCAACTCAGCCATGCAAACAAATACTAAACCAATCCAATAAGTCCAACCAGTAAAATGTCCGATTGTTGGCCCCAAATATCTTGAAATGAATGAAACAAAAGTATGCTGTGTAGGGTAGATTGTAAAATTAATCCGAACGGCGTTCGGATTAATTTTACAATCTACCACACAACCAAAAAGCCACTCATCTCATCACGAGGTGGGTGGCTTTTTTGAGTAAGTTAAGTGACAGCATTGATTGTTATATGATTGTGTATGTCCTAAATGGACACAAGCAACGCTCCTAAGCAAAGCCTGTTATGTAATGATTTCAGAAAAGCCCTCTATTCCGCATAATAGAGGACTTTTTTGTGTGCATTCTGCTTAATTTAAACGGACAAGTATACATCTAAAAGGTGAACGTGTCGTCTGAGAGCACGTGATTATTTACTTTTTACTTTGTTAGCATCGCCGGTTTCCAAAGTCTGTATTTGAGTCGTAAGCGTATTTTGTTCAGACTCAGTTAACGATTCAAAAAAAGTTTTTTGTAATTGGGCTAATCCGTTTTGTTGAGTTGAGCTATACCCTAAAATTACCATAGCTTTCATAAAGTTTTTTAGATGATTGTCAATTCTGAGCGTAGTATCAAAAGTAACACCATCTATTTGTTTAGACTTCGTTTTGTTTGATTCGTTTAGAGAAGATATGGAAATTTCTTTTTGGGGCTGGGGCGCCGATTTTCTAGGAATTATTTTGCTTTTATTTGAGTTAGGATTGTGTAAAAGTTCCACCATGCTAGTCCGCCCTTTCAATAATTTCTTGTGCCACAGAATCGTATAATCTAATTATTTTTTTATCGAACTGATCTTTTAGAAATACACCTCTGATTGAATATCTTTTGATTCTTTCCATATTACGAATTAGGGTTTTTAACATGTTTTCTTTCCCAAATTCTTCTTCTGCTACTTCTAATGTGCTGTGATCAACAGGCGCCCCATTCTTTAATAGCACAGGAAGTATACCGAGTAAATTCAAACTAGGTGCTTCGTATTCATCGATTACCTGTTCCTGTATATATTTTAGAAACGATTCGGCACCCTGAAGACTGTGCTCTTGAGTTTGAAGGATAATCAGAACCCAATCTGAAGCGTATAAGGCGCTATCAGAAATTAAGGAAATAGTCGGTGGCAAATCAAATACCACGAAATCATATTTTTCTTTTAGTGAAGCAAGTAGCTTGCTAAAATATGTAACTCTATCTTTATAATTATTTTTAAACTTTTTTTCCATAATCCGTGGGTACAATGAAAAATCTGCGCTTGATGGAATAAAGTCAATGTTTTTATCCAAAGTAACCAACGATCTTGATAAGTCCTCTTCTTGGATTGATGCAAGCAAGGTTTGATTAAATTTAATGTCATCGTGGCCTAAATTAGCCGCGGTTTTAAAGTAAATATCTGTAGCGTTTGCTTGAGGATCGAAATCAATTAATAGCGTTTTTTTACCAGCACGAGCTAGTGCCAGGCATGCAAGCGTGGCATTTGTTGTTTTACCGGTGCCACCTTTAAAATTTCCAAAAGTAATTACTTCACCCATTATACTGACCTCCGATTAAGTATCCTAATATACAAGGATACTTGGATACAAGGATGATAACATACAAAGATACTTGGATACAAGGATACAAGGATACATTTCTTATCAAAAGCCGTTAAATTAAGATTGACTGCAAGTATCCTAATATACTTAGATACAAGGATACAAGGATACTTAGATACAAGGATATGAATATACAAGGATACAAGGATACAAGGATACATAAAAAGAAATGTTGATTTATCACCAAACAACGAGTAATATTGGTTACATAAAATAGAACATAAAAAAACACCCACCGACGGGAATCGGTGAGCGCCACATAAAAGTCAACTTGTTTAATGACTATTATATCATGGCCGGTGCGATTTTTAAAGCCCTAGGGGACAAGCTGGGGTCTAAATCTAAGGGGACACGTTTGCCAGGGCGACTTCAATAAGTCTGGCTATACCACAACAAGGTCATCTGTACGGCTGGGTGGTGAATGGTGAGCGCGACCATTAACGGCGCGGGTGGTAAAACGAAGCTTCGGCTTGGTGCCACTGATTAGTTGGTGATCGAACAAACATAAATACGTATTGCCAACGCCTACTAGGGCGTTTTTTAGTAGGTTAAACCGAAAACGTAGGTTTATAATGAGTGGTGGTAGCAATACCGCAATTGTACAGACAAGCGACGGGCGTTAACGACCGACGAACTAGGGGGAAACCTTAGCGTAGAATTGCACTCTGGTTCAGTTATTTCAAATAACTGTTTCCAGGGAACAATTCTGCGCTCAAAACGTCACTCCCTCTAAACTGAATGGAAAACCATAACCCGTCAAGTCAAAACCAACATTAGAATCAAGAAAGTTGATGATTTAAAATGCTTGATTTAAGAGATTGTGAGATTGCTTTTACCGGACGTCTAACTACCATGACTCGGGATCAAGCTTTTAGTTTGGCGAAAGTCTTTGGGGCGAAACCACAAAATTGGGTTACGAAACAGACAGATTATTTAGTGGTTGGGTTAATTGAGACGGCTTTAGGTGAGGAGCCCATCACAAAAAAGTTATTGACGGGAACACCAATGATTTCAGAACGGGATTTTTTGGACTGGTGTCAGGCACGATTGGCGCAATGGTCTAGGAGTTTAGGCGGTTAAATTCACAAAGTGAGTTTAATGATTTTTGGGGGGTTTTTCATCTAGACCACTCCTCTTCCGTCAAATTTCACAAAGGCCAAATAATGGATCGTTGTTTTATCAGGGAGTGAGGGGGTTACTTGGGATAAGCCACCTTATGTGAAGTAGAAATTGGTATACTAAAAAAGGCTCTCGGTTTAACACTGGAGGCCTTTTTTCTAGGTTACATATTTTGAGGATGAATGTTTTTATCTTCGTAGTTTTTACTTGGGTGCTGTAACATGATGAATACTGCTTAGTTTTTGGTGCCGTACCCCGCAATAGATGCGTCGCTTCGTTGGTATTATCTTAAATGCTAAGTACCGAGTTGAGAAGGATCATCAGGACATTGGCGTTCTAATCCCACTAGACGATGAAGAACTAAAATCTTTAATGACTAAAGCCTTGAGACGCTACTTTAACGCCCTAAGAAGCAATGAGAAGCATATCAAGAACGTGGAGACTACTTATACGGCACCATGCAAAACCTATTTGCGATTTGGTGGAATGAACAAGCGGCTAGAGAATATGCGGCCAAACACCCTGAAGAAGAAAAGTCGGCCGACAACGATAACAGTGGGTTGTACTACTAGTCCTAAAAGGTTACAGAATCCTTTATAAGCGGTTTTAAGACTTAATAGCCTCCTTTAACTTAAGTGAGATTTAAATGACTTAAACAGAAGAATAGGGGCTTTTAAATGAGTGCCAGAGCTAACCAGCTCAAGAGTTCAGCCTTTAGATCAACGCCAAGCTCAAGTAATTTGAGGCCAGGGCTTTATCTATTGATAAGGTACTCAAAAGGTAGTATAATGGTAGTAGTAAAAGAAAGGAGATGAGACAATCATGGCAGTTAAGGAAAAGAAACGGGTCCAAGTCAAGATTGATAAAGATTTGGCCGATGATACCGAAGCAGTTTTAAGCGAATTGGGCTTAAATCCAACCACGGCCATTAACATGTTTTACAAGCGGATTGTTGCTAATGGTGCTTTACCTTTTAATGCGTCTTTAAGCGAAGAAGAAAGAGCTAATTTACGCTTTTTAAAGGCGACCGAAGGGACACCAGTCACCGAGTTTAAAGACGCTAAAGAGGTCGCTGATTGGCTCAACGATCCAGATGAGGACTAATGACTTAGTCAGCCTATACGTTAGTTTTGTAGAAACTAACGGTGGCAAGTCTCGACCAGTTTTAATTCGTCGGGTATCAGAACAGACGGTCGAGGCTTTTAAAATTACTAGTCAGTATGAAAAGAAGTCGGCTTATATCAAGCAACAATATTATCCGATTCAAGATTGGCAATCCGCTGGGTTGAAGAAACCTTCCTGGGTCGATCTTGGTAATATTTATCGCTTTCCCAAAGCCGGTTTAAACTTTAAAGAAATCGGTCATTTAAGTAAGCTAGATCAAAAAAAAATTTCAGATTTTACGCTTGACCTAAAATCAAAAAGAAGAGGTAAGGGTCAAAAGATAATTCAACAGCGATCAAGTAAAAGGAAGCACAAAGAAAGTAAAGCAGAGCTTACACAAAGAATTCAAAAACAGTTAAAAGACTTTGCTAAACACAATCCAGAAATTAAGCCAAAAAACAATCCTGAAAATAAAAACGATCGGCCTAGTTATTAGGTTGATCGTTTTTTAATTTATCCGGTTTATGGACGTTAACATAGTCAGCAAATGTTTTTAAAAGTTCTTCGGTTTGTTCGACCGAGAGGTTATTAGCTTGAAAGTACTTTTCTAATAAAGCCCCTTTTTTAATTAATCGGCGAGAACGTGCTTTGCGGGCTTGCCGATTTTCATAGTATTTAGATTGCCGTAATTTAAAATCTTCCCGCTCAATTTTTTGTTTTAAACGCGCTTGCTGCTCGACTAGTTTTTCATATTGATTAGACATGGAATTTCCCCATCTCGTATGGCTAATGATCTACGGACTTTACCTTTAAAAATTCAGAAAATTGCTTGGCTAAAAGCTTAATCTGATCGTTAGACAAATTAGCATAATCTAAATTGTCTTGACTGATGATTTGTTTACCTAGCCGTTGTTCAATCTTATTTTTTTCGTCCTTAATTTTTTGATGGTAGATTGCAAATTTAATCCGAATTTTTGGACAAATTGTTCAGCATAACCT
>NZ_AYGX02000157.1:1638-18062 GCF_000498955.2 Lactiplantibacillus fabifermentans DSM 21115 | reverse complement strand
GCTGATCTTTTTTGTCCGAACAGCGTTCGGATTAATTTTACAATCTACCTTTTTAACTGTTTTAGTTTTGGTACCCGTTTTAATTTTCACTTTAGTGTCCTTTTTATTGGTGAACGCTTTAGATGGCCCGTAGCCATAATAGATGTCCTTATGAATACCATCGCCAGTGGTGAATGTTCCGCCCGGTTCGGTCAATTGTAAGAAGGCTTCTGGACGGGCCCCACTACCATGGTCAACAATACCAAAGCGACCAATAGTTTCCCCATTCGCATCCAATAATAGTACGGCGACTTGTCCAATAGCACGTCCATTATGAGTACCACTGTACTTAATGTGATGGACACCCGTTCGTATTCGCCAGTTCGTTAAACTGTTAGTCATACCCGTATAACGATAAGCTGGACCGTACCAAGTATCGTCAGTTGTGGTTGGCATCGTCCCGTAGTTCTTTTTACCCGAGCTTAAAGCCACCATCATAACGCCAGAATCGGTCTTAATTTGGCTGGCCCCTTGATAGGTGTATTTACCATTAATCTTCATGGATGAAATAGCGGTAGCATCATTAGACCACATCGCCATACTGCCCATTGGGTCATCAACCGCTGTAACGTATGGTTGAACGGCCGTGTCTTGGTCGGTAGGGTCTTCGGGTCCTACCCCATATAGGCCACCGTTTAAGCTGAATCCAATGTACTTTAAATCCCGCTTAGGTATGACCTGAATAACTGGCTCTGTTCTAGCGGTGCCCTCAACAGTGATTGTATTTAGCCCATTCTTTAAGGGTGTTTCAACCTGTGGTAGGGTTGCCCGTGGGTCGGACTGTACAAAGGTAATCGTTAAAGTCATGTCATACATACCCGTGTTAATTGGGGTCGGGTCACTAATCGTGGTAATATGCCCCCAATACGTCACCTTGGGTTCAAAGCCAAACACTAGTGGGGACTCTTTACCGTTGTCATTAGGGTCATCGCTTAAAAGCAGACCGCTTAAATTGTGCATTACCTGATTAAAGGCATCTTGGTTATCAGCACAGTAAATAGATACCGGTATACTAATCGTCCGACTAGTAAAGTCCGTGCCATTAAATTGGTTACCATACATGGCCGGTATATCAGTCACCTGTTCAGCCATGGCTGGTGCACTAGGTAATACCACGTTACCCATCTCAACTTGTAAATCGTCCCGGCTATTTAAACCGGCATATTCAAAATCATCTCGTTGTAAGGTCACGATTTAACCTCCTTTTTAAGTTTGTATGTAAAAAGGGCGCCCGTTTAAGGACTACCCTTTAATTGATGACTTTAATAGCCCATCATCTGACTATACTGTGAAGTGGTCTTATTGTCAGATTTAACGGCATTAACCACGTCTGATTTAGCAATAACTGCTTGAACACTGCCCATGTTGCCTAGAATGGCTGACATTAAGCTGATTAGTTTATCAAGCTTCTCACTACTTTCACTGCTATTAGACGCAACCTGTGTGCTAGTAGTGCCATTTACAATCTGGTTAGCCTGTGTGATTAACTGATTAGCCCGTGATTTATTAGTCAGTGGAACCACCATTTCAGACTTGTTCTTTTCAGCAACCTCAATCAACTGGTTAGTGTTGACAATGCCACCATTCTCAAACCGCTTATGCCCAATTGGCCCACTGTGCAACCAGTCATATTTAGCAGTACCCCAGATAGACGTATTACCAGTGGCGTTAAGATAGTCAGAGTTGTTTAAGAACGCCAGCACTTGGTCAAAGCTAGACTTCCAGTTATCATGGCCCGGAAAAGCAAACGCATCAAAGGTACCTTTAGTAAATTGCAACGGTCCAAATGCACCATTACCACTAGCTGAGTTACCATCTGAGATAGTCTGGCCAATGTTACGGTTACCCGTTTCACTGTCGGCTGTCTTAATGATAGCTGACTGCATCTTAGACCAATATTCTTTGGGCACTTTAGTCATTTGAAGCGCTTCGTCTATCATTGAATGAGTAATAGCTCCGCCTTCAATTGAACCACTGCCGGAATCGCCAAACTCGTTAGCTAGCTTACTGATAAATGACCAAAAGCCACTACCAACCTGCTTTTTAATTGTGCCTAACAAGCCACTAGATTTAGATGACTTATCCGAGCTAGTGCTATTCGATAATCCGGGTACTCGTCCATAGCCAGTGAACACACCATATCCACCGCCGTGCACCTTGCTGAATCCCATGCCATCTTTCTCATTTTCAGCTGAATAGAACTCGCCATTGCCAGTGTAAACACCAACGTGCTCTGAACCCTTAGAGCCAAAGAATACCAAGTCGCCAGCTTTAGGCTTTGAAACCTTCTTAGAAGCGGCATACTGCTCACCACTAGTCCGTGGGAAGCTTATTCCCATCTTCTTCAAAGCATATTGTACTAAACCTGAACAGTCAAACGCACTAGGACCAGCAGCACCCCAAACATACTTGTTTGTGGCACCATATTTCTCCATGGCGTTGACTAGACTAGAGCTATCTGATCCACTACCTAAGCTGTCATTAACGCCACCCCATAAGGTTGACCACCATGTCTTGGCTTGCTTCTCAGTATCGTCAAATAGGCCCTTACCAATGTTACTAATCACGCCTGAGACGCCCTTAGAAGACCAGCTAAACAGGTTCTCTAACGACTTCACCGGGTGAGCAATAATCTTAGTGGCGGTATCGAAGAACTTCTCTAAACTGCCAACCTTCTTACCAAACCAGCTAGTTACGCCTGAGATACCACTAGTCACACTGTTGAGGATATCACCAAATATCCCAGTACCTTTAGCGTACTTAGTCACGCCTTGCATACTCATTAACATGGCTGTCTCACTAGCATTCAATACCTCTGTGCCAGCTGGTAACATCATCTTAGTGTTACGGCCTTGAACAATACCTGAGTCACCATTAGGTAGCATGACCATTTCTTTGTTGCCTGTTTCAGGTGAGTCATTACCATCATTAAGCATCGCCATAGTAGGCTTAGTAATTGGGTTACGTGACCCACTAAACATCCCAGTACCTTCGGCAAAGTGAACATGACTTAAATCACTAATGGTTTTCTTTTTACCGCCAAACATATGGATAACACTATCAACCGCATTAATCCCACCGTTGATAATATCAATGACATCGTTCATGCCGTCTCTAGCAAAGCCTTTTAAATCTTTCCACAGACCTTTGAATATGTTCTCGACACCGGTTCCTAAGCCTGACCAGCCACCCTTAAATGACTTCTTGAATGTTGATAACCAATCACCCATTGAGTGACCGAACACTTTAGTGTGACTTAAGTCTTTGTTCCAATAGCTGTGCAAGTTAGCCCGCATGGTATTCCAGTGGTTATTCCAACTATGTGACCAGCTCTTTTTCCAGCCAGCCCACTTAGTGCCCATACCGCTAAAGAAGTCTCTAGTATGCTTGTATGAGCTATTCCATGCACCATGCAAGTTGCTAGTTGTGTTATTCCAGTGTTTTGACCAACTCTTCTTAAAGCTAGACTTCCATGAATCCCACTTCTTGCCAACACTGCTAAAGAACTCTCTAGTATGTTTCAAAGAACCGTTCCAGTTATTCCTGAGCGATTTACCCATGTCTGACCAGTGCTTGTTCCAGCCCTTTTTAAAGCTAGATTTAAAGCTGTTCCACTTTTTTGACATGTTGCTTAGGGCTTTACCTACTGACTTGCCGACATTAACGCCCCATTTAGCAATACCTTTACCAAAGTTAACTACCGCTTTAGCTGTCTTGTTTACCCATTCTCTGAACGGCTTAATGTGCTTGTACGCCTCGTAAAAGGCTACACCTAAAGCAACCACAGCGGTTAATACTAGGCCAATAGGGTTAGTTAGTAACATCCTCCCCAATGATAGGAAGGCCCTACCTACTGTCTTAATACCAGCACCTAGCACACTGAATGCTTTAGAAGCACCTTTATAGGCGATTTTAGCCGTCCATGATAGGCCCTTACCAATCAGCTTGCCAGTGCCTTTAGTAGCCTTCCATAATAGGCCGACTGCTTTAGAAGCACCCTTATAGGCTATCTTAGCAGTCCATTTTAGGCCTTTGCCAATCCCTTTAGCAGTGCCTTTAACAGCCTTGCCAAATAGGGTTAGCTCGCGTTTACCTTCAGCTCCATCAACCTTGGGTTTTAACACAAGCCGACCAAGCTTGCCACCCAAGCTCTTCGCTAAATCTAAACCAGTGAAGGCTAGTTTTAATGCAGATATACCCTTACTTGCTACAAAAGCACTAGAAGCTAAACCAGCGAATACTTTAGGGTGTTTCTCAGCGAATCCACCAACAATCTTCAATATTGGTTCAATATCCTTGAGAGATTGCACAAACACATTAAAGGATGTCTTAGAAGCAGTCTTCATTGAGCTAAAGAATGACTTTATTTCTTTTTTATGAGCAATGATGTTAGCGCCAACTTTATCAATACCTTTAGCTAGATTAGCCAACATTTTATCTAACGTGTCACCAACGTTAAAATTCTTACCAGCAAACGCTTTAGAAATGTCTTTGATTTGTAAGGCTAAAGCACTACCAACATCTTTAAACTCGGCTTTAGTATTCTTATCACCAATCCATTTTGTAAACTGGCCCATTAATGGGGACTTCATATTGGCAATTGGCTTGTAAATGGCATCTAATAACGCCGGCATCTGAGTCCTGATTGACCGTTGCATACCGGGTATGGTCTTCATCAAGTTCTCTGAGGCTTTGGCGTACTTACCACCAAGTGAGTTCATAACTTCCTCAGCGTCTTTAGCACTAATCTTACCGGCGCTCATCTGGTCACGTAGCGTGGACATGGTTAGCTTACTGTTATGCTGTTGTTTCTTTTCAAACTCTAGCATTTTACCAGCGTACATTGGCAACTGGTCGTTAATCATGTTGAAGTCGCCAAGTTGCATCTTGCCACTTGATAGCATATGAGTGAAGTTGGTGCCTAGTCGGGTAACATTCTCATCACTTAGGTTAAGCGTGTCACCCAATGTCAAAATAGACTTGGTTAACTCTTTAGTTCGTGGTGCATTGTCGAAAACGTGATAGAAGGACTGGTTAAGTTCATCAACCACATTAATGTTCTGGTTGAAAGCTGAAGCTAACTCATTACCAATGCCGACCATTTGTTTACCTTTTCCGTTTGAACCAGTTAAAGTAGTCCACGTGGCCGTCATTGTACGTTGCTTGTTATCATATTCTGTTACAGCACTATTAAGTTCGCCAAAAGATGCCGTTATACTTGATAAAGCATTAGTAATTCCGTTTGCAACTAAATGCGCGCCTAGAATTGTGCCGAATAAATGAGATGTCTTCTTAGCTTTGTCATCAATGCTATCAAGCTTAGAACGAACACCATGCATAAATCCATGAGGTTCTTTTTCCATCGCTTTAAGTAGCTCGTTTTGGCTAGTCTTAGCTTTAGCCATGGCTGTTGCGGTCTCATTAACACGCACTTGCTGGCGTTTATATGCGTCACTAGTAGCTCCACTAGCCGTTTTTATCCGGTTTAGCTCATCTGACTGGGCTTTATATTGAGCCTCCATGTTAGAATAGGCCTGTTTTAAACCACTTAAACGAGCCTTATTAGCTTCGGCTGACTTACCTTCGGCTTCTAGGCGTTCAACATAGGACTTAGACAACGCTGTAGACTGTTTATAGCCCTTTTGTAGGTCGGCTAAACCTGAATTGTAATACTGTAATTTAGACTTGGCTCGGTCTAATTGACCACCCATTGAGTCATAGCTTCGACTAGCTTTGTTAATCTGGTCAGTCAGCTTTAAATATTGCTCTTCACCATCTTTAGTATCCCTGTTTAGGCCTGATTGACGGGACTTTAACTCATCAATTTTAGCCTTTTGCATCTCCATTGATTTGGCTAAGCCATCTACCCTAGCTGCGGCCGCCTTTTGATACTCTCCGGCTGATTTTAATGCCGTCTCTTGGGCTTTCCAACCACTAGTGTTGGCTTTAACCTCGGCTGTCAACGTCTTGAGTGATTTAACAGCCTCTGCTGAATCTAGGCCGACCTTGCTAGTCATCTCACGGCCGACTACTTTTTTAGCCATTTTTTAACCTCCTTTTTGGCACAAGCGCTAAAGGCCGTATGTTGAGTTGACAGCCTCTAATGGATCAACTAGCTCAGCACGATCTTCTTTCTTACGAGCGTTCAAAGCCGCCATTAAACTAAAAAATGAGCTATCATCAAATTCTTTCGGTGATAACCCCTCGGTTAATAATTGTTGAGCTAGCAGGTTGAAGTCTTCCTGTTGGTTTTTCAACTTCAAGACTTCCTTTTTAAGCTCACTGTTACGCTTGTGCCGGCTTATTTTGACGACTTAGCGTCTTCAATGGCTTTACGTTGTTTCTGTTCGGATAGTTTAATATCAGCGTCTGAGATACCGTTTAAGCGCATAATTAGGTAGCCGACACCTTCGCCAAACCGTTCAATTGAGATGGTATCGTTAATCGTTTCCATCTGCTTTTCAGTGTATCCCATAACCCGTTGCACAAAGTCGGCCATATCGTCCTGTAATTCTAGGCCGTTTTTCATGGCGTCTAGTTCAGTGACCTCTTTTTCAGTGTCCTGTGACTCCAACATACCAATTTGTACTTTAGTAGCTAATCGAATGATATTGTTAGTTGGCGTTACGTCAGCTGTTTTATTAATTTTAAAGTAGTTTTTAGCGTTGATTTTCATAGTGATTTGTACCCCTTTATTTAAATTTGTATGTATTAAAAGGCCGCCCTTAATGGGAAGCCTCTTTGATCTATCCTTGTGAAGTACCGCTAGTAGTGCTATCGGTTGTTGAGCCCGTCGCGCTGCCAGTTGTGCCACTTGTTGACTTAGTGTAGCCGCCAAATGTTTCAGCCATAAGCTTATCCAAATCAAAGCCAGTGTCAGTAGACTTAGCAACCATATAAGGTTGTTGAACCCCGTTTGCTGCTAAGAAGATGTCAGACTTCAATGGCGTCAATACAGTACCTGATAAAGCAGTTGAGTAGTCAGCTTCACTGTTAGTATCAGTTGAGTTGTTAGATGCTTCTTCAACAAATTCGATATTGTTAAAGCATTCATAAATTGAAATGTCACCGTCTAATGATTGGGATTCGGCAATCATGGCAACGTGTGGCTTAGGCAATTGTCTTACCCATGCGCCGGTCGTGGAATTTTGTGTGAACCCTTTAATCATCTGGTTAATCTTCCAGTCTAGATCTAAGGCGGTTAAAGCCAAGGTAGGCATAGACTTACCATAAGATGTTCTCTTGATTTGGCCGTTGCCCCAACCAGCTGTACCAGCGGCTTCAATGGCGGATACGTTAATTTGGCTAAAGCCTTCACCTTGGTGGTCAGCGACATAAAGGCCATCTGTTGATAAGCCGTTAGTGCCTGAAATAAGGTCACCGTTGTCATCTAGTAAAGCAAAACTAGCTTTAACAATGTTGTGTTTTGACATTTATAAATCTCTCCTCTTTAAATCATTTCGTTTTTCGTTACATAAATCGTTTTGGTTACTTGGTTGGTATCTGGGTCAGTTGTGTGGTGCTGACTAGATACAATCAGCCAACCAGCTGATTTAAGATTCTGCATTAATTCTATTTCAGCTTCTAGCGGGTTAAAGTCATCTGCTAGGTCAACCTTGTAAAAGATTTGAATCTCAACACCCATGGATAACCCTTTAAACGTGTCATTTGCAAGATAGGCCGGACTTGAATCGGTCTCTTGTAACAGCATGACTGTACTAGTAGTGTTGTTTCTTTCTTCTTTAGGTATGGCATTAAGGTAGATTTTATCTAGCCACGTTAAATTGAGGGCGTTAACTAGGCTGGCTACCTGTGAGACTGGTAATAACACTAGTCATCGTCCCCCTTCTTGTATTCATCTAGCATGGCGTTAAAAACATCGTCTTGTGAGTCGGCTAGGTTCTGGTCAACAAAGTGGTCAGCATGAATATGCTTGGTGCCATCATTTAACCTCATGGCGTTCATATCATGGAATTTGTTAGTCCAGCCGACAATTGAGCTACCATCATGTTCACCGTCTATATCGTTGTTGTTATAACTTATGTTGTCGGCCATGTGTCCGTACTTCTCATCTTTATGACTTGAATAGTGTTTCTTTCTCGTGGCTTCCGTTAAGTTATCAGCTAACTTCTTAGCACCAGCCTCTGTTATCCGCTCTTGTTCAGCTTCATTGGGAACTAGCTTATGGACGTCTTTAAGCCAGCTTTCTAATTGGTCGCTTATAGTGTCTGCCATAACTAGGCCCCCTTAGTAACCTGTTTGAGCGTCAAATAATCGCAAGACAGATAATTGCTAGAATCATCTATGCTGTCATTGATGACATCGTAAAACTTGCCTTTATACTGACACTTAATACCTTCATAAACTTTAGGGTTATGCCTAATAATGACCACTACTTGTTCTAATTGTTCAGCTGTGAGTTGATACGAAGATGCAATTGATCGTGTATAGGGTGCACAGTATAAACTAAACTGACTAACAAAAGTCTGCTTACTAGTCCCGTTAATAGGATTTTGAATAGTTTTAACAGTGCCAATCTGTATACGTTGGTTAAAGTCAACTGGAGTTAACCTGTTAATCGCCATTGTTGTCCACCTCATCTTGCTTTTGACTATACAGGCCTCGTAATTGGCCAATAATCGAATCAACAACTAAGTCAACTGGATTAACAGTATTTGAAGTGATTGATGTCCGGTAATACCAATATGAGCCAGCTAAGGCGTAAACAGCCGTTGCAAACAAGTCATTCACGTCTTCCATTTCATAGAACCCCGTAACACCATTTTCATCACCAATGGCCTGTTTAATGTAGCTAGTGGCTGCAGACAAGTAGCCTGTTAGCAACTCGTCGTCATCATTCCCGTCAATTCGCAAAGATGATTTCAATGTTTCTAAATCGGCTGCCACTTAAATCACATCCTTACTTAGCCGCCCAGATTGTCACTGTACTGTGTATTTATTGGCGACATAGTTGGCTAATTACTTCCCGTCAGTCGTTGTAGCAGCACTCGCCGCAAAGTTGGCCGTTTGGTCAGCAATTGTACTGAACGAACCTGCAACAAAGGCTTCCGTATCAGTAGCTTCAACATCAAAGCGATCAATCACGCGAATCTTGGTTTGGTCTTTCTCGAAGGCACCACCGCCAATATTGGTCGTTAACAATGACGCATTTTCTCGGTCAAATAAAGTAACCGCTTGTGATAAGTCACCATAATACAATGGATAAACTGGCGCCGCTGTTGTCCCAGAATTTGGCAGCCACTTGTCAGCTACCTCTACAATCCGCTTGCCACGGATTAAATACTGATCAGGTTGTGTTGGATCGGGTTGCAATAAATAACGTCCCATAGCATCCTTAACCTCGGACAGTACATTGAAGCCTGACGTATTTGTCATTAAGAATGACGTAGACTTAATGGCAGGATCAACGGCAGTATTAATCATCGTAATAATGTCATCAAACTTGGCTAAGGTTGGCTTCGTTGGTGCGTTGTTCATCGCCGCAATAATTTTAGCGTTGCGAGTAACAACAACCTTCTTAGCAATCCATTGCGACAACCAAGCCAAAATGTTGTCAGCGGTATCCTTTAGCAATGAATTAGTGGCAGTGGTAATACCAGCATACCGATGGATCGTATATTTGATAATGGATAGCTTAGGATCATCATTATCACCAATGGTAGCCGTTTCATCATCTAAATCGGCCAGTGCAGTAACGTCAGTCCACTTTTCGTAAACCCGTGAACCAGTTTGTGTCGTAACAGATTCCCGATTAACATACTGTTGTAATGAATCGTACTGGCGAACCAATGTGTTAATGGCTGTTTGAATATCTTGAGGGATAGTCAAACCAATTGCGTTGCCAGTTTCGTCGATAGAAGAAGTTACCAAGTTCATAACTTTAGGGTCGCCTTTAATCATGCCTTGGAAGTTCTTAATGAACTTGGCTTTGATGTCTTCTTCGTCATCATCAAGCGGGGCCTTATTCTTGTCATCCATGTTGGCAATTTCTTGTGCCTTGCGTTCTTCTTCCAGTTGTTCATGTAAAGCATCACGCCGGGAAACCGCATTGTCGCGGTCTTGTTTCATTGCTTTAAATTCGTCTTGATCGAAGCTGTCGTCAAGTACGGCAGCATTTAACTTGTCGTTCAAGTCTGACACCTTTTGCCCTTGGGCAATCCAGGCATCATTCATTTTATTAATATTTGCCATTAGTTGGCCTCCTTTTGATTTTTTCCAAATAAAATAGCCAATTTGCTGTTTCGTAATTCAGCAGATTGACTATTAGTAGCATTTTCTTCTTTAGACGGCTTAGTTTTATCCTTATCCGCCTTATAAATGAGATTCATCAACTTGTTAACTGCAGATTTAGGCGGAATATGTGAGATAGCATTCACCGGTTGTAATTGTTGATCATTAGCAAACATAATTTCGTCAGCAAAACCTTTATCGACGGCATCACTAGCGGTTAACCATGTTTCATTTGCCATTAATTGTAGCAAGTCAGCTTGATCCATGCCGGTTTTAGCCTCATAAGCGCTGGCAATTGATTGATCAATGCCATTTAAAATACTGGCTTCATGTTCCAGATCGTCAGCATTACCAGCCGGCTGTGACCAAGCCTTATGGATCATAATCTGAGCGGTCGGTGAAATGTTGATATGATCGCCAGCCATAGCAACCACGCTTGCCGCACTAGCTGCTAAGCCTTGAATATTAACTGTTACATTGCCAGCATAATTCTTTAGCATAGTGTAAATCTCACTAGCCGCAAAAACATCGCCACCATTGGAAGCAATATCAACTTCAAGTGCTTCATCATCACCGTCGTCATCGTCATCGCCACTGTCATCATTTAAAATGTCAGCGACACCTGAAGGTGATACTGCTGGCATTCCAAAGAATTGATAGAAACCGGCTGTTTGATCATCAACAATATCGCCTTTAATCATCACTTTCTTTGTCATCATTATCACCTCCTTTTCCTGATTGAATCACAACTTGTTGTGTCGTTGGATTCTTAGCAGCCGGCATTTCATCTGGGAAATAACCAGTCTGCTGTAGTAACCAAGTTGCTTGATTATTAGCAATTGTGCCGTCTTTAGCCAGCCCCGATAGGGTAGTTGCAAATGAGTCTCCCAATGGGTCTACAGCAGTCCGTATATTGGCCGTTATCTTAGCATTAAGCTTATTATCCAGTTCAGCTAAAATCGCCTGTAAATAGCGATTAAGGGCATTAGTGTACATGCCTTTAATTTGGTCAATATTACTTTGTTGGTCACCTTGGCCATTTAAATAGCTATCAGGAATGCCGAAAACCTTAGCAATTTGCTTACTCGTCCAATCTGTTTGGCTTAACAGCTTAGTGACATCGGCTTTCATTTCTAGTGGCTTGTAATCTTCAAGTTGATCAATAACTACCGGGCCGCCGTTTGAACTGTTCACCTGTTTCATGAAGTTACGTGAGCGGCTGGACTTCATCTTCTCACTTAGCAACCCACCGTGCTGAATAGATAGAACGCCAGGAGCACTAATTGAGCGTGCCAATGCAGCCAACGTTAAACTGTTAGACGAACTCTTGACTTGTAACTCATTCGATAATGCTTTTAACGGACTGTTACCAGTCATACCGCCATCGGTACTAGCCCAGCGAATATGAATCATGTCAGACTGTGGTACATATTGAAGGACACCCAAATTAGGCTCGTCAAAAGTAACCGTATAGGTTAATCCACTGCCGTCATCTAATAAGTAGGTTTGCACTTGGCTAGGTCGCAAATATTCCCAGCGCAGATCTAAACCATTAGGATTGCGCCAGCGATATGCAAAGCATTCACCACCCAATAACAATTGTGAATACATAGACTGCCAAAACGTGTGACCGTTAGCTGTCGTGCTAGGATTGTTTAGAATTCCTTGTGCTCGTGGCATATTGGCCATTAATTGTACCGTGGCTAAGTCTCCAGATATTTGGTTAACTGCTGAATAAATATCTGAATTCTCTAAAGCGTCTTCGGCACTAACATACTCATTATCGCCAGTTGGCGACAAAAAATTAACGATATTATCGTCTTCTACTGGCACGCTTTGAATACTAACTGAATTTTTTATTGCCGTTGGTGGTTCAAAAAAGGGCATTATTAATCACCTCCTTTTTGGCTAGCTGTTACGACTTCCGAAAGCCAGCCAACTAAGAACAAAGCTACCGCGATTGCTAGGACGCCTTGCGCCTGCCCAAATAAAAACGCTGCATACACTCCAGCAATCATGCCTAGAATGAAACACAGCACATCAAAGTAATGCCAGATAGTCGCAAAAAATTGTTTAAAAATCATCAATATCATCTCCTAGCAATCCTGATTCCGGGTTATTAAACCATTCAAGAACTTGTTTTTCGTTCATACGTTCGACCTGTTTATCAGGATTGTTCACGTCTGAAAAGTCTTCAAAGTGATACATAGCCTGAAATAAGGCATCAATTAACGCATCTACCACATCAATCTTCAATGTGGCCTTAGCTTTATCGACTTGAATACCAATTTTGTCTTCATAAATTTCAGCGTTTAGTAATGCCTTTTCCATAATTCGATCATCAAAGCGGTCTACCGAGCCTTCAACGAACATCGTCTGCAAAAACTTAGTTGGATCCTTCAACTCACTAGTCCGCTGCCGAATGGCTTGCAATGGCCACCCTGAATTCAAATCTAACTGCTTGATTGTGGGCGTTAGCCCCCACGCGTCATAGCCAAAGAAAACTACTTCCAGTCTATGCCGCTCAACAAAGTTAAGTAGCCATTGGTAAACTTGCTCGTCATTGATTAGTCCTTGAGGATGGCTACTAATGGTACAGAATCCCTTTTGAGCTAAATCACGATAATTAATACCGTCTTGCTTTTCTTTAGCTTCAATCGAGCCAGCTTTCTGCCAGGGAATAAAGCTATGCTGATAAATAAACCATCGTGGTTTGTCATTATTGTCACGATAAGGAAATACAAACGCTAGCGCTGTGTTATCACTAAACATCGAGTAGTCAAAGCCAATATAAACTTGCCGATCATCGAAACTAAATGATGATATAATAGCTCGCTCAACGTCAGGCAGTTTCAAGAAGCTATCGGCCGATTGCTCTAGCCACAGGTTAAGGTTTTTGTTTTGGAAATCGTTGAGTGTGCCCGACAAAGCGTCAGAATCGCGCTTATCTGTCAAGCCGTTCAGCAACACTTCTCGTTGGCTCGGTAAATCTAGTAAGGGATTACTTTTAACCCACATATCGGGCTTATAAGTTTCGTCAAGATTGTCCTGCGACCAAATAAGCCCCAAATATGTATCAGCATCGCGCAAATAATCTTGTTCCATGGCTTGCTGAATCATACGCTCATCATCGTGAAACGGAACAGTGGGATCAGGATATGCCGTTGAAATTTGAATAAATTGCTTATTACGCACCTTAACTTGGCCCGAAACGATTTTAGAAATCTTCTGCCGTGTCTTAATTTCACCAATTTCATCAAAAATAGCAGTTGTAAAGTGAAATGAGTCTAGTTAGTCATATTGACCAGCTTCGTGACTGATTGCTCGCAGTTTGTTGTTGTTACTGCTCATCACAACTTGGTCCGCTTGTGAAGACAATGTACGAGTATCTAGCCCACTATCAGCAATTAACGACTTAAATGGTTCAATCGTTGCAATCTTAGCAAGCATTGACTTAATGTAGCCCAGAATCTTGCTCGTTTGTTTGTAATTAATGGATGAAACTAAATAGTCTTGGTTAGATAGTCCCAATGACTCAATTAAATAGCTATAGGCAGTGATAATCGCCATAAGATAAGTTTTACCTTGACCACGTGAAACTGAAACGATAGCCCGTGAAAAGCGCTTGCCGCCGTCATCATTACGCCAGCCAATTAGCATAGCCATAATGAATTCCTGCCATGGCATAAGCTTAGTTGGTTCGCCTGTATCAACATTTGGACAAATGGAAGCAAATTTAAGCACTTGGTCCACTTTCTTAACCGAATAATTAAAAGGAAATTCAACGCTTCCTTGCCGTTGTAAGTCTCGAATGTGGCGAAAAGCCGCTAGTTTAATCAAATAACCAGTCGTTACCTTCTGATCTAAAACATCTAAAGCGTACTGAGTTCCTGCGTCTGTGTATTCGTCACGAATACTTTTAACATCAATCCCACGGTATGCTCCTAACACATCGTGTGATTGAGTAAGGTCAATATTCATAAGATCACCCCCTTTCGCAAAGTTTAACTAGTTAATCATACTTCTATGAACTTGTTTACCCTCCCAAAAACTCTTTCATTCGGTCAGCGACGCTACGCTCGTCTTTGTGATCATCTAAATTCAGCTTTAACAAATCGCTACGTGACTTAGGAGATAGACCCAATTCAGCGCCTAGCTTAGTCAGATTTTTAACCGCTGAATCGTAAATTTGCGTCATGGGATTACGTTTGTAGCCCACAAAGTCTCGACCGATTTTTTTACCGGTCTGGTCTTGCAGCGTCTTGTAGATTGCCTGAACTTCACCGTTTTCCTGAATATGTTTATACGCATTGCGATAAATCTCATATTGGGACGCATATTGCTCTACAAGCCCGCTATCAATGCGCTTAACTGGGGTATTGTCTTCTAAAAAAGGCACTAATCGACGCCAAACGACCTTAGCTTGCCGGCCTAAGTAAGCTGGCGGTGTACGCGTTAATTGACCGTCGTTGACGTCTTTATCCGTTTTTTTCATTTTATCTGCCTCCTTTCATTATTGGCTGACCCCCCCTACCTAAAAAATTTCAAAAATTGTTTCTATCACATTTTATTTGCAATGTGTGTGCTCTTCCCGGGACGTGTTAGGGGGCGGGGGTTGTTTTAATTATCATCGTGACTAATTACATTCATAAATTTAACGTTGCTTAAATCGAACGACAGGCGCTTATAAATCAACGAGTAGTGACCAGTACCAGTTTGAATTTTTTTCAAGCTGATAGCCTTTGTTGCTTAGCACCTGTACCAACTTTATCTTTTGATTAGGATTAAAGCTGTCAAGGCCGATATAAGCCTTATGCTCATTTCGTAAAGCAGCTCGCTTAATTGTGCTTTCAACATATTCAATTTGTTTATCGGTTAGTTCCTGTTGCATTGCTAATTTAATTACTTTGTGGTCAGGAATCTTATCATATCTGTTCTTCATAACTGTCACTATCCTTTCATCATCAAACTTCTTCAATGTGATAAAGTGGTCTGATAGCTTTAGGCTGTTTGTTTATATCCTTTTGCGCATCTTCCTTACTGTCAAACACATTGACTTGTTTCTTGTCTTTGACAAATGGAACCCAATCACTTCCAGTTTCTGCTTTACCAACGTACTTGCGAAGTACTTCATAGCTAACAATGTACTTGCTCATCCAATCTCTCCATTCATTAGTAACGTGACCTTTTTAACATCTCTAATAGTTTCTACATTTTTTAGCGTGTTACCTTGCCCAGTCCCATAGTATAGTTGCTCCCAGTCCGTCTTATCACGGTGACACTTACCGCAGATAACAGCCAGGTTATTAACGTCAGCTTTGATTGCTTGGTCGTATTCAATGGGCACGATATGGTCGACTGTTTTAGCCGCCGTGATGATCCCTTGCACACGACAATACGCACATAAGTAATGGTCACGCTCTAAGACTTGTTGCCTTAGATGTGACCATTGTCTTGTGCGATAGAAGTTGTATTGCTGACGCTTATCTTCATTACGATAGCGTGTAACCGTGTTGTAGTGATGCGTGTACTGTTTATCATGACCACGTGCCCAACGTTGCCGACTAGCCAAGTACTCAGCTTCATGCTCATGGTGTTGCTGACAATAGTGGTCAGGGAACGTAACCATTGCATGGCAGTTAGGATAGCGGCATCTTCTTGTTCTTGGCATGTTGCTTTCTCCGTTTCTTGTCCAAACTAAAAGCGCCATGCTGTTTAGCACGACGCTTCTTATCCTTGTACCACCTATCTAGCCGAGCATCGGCCTGCACCCACTCAGGTGGCTCGTACCCGTATTTACTGTGTATCATTACTGCCATGACGTCACTCCTAAATTTATGTATCAAAAGAACTCCCGCCAATAAGCGAGAGCTAGTTTGGAGATTCAATCGTTAACAATTTGAAAGGGCGTGGTTTTATGAAGGGAATGGATAAAGCCACGATGCTTTCAATGTGCTTGGTAGGGATTTGCACCCTACATGTTGGGAAGTATCTCTTGCCTTATTACTTATTACATATCAGCGTCGCGACGCAACTGATATAACCCAACTGTCGCCGCCCCTCCTAAACAAAGGTGCCCACACGTCTAAACCATTAAGATAAAAGACATCAGCGTCTACCTATTCCGCCACAAG
>NZ_AYGX02000157.1:0-1537 GCF_000498955.2 Lactiplantibacillus fabifermentans DSM 21115 | reverse complement strand
GTAATTTGGAGGATTACTTCATGCACGTCAATCACATTTGGCATACTACCAATTTAACACGTTTGCAGGGGTCAAAAGTGCACGATTAGTGCACGTTTTTATATTTCATACAATCCAAACCCCTTAGCGCAATCGTTGATAAAAGTTTTCTTTAAGTCAAACGCTTTTCGACGGCTAACATTTATCATATGATTTGCAATTAATCCGTCAATTGTGTACTGCTGGTGTTTCTTAAAATATAGCTCATTTATAATTACTTCTGTATCACGGCCAACGCCGTCTAAACAATCATCAATCACTTCTCGCTGACGCTTCAATGTGTTAATGCGCCGATCATCGTCAATTGTAATGAGCGTATTTAACGCCGTTTCCGGATACTTGTATTGCGCCTTGCCACCTCCAACATTATCATCATGAGGGACAGTTGGATAACGCAATTCTTGTTCACGTTTCTCGATATACTCGTCAATCTTGGGATAGTCACGTAGAATATCTTCAACTTTTCTAATCGTCGTTCGTTTCACTACTAATTCCCCTTTCACTCAACTCCATAATGTCAGCAATGAAGTCCTGGCCAATTTGTGCCTGTTGACTAGTTGCCAGTGCCGCGTTAATTTCCAGGTTGGCAAATGTGGCTTTCATTTGGATTGCTTTGGCGTATTCGGCGTCAGTCATTTGTCTTCCTCTACTAGCCCGGCTTCATAAACGTTACTACCGATATATTTGGCGCTTATGAACCAATCCGCAACTTTTGTTCCATTAACGTTTTGGCCTTGAACAGACAAGCCTCCCTTATGCTTAGGGTTCAAGGTGGCAAGCGCATTCCTCTTTGAAGCCCAAATAATAAAAACATCTGAGCCCATTAATTGAATATTGTGCAGCCATCTAACCGTTCCCTCGCTGTTCTGATAGAATCCCCTTTTAAAAGGTGTTGCTTTTTGAATAGCCATAAATTCTTTGTTCGTCATAATGTTTTATCCTCCAGTAGTTCCGGGTTCTCGTGCACGTTGCCCTTTAACGCCATGTCTGATTCTGGGTCGTCAAACTCACAAAACGGTACAAAATCCTTAGCATGATAACGATCGTTGTGTGCGTCTGTGTAGCTAATTCTATTAATCAAAATACCAAAAGATCCGCTATTTTTTACAACTGATCCAATATATCCAGTTTCACGGTCTGTTACTCCACCCATAGAATATTCATAGAATTGGTCGCTATACTGAACAATATCGCCAACGTAAATCTCATTACCGTGCATGTCTGTCATCCCGATAAACTGTTCGACACTAATGTCTAAATCGTTTTGCGTTGCAACTCCATCATCAAAATAAACTTTTCCGTCACTTCCAATTAACACATCTTTTATATATTCTTTTCCTCTATCTTCCCACGCTCTAAACTTAATCATCGTCGCCATCTCCTTGATTAGTTTCAATCCTCCCCGAACGCTTCAAACGCCCGCTTTCGTTCCTCGTTAGTTTGTTCCTTGACGATTATCATGATTAATCCTCTGGAATTAAAGCAACATAGTCACCTT
>NZ_AYGX02000019.1:31481-58647 GCF_000498955.2 Lactiplantibacillus fabifermentans DSM 21115 | reverse complement strand
AGGTTATGCTGAACAATTTGTCCAAAAATTCGGATTAAATTTGCAATCTACCTTAAAACTAACATTGAATTTGCAAAGTGGGTGATATTAAAAAGAGGTAGCGATAATTGCTGCTGAGCGAATTATCGTTATCTCTAAGTTTACGGTATTGCGAGATTATTCAGTTAACAATAATTGGTCGGCATCATTAATTTTAATTACTTTGCCGGCCTGTTGTGTGATCAACCCTTGCTGTTCAAATAAAGTTAATTTGCGACTGATGGTTTCCGGCGTGGTGCCTAAGAAAGTAGCGAGATCTTTTTTCTTGATTGGTAGTTTGAACGTATCCGTTTTTAAGGCTGCCGCCGTTTCGGTTAAATAGTTGGCGAGACGGGCTTCGACGGATTCGGTGGCCGTGCTGGTCGTTTGGCGTTCGAGCTGGGTGAGGCGTTTGCCGAAGACGTTCAATACTTTGATACTGATGCTGGGATATTGTTGCATGAGTGCTTGGAAGTCTTCACGGCGGATGCTGCAAACATCGGTCGGGACTAACGCTTCGGCAAATGAGGTCCGTTGCTGGTTTTCGAATAAAGCGGCTTCCCCGTCGATATCGCCAGTTTGTAATAAGTAGAGTAATTGTTCGCGACCGTTGGCAGCTAGTTGATAAACTTTGACTTGGCCGTTGGCAACAATCATTAGTTGATCCAGTGCATCAGCGGCACTAAACAAAGTTTCGCCAGCTTGATAGTGATGGTGCCGGACGATTTTTTCAATCGTATCTAGTTGGTCGGCTTCGAGTTCGCTGAAAATTGGCACCAGTTGTACGCATTCGTGATTCGCCATCACGGACACCCCCTCATTATTTATGTAATTAGTATACTGCCAAAAGAATTTTTATTTCTTGATGCCGGTCAAGTTTTTAAATGGGCCAGCTCGTTATGATAGAGCCATCAAATGAATTGATGGAGGTCAAAATTATGGCAAAAGCAATTATGCAACTCGGGACGTTGACGTGTCCTTCATGTATGACAAAAATTGAAAAGGCGGTCGCCAACCATCCGGGTGTAACGAACGTCAAAGTCTTATTTAATGCTAGCAAGGTCAAAGCCGACTTTGATGATAGTACGACCGATGCTGATCAATTAAAACAAGTGGTCACAGGACTAGGATACGACGTTGAAAGCGTCAAAGTAAAGTAGGGGGCTCAACTTATGGAAACAACTATTGAAGCACAATATGCCGCAGAATTAAAACAAAGTGAAATCGACCACCACACGCCAACCGCGGGGGCAATGACGAATCATATCTTATCGAATTTAATGGTCGAATATGTCAAATTGAACCAAGTTAAATGGTATGTTAAAGGTCGCGATTACTTCGCTTTACAACCGGTTTATCAACAATTGTTGGACTTGAATATTAAGCATTTTGCCGAACTGGGTGCGTTATTATTGGATGAAGATCAAAAGCCATCTTCAACCACTGCGGAATTAACCAAATATTCCATGCTTGAAGAAAATGGTGCTAACAAGTATCAAACTGCATCGGATTTAGTAGCTGGCACCATCAAAGATTATGATACCGAAAATCTCTTTGTTGACCGGGCCATTAAACTCGCCGAAAAGGAAGCTCGTCCGGCCTTAGCCGCTTGGTTAGTTGCTTATCGTGGCAGCAATAATCGCCAAATTCGGCAGTTACAAGCTTTCTTAGGCCAAACGGCGCGGGCTGGTTTGGATGAAGAAGACGATGATGATGACGAATAGCGATATTTAATGTTATTGAGATAAAGCTCAGCTAACGATGCCTTGGGGTAGTTGTTAGCTGGGCTTTTATTCATCCGCTAACCTATTTGAATCGTAGCAATTCCCACACAGCTGCGCTATACTAACGCTAACGATTTAATGTGAAGGGGGACCATGATGTCAGTAGCTGAGATTGTCATTTGGACATTTGTATTCATTATTGCCACCGGCTTTGTGACGGTCGTTTCGACGACGGTCTTAATCGGTCGAGCGAAAAAGCGGGCCGAAAAAGAAGCTGAACAGCCAGAACAAGATACGCGTGATGACTGGGAAAAAGGCGATTGGTCTCAAGATGATTGGAAAAAGGGCGACTGGAAATAGCCGGTAGAGTGAGCCAGAAGGCGATTAGTTTGCGAGTATTAACGTGGAATGAGCAATTATGCCCGGGCTTTGGGGCATGGTTGCTCATTCCACGTTAAGCGGAACAAACTACCTTATGGCTCACGTTTCGGCCACAAAAATAGTAAAAACTAAAGGGGCACCTGATAATTTCAACTTTTATCAGGTGTCCCTTTTGCGCTATTATTTGGTTTTTAATAACAAGTCGAGTGATTGTTCCAGATTTTGAACGTCGGCCGCCGCCATGTTATCAACACAATTGTTGATGTTGCGGGCAATTACCAGCTTCATAGCTTTATCGACGCTGGATTTAACCGCGGACAGCTGAACTAAGACTTCATCACAGGGGCGATCTTCCGCCATCATCCGTAAGACGCCGTCAAGCTGACCAGCGGAACGTTTTAAACGGGTCGTGATTTGCTTTTTAGTGACGTAGCCGTCTGCTTCCGTAGTCATCTTAGTCCACAGCTTTCTTTAATTCGGCTTCAAAGTCGGGCTTAGGCCGCGCACCGACCATATGGCTGACAACTTGGCCGTCTTTTTTGATTAAGAAGGTGGGAATCCCTTGAACTTGGAATTGACTCGCAACTTCTTGGTCATTGTCGACATTTAATGAAACGAAGTTGACCTTGTCTTTATAAGCGGCATCCTCAGATAGTGACTTCAAGATAGGGTCCATCATGCGACATGGCGGGCACCAGTCCGCGCGAAAGTCGATTACGGCGACACCAGTGTCAGTTTCTTTAGCAAAATCTTGGTCATGAATTTCTTTAATCATTTTAAAGGCCTCCGGTTAATTGATGTTTCAAATATACCCCCACCCGTATATTAAAACAAGTTATTTGCCCGAGTACCAAATAAAACGTCACCAACTAACGGATAGTTAGCTAGTGACGTTGTTAGTTATATTAAGCCGTAACTGATTTTACCGGGGTGGGTATCTTCCGGTCGTATTTCGTTTGGAACTTGATTAACCGCATGGCGTTAAAGATAACGACGAGGATGCTTGCTTCGTGGACGAACATGCCACTCGCCATATAAATGTAGCCAAAGATGAGGCCAATCAGTAAGAAGACGACAGTAGCAATCGCAATAAAGATGTTTTCACGGGTATTTAAGACCGTCTTTTGGGCGAGACCGTGGGCGTGTACTAACGCTGGAAAACTCGATTGCATTAAGACGACATCTGAAGTATCAATGGCGACATCGGTCCCGCTACCCATGGCGATACCAATATCAGCTTGGGCGATTGAAGGACTATCGTTAATCCCGTCACCGACAAATGCCACGATATGGCCGGCTGCTTGTTGTTTTTTGACGTAAGTGACCTTTTCAGCGGGTAATAAGTTGGCGTGGACTTCATCGATGCCGAGTTCAGTAGCGACGGCATCGGCAGTTAATTCATTGTCACCGGTTAACATGACTAAGTGTTTGATACCTTGGGCTTTTAAGGCAGCTAAAGCCGTTTTGACGGCGGGACGAATCGCATCAGCAATGCCGAAAATCGCTTGGACTTGTTGATCAATGGCTAGAATAACGGTCGACTGGCCGGCTTGTTGCATTTGTTTTAAGTCGGCTTGTTGCGTCGCTGTTAACGTGATTTGTTGCGCTGTTAATAATTTTTGATTGCCTAAGATGACTTTTTGATTAGCCACGGTCGCCCAGATACCTTGCCCCTTAACCGTTTCAGTATCCGTTAGCGTAGGGGTCGCCGTGGTGGTGGCGTGTTGGGCCGCGTACGTGACGATAGCTTGGCCGAGTGGGTGATCAGAAGTTTGTTCAATTGCGGCGGCTAATGGTAATAGTTGGGCGTTATCGGTGTAGGCTTTAAAGCTAGTGACGGTCGTTTTACCTTGCGTTAAGGTCCCAGTTTTATCAAACATTAACGTGTCGATTTTGGCGAAGCGGTCGATTACTTCGCCACCTTTGATTAAGATGCCGCGTTTGGCGCCGTTTCCGATACCGGCGACATTGGAAACTGGCGCACCGATGACTAAGGCCCCCGGGCAACCGAGCACGAGGACGGTAATGGCTAGGCGAAAGTCGCGCGAAAAAATAAAGACGAGTAGGGCTAAGACGAGGACGGCGGGCGTGTAGTATTGGGCAAAGCGGTCGATGAATTTTTCCGCTTTCGATTTGGTATCTTGGGCTTCTTCGACTAAATCAATGATTTTAGCGAATGTCGTGTCGTCGCCAACTTGAGTCGCTCTAACTTTTAAATAGCCGTTTTCGACCATGGTCCCCGAAAAAACTTGGTCGTCTAGTTGTTTGCTGATTTGCCGTGATTCCCCTGTAATGGACGCTTCGTTGAGATAGCCACTCCCGTCAACGACGACACCATCGACGGGGACTTGGTTACCGGTTTTGACGAGCACGACATCGTCCACGTCCACGTCGTCGATATCCACGGTCGTCGTCCCGTCAGCAGTCACTAAGGTTGCTGTCGTGGGGGCCATTTCGGTCAAACCTTTAATGGCTGTGCGCGTTTTTTGTAAAGTTTTGCTTTCGAGATATGAACCGAATAGGAATAAGAATGTGACGATGGCCGACTCATCGAATTCGCCAATGACAAACGCGCCGATGACGGCAATGCTGACGAGCAGTTCGATACTAAAGACGCGATTGATTAAGGCGCTCCACGCGCGTACTGCGATGGGAATCACGGCAATAATTGAAGCGATGGCGAGGATAACTTGATAACCGGTTAGGCTGTGTAATAGGAACTTGGTTGCGAAACCGAGGACAATGAGGCCGCCGGTGATGGCGGTGATGTGGTTCGTATATTTGGTTAAAAATTGTTGTAATTTCATCATGAGAAACCACTCCTTGTTTGATTTGATGGTCTTAGTATAGGAGCGTGCCGGCTTTAATAACTTGATGCGGGTCAAGTTTGCTTTGGTATAATAAATAAAACGCTTTTATATGAGGAGAGATCGCTGTGAAATTTCAAGTTGTGCCGGCCAATAATGCGTTATTGCCGGCCTATTTTCAAGGTCGCTGGGTCGAAAAACAGTTGGCCGATAAAATGGTCATGTATACGACTAATTTAGGCGCCGAGTTTTGGCTACAAGTGGATCACGCGCGCTTTTTAACCTTGACGATGTTCAACGACCGTGTTGATGCGCCGAGTTGGGTTGCCATTCAAATCGACGGCTTACCGTATCAGCGACAAGCATTGACAGCCACGCCAATTCAGCTCACGTTAGATGGGCAACGGCACGTGATTCGCGTGGTGATGAGTGGCAATACCGATGCCGACGCGGTGTGGTCGGGTCAAGCTGGTTTTGGTGTCGAATCTTTGACGAGTGACGGCGAGCTACGAGCCGTCCGTCCCGGCAATCACAGCATTACTTTCATTGGCGACTCCATTACGGCCGGATGCTGGGTCGCTGGTCGCATGCCAGCAGAAGATTATCGTGGCGAGGCCAATTATGCGGCCATTGCCAGTGATTTATTGAACGCGCGCAATGTCCGCATTGCTTACAGTGCCGCTGGAATTAATAAACCAGGAACTGGCGGGGTGCCACGCTTAATGGATGTGTTAACGCAAGTTGATGCCAGCACCCCGTGGTCACCGGTACCCACGGATGTGGTGGTGATTAATGTTGGAACTAACGATGGCCGGGAATCGGTAACGAGTTTTACGGCCTTGTTTAAACAATTTTTGACGCAAGTGACGACGCTTTATCCTAACAGTCGGCTAGCCGTGATGGTGCCGTTCAATCAACGTTTTGACCGCTTGATTCGCGAAATTGTCCCAGAATTTATGCAAATTCAGTTAATTGATACGGCGGAATGGCAACCAACGACTACCGATGGCGTGCATTTGGACGTGGCAGGGTCGCAAGTGGCGGGACACTACTTGGCGGATGCCTTGCGGGAATTATATCCAGAATTGTTTGCCTGAACTGGTTGGACGGTGAACATTACCGAGTGGTTCGCTTTGTTTGTAGCTCAGATGTACGCTAAAGAGTTAGGCCTGATTCCTGACGATTCACCAGCTTTTGATATCCAGACGATGCGTTAAACCACTTAGACAATGAAGATTAAGTATTATCCATTAGATTTGGAATAGTGGATATAGTTAAACATACTGCGACATAACTCAAAATGGGTGTCTGATGAAATTTCAACTTTCATCAGACGCCCATTTAGTCTTTTGCGATTCTTTTGGCACACGCTTGTTTTAGCGTTCACGATTCAAATGTTGTTGTGTCAAAGTTTGTACCGCATCTAAGACCACAACTGGAATGTCAACATGGGCAATATAGCCAGTGCCGTTTGGACCGTACCCTTGAGGTGTGTCATGCAGACGTTGCAATTCACCGAGCATTAGTTCCGTGAAATACGCGCTGGGCCAAGCTTGGTCATAGCGCGTAGCCGTTGTAAAAGTTAGTGGTTGTAATTGCTTAAGCTGCAAGACTGGTGGTAAATAACGGCTAAAAGTAACGGTAGTTGGCCAGACTTGCTCGAACGTCAGTTGACTGCGACGAGCCAATAATGGATCTTGCACGATCATAACGTGTTGCCAGTCTTTCGGGGCCAAAGCTAACGCGTTACGAGCGTTGGCACCAGTATTAGTTGATGTTGAATCCAGCAAGAGCTTACCTTGGTAACCTGCTGCTCGGACAAGGCGACTCATAATTGTAGCTTCATCTTCATTATTAGCGGGTAGTCCAAGATTTTGTCGTAAATATTTGGTCGCGTGGCCGATGCCACCAGCGATGATGATGGCCGGTAAATGGTATTGGTTGGCCAGTCGGGCGGCTTGTTCAGCGGTTTGGGGCAAACTATTGCCACATAAAACGAGGCTGTCGATGTTTGTGAGCGTCGGTGCTGGCTGCGTTAGCCAGTCGAGACATTGATTTAGGGCGGTTAAGTCAGTCATGGGCGATTACCGTCGTTGGCTTGGTACCGAAGTGGGCGGCCGCCGCGCCAAAGTTGAACCGTTGGTAATGAACTTGGTCAAAGCCGGCTTGTTCGAATAAGGTAACGAGTTGTTGATAGCTGGCAAAATGCCGCGTTGTTTCTTGTAAATAGGAATATTCTTGGTATTGATGAGCAAATAAGCGGCCAAAAAAGGGCACAACTTTGGTGAAATACCATTGCCAAACTGGTTTAATCAGCGGTTGGTCCGGTTGGGATGTTTCTAAACAAACGAGCTGAGCGCCTGGTTTTAAGACGCGAAATATTTCCGCGAGTGCTCGGGGCTTATCCGGTAAATTTCGTAAGCCAAACCCAATCGTAACTAGATCAAAGGTATTATCTTTGAATGGTAAGTGCATCGCGTTACCGCGCCGCAACCAGACACGGTCGTGGAGCTGGGCTTGGTCCACTTTTTGTTGCGCAATTTTTAACATCGGGGCCGAGAAGTCAAAACCAATCACTTCACCGCGGTCCGATAAAATTTGCGCCACGGCAATCGTCCAATCGCCGGTGCCGCAGCATAAGTCGAGGGCGTGAGCGTCTGGCTGCAAGTGAATCTTAGTCATTGTCTGCGCGCGCCAATGCCGATGCGTGCCTAAACTAATAATATTGTTCATGCGGTCATAATTCGGTGCAATCGTATCAAATAAACCTTGTACGTTATGTAAATAGCGATTTGCCATGTGCGCTGCCTCCTGGAAGTTGATGCTTTAAGTCTACTATAGCAGATACGCCGTAAATAGCAGGTTATCTAAGTGATGATTTGCGAAATTTATCGGCATGATTAATATAAATCTAAGGTTTTATAAACACAAAAAAACTGCCAATCAACGATTGACAGCTACTCAAGTGGACCCTACCGGATTTGAACCGACGACCTCCTGCATGCGAAGCAGGCGCTCTCCCAACTGAGCTAAGGGCCCAAGTACTATTTTAGTATACCGCAATAAAATTTCCGTGCAAGCGTTTCACGAAAACTAATGGCGACTAGCCCGATGATTTTGGCCGCCACGGATTTTGTGGACGCGACGTTTGAATTGGGGTTGGTTACTGCTGACGAACTTAAAATGTTGCATTTTACCATTGAACGCTTGGCCGTTTAAGCGCAGTTTGAGCCAATCTTGCATGACGGTGATCATCATGTTGATTTGGTCGACCCGCAATTTATCATTGGCTTGTTTCGCTAACGGTAATAAATTAGTTTGTAATTGTTGGACCATTTTTTGATGGTAAGCCATTAGTTCTGGGGTTAATGGGGCATCCGTATATGAATTAAATAGCTTTTGGACGGTCTGCATGGCGTCTTTTAAATCGGTTGGTTGGTAATAACGATCCTGTTCATTCATTTACTTTCCTCCTCAATCTTATCTAGTATACCAAAATTTGATAAAATGCAGTCGTAACAAGTAGCCAAACCGTGACGAACTCGTTAGAATATAAGTATTTTAAGAGGAGGTGCCGTTATGACTGAAACCACGGCGTTACAAACGACAGCGGAACAAGAAATAGAACAAGCTTATGCGCACTTTAAAGAACGGCAATTAGCTTTGAGCAAGGCCGACATTTATGCGCACGCCGCCCAAATCTTTACGATTGATGAAATCGTGGCGGCAACCAAGATGTACTTATTTGATGAGACGATTGCCCAGCGGGTCGTGGAATTGGGATCAACGGTCTTAGACCAGATGTACGCGCAAGCGACGCAGACTGAATTTTTAAAAATTAACTTCACTGGTAATGATATTCGCTGGTTGTTGGGGTTACCCCGGACGCATCGGCGGCATTAAACAATGAACAAAATAAGCGCCAGCAGCAAAGCGGCCGTCAGTTTGTCATCACTGGCGACCGCTTTTAAGATTGAAAACGCATTTTATTTTAAATTATATTAACCGAATTGATTGGCCAAATCGTGTACGGGTACTTCAATGGTCAAATCACTTTTGGCAAAAGTGGCACATAAATGAACATAGCCGAATTCACGGTCCGCAGCGCGGCGATGATCGGCGATTTTAGGCACATTGACGTCACCGCTAATCACGCGAGCACGACACCAGCCACATTCGCCACTGCGACAAGCAGCCGGTACGATAATCCCGGCACGTTCCAGTGCAACAATCAAGGGCTCTTTAGTATTAGCAGTCACTACTTGGGTCGTATCTTGAATCTTGACGGTAACTTGAACGGTTGCTGGTGTCGTTTTAGTGGGCGTTGGGGCTGGCAACTGGCCACTTAATTCTTGCCGCAACCGGCCAGCTGGCAAGTGTAGCGGTGCGACTTCACTAGCAATGAACTTACTTAATGCGCCTGGTCCACAGACAAAGATGGAGGTATGCGCCAAATCAGCGTATTTTTGCATGATGGCTAAGTTGATAAAGCCGTGTTCGTAGCCCGGATACGTTTCATCACTCAAAACATTGACGAGTTTGACGTGGTCACTGTTAGCCGCAATCGCTGCTAAGTCGTCCCCGAGTAAGATGGCGTCGTGCTTACGACTGCCGTATAAAATCGTCAGATCAAAATTTTCAGTACCGTCAGCCACGGCGCTAGCTAAGGCGTAAAACGGGGTAATCCCACTGCCACCGGCGATACCCAAAACGTGGTGCTGGTCACGAAATCGGTTGTACGTCAGTTGGCCCATGGGTGCCGAGGCTGTTACGAGTGTGCCGACTTGCCAGTGCGCAAAAATATATGGCGTGACAAAGCCGTTCGGCACGAGTTTGATGGTTAAAATGTATTCGTCGTGTAAGGCAGCTTGTGGTGCTGAACGAAGCGCGTAAGCCCGGGTAACGTGGCTATGACCAATCATCAGTTGAATCGATAAATATTGTCCGGCTTGAAAGTAAGCTAAATGCTGAGTCCCTTGGGCAGAATTGGGCGCTAAATAAAAACTTTTGGCGGTCGTGCCGTGGTTGACAACTTTAGTAATCCGCAAATACTGCGTTTCGGGATGCAAGGCCGCGGCTAAATCATTGACCGCGTAATGCGTTGGTAACGGAGTTGTGGCGCCAGCTTCAATGTGAGCCTGGCGTTCAGCGAGTAGTTCAGTTAATGGATTGGTCATTGTGCTGCCACCTCCTGTTGATTTTTGTTAGCGGCTAGTTTGGCGGCCATGCAACCGGATTGATAAGCCGAGCTATAGCCATCCATTAAGTAACCGGAACCGCCGCAAAAGTGTAAGTTTGGCAAAGGTTCATCTTCTTGTTGCAAGGTTAAGGCCCGAGCCAGCATTTGGTCCCAAGGTTGGCCGTAGTAGCCGTAAATCTCACCTTGTGGTCCGCGTAAGTATCGGGCAAAAGTCGCTGGAGTCGCCACGGCAATTTCTTCAATAGCTGAGCGAATTTTTAGCCCGGTGGCGGCTTCATAAGATTGGATAACATGTTCAGTCAATTGATCTTTGAGCCGGAAATAGTCGGCGGGTGCGACGTTTTGCCAACTTGGATCATCGAATAATTGCGTCGCGTATAGAATAGTTGTTCCGGCTGGTGAGCAGTCTGGTTCCGCGATGTTTAAGCAATTCATGATCATGAAGTCATTACCTTGTAATTTCTGCATATCTTGATATTGTTTCCGGGAATTCCATGTATGGTCGATGAATGTGCTGTAATCTTTAATCCCCAGTTCATCAGGTGATTGATTCAAACCTAAATAAACGAGGAAACCACTGGTACCGATTTTCCGGGCGTTGGCTGTTTTGAGCGCCATCACGGGAACTTCGTCAGGGTCAAGTAAGCGGCTATAAACGGTATGGGGATTTAAGTCGGCGATGACTTGTTTGGCGTAAAGGGTCTGATGAGCGGTCTTAACGCCCACGACCGCGCCGTCTTGGACGATTAGTTGTTCGGCTTCAGTATTGAACCACGCTTCACCACCATGGTCGAGTAATGATTGGACGAGGGCACTCGAGATTTCATGGGAGCGATGCTTAGGTAAATATGCTGACATTGCAACGTATGAAACGACCATTGAAGCAAAGTAACTAAATTCAAACTCATCACCAGGAATTCCGATGTAGCACCAATAAGCCATTAGGATTTCTTGCGCTTTGGCCGGTAATCCCAATTCTTGTAAGACCGTTTGGTAGGGCCGATGCGCATATTTAACAAAGTCGGGATGTGCTGTCGCTAAGCTCTCCGCGGTGACTTTGGTAGGGTCACTAGCGAGTAAATGAAAGACTTCAGCACTTTCCACGGCTAAACCGAAAAACTTTTTAACCGCTGGACCACTGCCTGGGACCGCTGTAATAAGCGTCTTCATGAATTCTGGAACACCAGTGGGCATGCGTAAGTCAAAGCCATTATCGCCGGTATTGATAATCCGGTAGGCGTCGGGAATCGCTTGTAGCTTAACGTCCAGACCTAGCCAATCGAATAATTGGCGCACACCGCCGGGATGTTTTGCGGAACCGTAATTGGCCAACTCATGTAGCGCGGGTTCAAATTCAAAACGGCCGCGGACGAAACTCGTCGCGGCACCCCCCGGCAAGTTGTGGCGTTCTAGCAGCAATGTCTTTTGACCTAGCTTGGCCGCGGTCGCTGCGGCAACGAGACCGCCGTTACCGCCACCGATGACAATGACATCATATTGTTGTGACATGAAAAAACCTCCTTTTAGTCGAACCTTGAACTAACAACAAGTTAATTATTATGAGTTAATTAGTTATTGTAAGCGATTTCACAAGGCGTATACTGAAACTTAGTCAATAAGTGGTCGGTGGTACGTGGTTCAACCAGAACCAGAGGAGGTCAATATGGAATTTCGACCCATAAAGATTAAAAATGAGACGGAGCAAATGGTCGAGCAGTTCGAGCGAGCAATTTTAACGGGTGAACTAACGATCGGGGAGCAGTTGCCGAGTGAACGGGAATTGGCTGACCAACTACAAATTAGTCGGGCCAGTGTTAATCGGGGGTTGCAATGTTTGTCGCGGCGGGGATTTATTTTGATCAAACCGCGTCAGGGCAATTTTGTCGCAAACTATAATGAAAATGGTAATTTGGAAACTTTGAATGAGATTATCAATTTTAATGGCGGCACGTATCGACCATCGTTACTGCACTCAATTTTTGATGTTCGCCGCTTGTTTGAAAATGATATGATTGCGCAATGTAACGATTCTGAAAAATTAATTGCCGTCAAACGGGCCTTTGCTAAGTTACAAATGGCGGACAGCGTTACCGAAAAAGCGGAACAATCTTTCTGGTTTTATCATCAAATTGCGGTGGCTTCGGGCAACTCAGTTTATCCATTGTTGATTTTGCATTTTAAGTCAATTTATTTAACCCTTGGTCGTTGGTTGATTCAAAGTGGAGATGGTCCAGCGCTGGAACGTGGTCTAGCAACGGTTCTGGCGGCTTTACAAGCGGAAAATCCGACGTTAGCCCGGCAGCGTAATAATACGTTGATTGATTTTTGCTTAAGCAGTCTATTAGCTGCTTAAAAAAGTTTTTTACTTTAAATTACAAAAAAACGGGGAATTACTCGTTTTTTTGTAATTTAAAAATCCCGCCCTGATAAGGTTTCACTTCGGAAATGTTACGAATGCGAATTGATGTTAAGGAGTTGTAACTTTCGTAACATATTGTTATTTGCTTGGTATTTGCATGTAACACAAATTGAGTAGTATAGGTATTGGCTTGAAGTACATATGCGTGACATTCTTTATGGAGTGATCATCATTAAAATGAAAGTAAATATTAAATCAGTTATGTTAGGGACCGCTGCTTTGGCAGGATTAATGGTAACGAGCCAAGCAGTTGCTAACGCCGATACAATGACTATCAAATCTGGGGATACTGTTTGGGAATATGCCCAAAAGTATAACGTTTCAATCAGTGACATCGTTAAAGCTAACAAGCTTAGCGATGCTAACTTAATTATCGCCGGTCAAAAAATTGACATCCCTGGTGTCAAGACTGGTGCCGCTACCTCAACTTCAACGGCTGCTAAGAAGACGACTACTGCTAGTGCAAGCAGTGCTAAGTCAACTAGCGCCGCTGCAACGAGTCAAGCAACTAGCGCCTCAACGACTAGTGCCGCTGCTACCAGCTCATCTGTTACTAGTGCAAGTAGCACGAGCCAAGCAACTTCAAGCAGTGCTGTAACTAGTACCGCTGCTCAAAGCAGCACTTCAACTGCTAGTGCAAGCAGCAGTGTTGCTTCAAGCGCCTCAACAACTTCAGCAAGCTCAGTATCAAGTGCTGCTGCTAGCTCAGCAACTTCAACTAGCTCACAAGCAGTTAGCTCAAGTTCACAAGCTGTTTCATCAAGCTCAACTACGCAAAGTGCGGCTACTTCAACTAGCTCACAAAGCGCAACTTCAACAGCTTCACAAAGCACGAATAGCTCAAGTTCACAAACGACAGCTACGGCTACTGCTTACACGGCTAGCACCACGAGTGCTGCTTCAACTAGCTCATCAACGACTAGCTCAAGCACCACGACTTCAACTAGCACTAGTGCAACTGCCAGCGCTTTGATTGCTGCTGCTAAGACTTACTTGGGTACTCCTTATGAACAAATGGACTGCTCTGCATTCACGCAAGCTGCCTTTGCTAAGGTTGGTATCAGTATCGGTCGGACGACTTACGCTCAAGCAACTGTTGGCTCACACGTGTCATTCAGTTCAGCCCAAGCCGGCGACTTAATCTTCTGGGGTTCTGATTCAGCACCTTACCACGTTGGGATTTACTTAGGCAATGGTCAATACATCGCCTCACCAACTAACGGTGAAACTGTTTCAATCAAGAGCACGGCTTACTATACACCAAGCTTTGCTATCCACATGTTCTAATAAACAAAATACATTATCGTACGATCGAAACACGTCTTCTTTTGAGGGCGTGTTTTTTTTTGCGGTTGATTAGGAGTCGCCACTAGCCAGTGACAACGCCCACCGTGGCGCGGACCTGAAGCCAAAAAGCGGTCTTCAGGGCGGTTGGCAGCCGCACAAACACCGGCTGCCACCCCGGCGCCACCCCTAAGCCAGCCCAAAACGCTGACTAAGGGGTGCGACACGGTGGGGTTGTCACTGGCTAGCGGCTCATGTGGTGGCGCGATTGTTAACCGCTGGTGGACTGGTTTGTACGGCGTGCGGCTAGCTATTATATGAATATTTAATATCAGGATAATACAGTATTTGGTGGTTGATGACGTAGACTTTGCTAACGTTCATCTACACGGCCAAAATTAGACGAGTGCCAATAGTAACTGATAAACCGGTCAATTATATTATTATTTTTATAATGGCTTAAATCGGCTAACAAGGGCTAATTAGGTCGTGCTAACTAAAAATGAATGCTGTTAGTGGGTGGCTGAGCTCAAAAGCGATGCTGACGACCGCTCTTTGGCGTCAGCCGGTCCAGCACGATAATCCTTTAACTTGCTGGAGGACAATATTTCAAGACTACAATTCACAACAAAAAACCGCCACAACGAAAATTGCGGCGGTTAAATATTTAAAAGGCTAAGCTTTAGCCTTGCTGTTCATGAACTTCTTTAGCAGTTGGACTTCTTCTTGTGTTGGTGTGGCTTCGCCGGATTTAATGTTGTGAATCCGTTCCACTGATAATTGACTGCCAAAGGCGAGATCACCGTCCGTGAGATGGTGCTGACGTTCGAATGTGATGATCTTTTCTGACAATTGACTTAATGGTAGTTCCATGCTCCTCACCCCGATTATAAGTATTCGTAAAAGTTCAGTGCTGTAACTGATACTTTTATTATAACCTTAATTCTTAAAAAACGGGGACCGAATGAACGCGGACTTAGTTATCGGTCAATTGTTTTTGTAATTTGACTAAAATATCGGAAATTTCATGTGGTAACCGATCGTCGTGGGTATGTTGATAGTGATCGACGAAGTTAGCCCGGATATCCAACCGTGAAGCGACTAATTTACGGTATTCGGGATTGTTATAATCAACTGGGAAATCGTCGAGCTTCAAGTTTTGCATGTGGTCTAAGCCGGCAAAGGATTCCCATTCAGTCGTGTTATTGACAATCGCTTCTAAGGCGCCTAACGTGATTTCCTTTGGGACCTTCTTGTCGCCAAAGTAGCCGGTATTCAACAAGTAGCAGTCTAAATGACGTTCTTCAAATAACGCTTTGAAGTCATGATAGTCTTGCGATAATGGATAAACTCTAAATGGATTAGCAAATGGTTCGATGACTAAGGCATTGCGGTCGACATTGCCGACGATATTTTCTGCGGAGCTCCGTTTAGTGGCCAAAGTCACGCCGAAAGTAGCCGCTAAGGTGGCGTCGTCAACTTTGATAACTGGTGGCAAACTGTCGTCTTTCATAATCCAGAAGATGGCATTGATGGGCGCATTTTCTTTGTCGACCCGGTTAGTAGATGCATAGCGTGACTTGATGGTCCGGCCATTCCCGTTACGTAAGTCTTCAGTGACGAGCACTTTACGGCCTTGGTCGTCTAACGTTACCCCGATGTTTTGAATAGTCATGAAGTACTTCGTTTCATCGGAGGTCATTGGGTAGTCGTTAGTTTTATCAAAGTAGGACGGTTCCAAAGCTACGGAGCTCCCGTTTTCCCGATTGATGACAAAGGCGTCATCGTGCAAAACGGTAATGTCATATTTGTAACCGTGTTTAGCATGCGTCAAGGTTGATTTACCGGAACCTGAGAGACCAAACATCGCGAAGACTTGGTCTTGTTTGTCTTTGAAATGGAACGCCTTTAACCCCCCGTGGCAGGCCACATAGCCGTGACGATGGGCGATGGACCAAGCTAACGTTAACGTCGACTTCTTGAGTTCGCCGAAGTATGGCATCCCTAGAATAGCCGCCGCGTTGTGGTCAGGATCAAATAAGGCCAAGCCATCCGGATAATCGGGGTCATGATAAGTTGGGTCAGCATAAATATAAATGTCACCTTCAGGATAGGCGACCGAGTTGTCAAACATCTTTTGATAGGCTTCAGTAATTGGTTGGAAGTTCAACATGTAGGATAGTAAATTATTAGCGAATTTATCCGGAATTGCTAAGTGGGCGCGGACGATAAAATCTTCATCTAAGCCCACAGTTACGTCGGTCTTAATGAAGTGCGTCTCGCGACCAACGTACAAAGCTTGGCGTAACCGACCAGCCATATCGGCTTCATCAACACCCGGAGTGCCAAGAATACGCCGCGCTTGAGCGGTTCGACCAACGACTTTCCCGGTATTATCGACTAACATTTTGGCGTCGGCAGGGAGTCCCAAATCAGTTGGACGATAGATCGGCATGTCAGTCTTGACAGTTCCCGGATCTTGGACAGCTAACTCATAGGCGGTGGCGACGTTTGGAACGTGGGTCATATTGTTACCATAAAAAGCAGTTTCAATGGTCGAACGAATTTGTGAAAAGATTGGATTACTGCGGCCGATATCGGCTAATTGATAAGAATTTTTAGTACTCATGGTAAATGCCTCCCTGTCACATTTGTTAGTTTTATTTTAACACAATTTTTATAAATGAAAGCGCTTAATTTGTGATAGTGATAGCCATTACTCCGCACTAATGAATCGACAATATTCGGTTATAATTATAACGATATGGCGGTGGTGGTTCAGCTAGTGTTTGGATTGATAATAATTGAACAAAGTTGTGACGCAATCGTCGTGCAATTTGGCAACTTTTTTTCTTAGCTAACCTTTAACTTGCGCCGAAAGCTATATTAGTATAGTTTATTTAATGAGCGTGTGAATTTGCTAGTACAAAAGTAACGGATACGATAAAATAATGAGGCAAGTGACGACAACGAAAGGGACGTTTCGAAACTTGGATGGGAGCGTGCTGAAATGCCACGAAAACGAAATACCCAGCGGCGGATGGAAATTGTGAATACCGCTTTTCGGCTATTTGCGGAACAAGGCTATGACGCGGTACAGATGAAAGACATCGCGGATGCTTGTGATATTAGCAAATCGTTGCTACAACACTATTTTCCAAAGAAAATCGTCCTCTTAAGTACGATGTTAAACGAGTTAATGTTAAGTGCGTTCTTATATAGTAATGAACAACTGACTTCGTTATCAGCGGAACAACGGACCATGATTCAGATGAGTTTCTTGCTGCGACTGTTAGATGAGAATCCTAAAATCGAACATTTTATCCGTGACGTCTTCGAGAGCCAAGAATTGACGACCGAAATTATGTTGGTGACGCTCGATTGGCTGGAAGCGATTGGTGTTGATGGCGAAACTTCAGCGATTCGCTATGCCGTTAACTTCGCGTTATCTGGCGGTATGTCAGTGTTTTTTAAGCGTAAAGTGTTAAAAGCTAGTGTTGAAACGATTGCCGAACACATCGGTCAAGGCTTCTATATGTTGCTAGGCGAGGATCAGCAAAAGATCAACCGAATCTATTTGAGTACGGCCAAGTACTGTACAGATCGATATTACGAACAATTCGTGAATTATTTATACAAACATGCCACTATTGACTTCGATTCTGAAATGAAAATTTAATATAAAAAGTAACCTAAATAACTTGTTTTTCGTAAAATATACTAGTACACTTTAAAGCGGGGAAATGATAAAAGACGCTTACTAATTAAAAAAGGCTTTGGAGCGAATTATGAGGACTATTGTGATTCTAATTCGACTTTAAATTGAAAGGGAGATTTTAAATATGAATAATGACGATATGGAATTTTTCAATCGTTTCAGCCACATGTACTTACATGGGTTTAAGAACTTATCAGACATGTTCGCGGAACCAGCTACGGAGCACGGGATTACGTTAGACGAATTTTACATCTTATATGATATTGCCGAAGCAAAGGGCAAGATTCGTTTGATGGATATTGCGGAAACTCATGGCGTTACGCGTTCAGCTATTTCACGCTTAATCGGCCGTTTATTACGGAAAGACTACTTATATCAAGAGGCTGAAGATCATGACCGTCGTAACAAGGTCTTGAAATTAACGCCAGAAGGTGCCCGTGTTGAACACGTGGTATTTACCGAATTATTACAACGCAATCGCGAATGGCGTCAACAATTCAACTTAGCTAAACAATATCAAACATTAGACTTAGTTGAAGAATTCATGGACAAATTTGTCAATGAAAATGCCGGCAAACAAGCTGATAAGACTACGTTTGTTGCTGACCACCGTGCCGAAGCTTAAGCTAGGTATTGTAAGTAAACTAAAAAAACCGGTCATCCTATTAGGGTGACCGGTTTTTTTATACGTGGTTATGGCCGCCACCAGCTGATCGTAATTCCAGCCGCCATGGGGACCGGTCCAAGCCTGAGAAGCGGTCTTGAACCTCGCTTTTAAGCCTACAGACCAAGTCTTAAAAGACGTCCGTGGTATAAACGGGATACAAACCAATCCCGTTAACGCCACCTGCATGGCGGCTTCCATTACAATCAGCTGGTGGCTATTTTCGTTGGATGTTGTGAAGTGTATTTGATTCGCTGCATTGATAACCAACATTGAAATAGAAGTATCGATGGGGGCGGACGATACAGGTTTGTAAGCAACGCATTTCAGACGAAATTAATGGCAATCGTGGTAGTTTTATCGCCATGTATTCTAGTGCCACTTGTGAAAAAGTAGACCAACTTTTCCCGGTAGCGCTATCATTTGTACATAGGGCTTTTTACGGCACAAAAGATTAGGCTAACCAAAAACAGTCGATTATCACATGATTATTGACTGATTAGTCGAATGTTCGGATTTATCATGTAAAAAAGACGTCAGATGAGCTTTTTTTCTCATCTGGCGCCTTTTATATGGTTGGAATACAGCTAATGCTGTTTAATTTTAGTCTTTGAAGTTAACCAAAAATAGATTTCACGATTGAACTGAAGAAGTTGACGATGGCCGTCCAAACTTGTTGCAGTAAGTTTTGGTTTTCCTTCGTATTCAACTTGCTAAAGATTCCTTTAGCGTTCGATTGAATGTTTTTCATCAATGAACTTGCTTGTGTCTTGAAACTTGAGGAGTCAAGTGCCCCCGAGTCACGAACCTTGATTAATAAATTAATGATTTCAGTTTTCTGATTATTAGTGATCACATTAGTTAAGTTATTGTTCTTGATTTGTTGGTTCACAATGGTCGTGATTTGATTATTGGTGACGCTACTCCCTTTTTTCGCCATTTCGGATTTAGCCCCGGCAACGGCGTTGTTCAGTTGGGCATCACTATAGCCACTCTTGTTCTTGTTGGCACTCGTAATCCCACTCAAAGTACTCAATTCGTTTTGAGCGGCATTGACTTGTTTCGTATTCAAGCTGTTCCCAGTTTTAGCATATGCGGCGTAAATTCCAGCTAACGCTCCGGAGCCGTCAATGGAAGTGGCAGACGTGACGTAAATGTTGGCATTCGTAATCCCAGCGGTTAAGGCCGCGTTCTTATATTGATTGGCCGTAATGGTCGTAATATTATTCGTCCCATCGTAATCTAAAATTTTGACATTGATGCCGGAGCCAGAACTGGTCTTTTGAATCATGGCACTGGACCAAACACCTGAACTACTCGTAAAGCTTTCGCCTGATGGATTAAGATATTTCACTAACGTCGAGCCAGTTACGGTAATAGTTTGATAGCTATCCCCATTTAAAGCCGATGTTAATGTACTAATCGTTTTGGCACGTTGAGCACTCGTTAAACTCGTCCCCAAGGTGACAATTGGTTCATCAGAAGTGTCATCAGCATGGGCTAATACTGACCAGCTGCCAAAACTAACTAGCAAGGCAACTAACAGCATCGGCCATTTAAAGTTGAAACGATGTCGTTTCGTCATCATAAAATTTCCCTCCGCATCTTAACTAATGCACTTTAGATTATAGCAGAATAACTAACGAGCGCGGGCCGGGGGGGGGAAACTTGGCGAACTCCTAAGACTCTTAAAAATTATTTATCATTTGCTGTGATGTCGACGATTCGCTATACTTTGGGTGAGAATCTAGGAAAATGGGGTGTTGGCATGACTAAAGAACGCATTGTCAATAGTTTAAGTTACTTAAGTATCTTATTTTTACCGGTATTATTTCCGGTCATTGTTTGGGCGGTGACGCGCGACCAACCGGGAATGCACAAAGTTGCGGGCCAAGCCTTCTTATGGCATATCTTGCCAGTATTAGCGGGGTTAGTCTTTTTAGCAATTGTGGGCGTGGTCTACTTTTTCCAAGGTAACGGCGGTCATGCTGGCATGGCAGGGGGCTTTGCCATGATTTTTATGGCCCTCACTGGCTTGATTGCGATTGGAAGTTACTTATGGTCGTTAATCCAAGGAATCAAATATTTAGTTCAAGGTTAAGCGGAGGTACAGGTAATGCCAACTAAAAATGAAGTTGTGACAGCATTTATGAAACAATTTTGGGCGCATGGTTATGCGCAAACGACGGTTGATGATTTAGCCGCGGCCGGGCAATTATCGCGGTCACAGTTTTATCGTCAATATCACAGTAAAGCGGCGGCCTTACGTCAAAGCCTACAGCTCTACCAAACAACGCTCGACACTGAGTTAACACAACTGATTCAGCGTGACCAAGCGTTGGGGACGCCGTTAGCCGCATTATTGGCGGATTGTTTGTTGATGCCGTTTAAGAGTGAACGCTGGCCATCAGGATGTTTGATGGTGAATTTGATGGCTGAGATTGGCGCGGACGATGTTTTAATCGCTGACCAGACCCAAGCGATTTACACGAACTTACAAACTCGATTAGTCGGTTTGTTAAGTGCCCAGGCTAGCTCGTTACCTGGGTTAGTCGCAGATACGGCCGCCAGCTTGATGCAGTTGCGGACGGGAATTCAAATTTTAGCAAAACAAAATTATGGCGCGACGCAGTTAAAACAACAAGCGCAGACGAGCGTGGCTTTGATCGTGAAAGGAAGTTAGCGTGATGGCGAGTATTGAAGTGATTCATGGGGATATTACGACATTAGCGGTTGATGCCATTGTTAATGCCGCCAATACGACGTTACTCGGTGGTGGGGGTGTGGATGGTGCCATTCATCGGGCAGCTGGTCCAGAATTGTTAGCGGCGTGTCGGCCATTACATGGTTGTGCGACCGGTGAAGCCAAGCTGACACCCGGGTTTAAGTTGCCCGCCAAATACGTGGTGCACACGCCGGGTCCGATTTGGCAAGGTGGCGACCACGATGAAGCGCGGTTATTAGCGAATAGTTATCGCAACAGTTTGAATGTTGCGGCCGCTGCGGGGTGTGAAACGGTGGCCTTTCCGTCAATTAGCACGGGGGTCTATCATTTTCCGTTAGCGATTGCGGCCCCGCTAGCTTTGCAAACACTGCAAACAGCCAGTGTCACGACCGCTAAAACGGTGCGTCAGATTCAGATTGTTTGTTTTGATGACCAAACACAAAAAGCCTTTGATGCCGCGTTAGCCGCGCTGAACTGATTAGCTTTACACAATCTTGACATAAAAATGCTATTAACTTGATAGGTTGCTTGCTATAATTAGATGATTTAGTTTCGTTAAGGACGCGGCAGCGGGGCTGCGGATGTCTGTTGAAACGTGGCTACCAATGCGAAATTGCAACGGTACCACTCTAAACCAGAAAGGGAATAAGCCATTGTTAGATATTTTCAAAGCGGTAATCTTGGGGATTGTTGAAGGGATTACTGAATTCTTACCAATTAGTTCTACGGGACATTTAGTCTTAGTCGATGAATTTATTAAGATGTCACAATCGACACAGTTTACCGATATGTTCAACGTGGTCATCCAATTAGGGGCCATCATGGCGGTCGTAGTTATTTACTTCCATAAGTTGAACCCATTGTCACCACGCAAGAGTAGCAATGAAAAGCGCGATACGTGGGTTTTATGGAGTAAAGTTATTTTAGCCGTTATTCCGTCAGTTATTATCGGGTTACCGTTGAATGACTGGATGGATGCACATTTGATGAATTGGGCCGTCGTTTCAGCAACGTTGATTATTTATGGGATTTTATTCATTGTCATTGAAAATCACAACAAGCAATTAACACCAAAATTCAGTAACTTAGCAACCTTGCCATACACGACCGCCTTATTTATCGGTTGTTTCCAACTATTATCGTTAATTCCGGGGACGTCACGTTCCGGAGCCACAATTTTAGGGGCGATCTTAATCGGGACTTCGCGGTACGTCGCCACGGAATTCTCATTCTTCATGGCAATTCCGACAATGTTTGGCGCGTCACTCCTGAAGCTTTATAAATATTTCGACCATGGCAATTCCTTAGCTGGGATGCAAGGGGCCGTCTTAGCCGTTGGGGTGATTGTATCTTTCGTCGTCGCCTACTTATCGATTCGATTCTTACTTGATTATATTAAGAAAAATGACTTCAAGGTTTTCGGTTGGTACCGGATTGCCTTAGGGGCCGTGGTAATTGCGTACTTCACGTTATTCAACCACTAAAACGGAAAAAGCTGCCGCGAGCAATTTGCTCGTAGCAGCTTTTTTACGTTATCTCGAGACATTATTTTTGTGATTGAGCTGGAGCCACAGTCGCGCGGCGACTTAAATGGCGTTCGGTAGTGCTTTTTTTGTGGCGGGTCAGTAAGTGATAACTGGCCGCGATAATCCCACCAATTAAAATTCCAGTCGCGTTGGCGATAACGTCATTAATATCGCTACTGCGGTTGATCAACCAGTGTTGTGACATGAAGTATTGCAAGGTTTCAATGCCCGCACCGATTCCGAGGCCTAAGATGGCCACCCCCAGCAGTGGTAGGCGTTTAAAGAGGCGTTTGATACCCCAACCGAGGGGAATCGTTAAAATAATATTTTCAATAAAGCCGCTGCCGTGTAAGTATAGCCGTGTCAAGTTAACTTGGCCGGTACCGGCGGGCATCACGTACAGCGCCGTCCCGTCAAAAGATAATGGGGTAAACAGAATGATGCTCAACCCACTTAGATAGCACCAGCCGATGAGCAGGCGCGTCCGTTGGCGGGTGTTTTGCACACCGATGACGGTGGCGAGGACACCTAGAGTCGTGATGATAGCAATGAACATTAGCGGTTCCCAACGCATGGGCCTCAGCTCCTTCGTTAATTAATGGTCTTATCATAACGTAGGTGGCGGCAATTGCGCTGAAAATGGCGGGACTTTAACCAACTCTTTGGAAGCTTAACTAAAAAGCAATGATTAGCACTAGCCGGGTTAGAGTCTTAGTGGATTCACTTTGGGTTTGTTGATTGCCGCGGCCAGCCGACCGTAATTCCAGCCGCCATGGGGACCGGTTCAAGCCTGAGGAGCGGTCTTGAACCTCGCTTTTGAGCCTGAAAAGCAAGTCTCAAAAGGCGTCCGTGGTGTAAACGGGATAAAAACCAATCCCGTTAACGCCACTCACATGGCGGCTTCCATTACGGTCAGCCGGCCGCTAAATTGATTTTTAACTAATAATGGTGTGAGTTAAATTCTTGTTTTAGTCGCACGATTTAGGCTGATTCCTATTTTCAGGGCTATTTATAAATGATGGGCAATATTTTGTAGCCATAGCCAACATTGAAAAATAATCATTATTTTAGTTAGCATTGCTTTTTAGCACGTGTTTAACACCCAATAGGCCAGCAATCGTTAACCCAATGACCGGCCATAAATTGAAGGGGCAAAATAAACTGACGCCAACCCCTGCTAGTAAGGGGTTGGCGGTCAGGGCGCCCGCTAAGCTGGTGCTGATAATGGCAATTAGTAGTAAGGGGTCTAAGTTTGGACATAATTGGGCGAGCGCTAAGCCGAGACAGGCGCCACTGACAACTAGTGGTAGTAAATCTCCGCCACCCCAGCCAAGATAGCGACATGCAGCTAAAAATAGTAATTTCAACAATGCTGCGCTGACGAGGGTCGTGGTGGTGAGTTGCGCGCCATGTTGCACTAAATATGGCAAACCGAACTGGCCGGAAAATAAGAGGTGCGGGGCGAAGCGGGCCACGCTAAAAATCAGTAGGGCGCCGCCGATTAATGTGGTGGTGGTGACAGTTACCGGTCTTAGTGACCAGTGATGACGTAGTTCACGGAGACCGTAACCACCGATGATGATTGGGATAATCAGCCATAATTGCGGCCATGACCAGTAGCTTTGACCAAAACTTGTTAGTAAATTTGGCAAGTCCGCTTGGTGTTGGGCCCAAAGAAACCCGCTCACGCCGGCCAACCAGCCTAAGCCAATCAAACCACGGCGTTCCCACTGTTGGGGGAAGGTGGTAGTTGGTCGCTTGGCAAAGGACCATAAATAATGTTGCGGATTAACTAGCCGTAACCGTCGCTGGTGCCAAGGGAGTTGTTGCAAGGTCGCATAATTAAAATAAAAATAGCGCAGTTTGGCGGCCATCCAAATACTTAAGGTGATCGTGGCACTAACGACGGTCGCACCGGGCGCCACGCCCGCGCCAAGACTTAAGATTAACCCCGCCACCAGTAAATTTAGACCGAGGTGTTTGAGGGTTAGCGGTTGGCCTTGTCGCCACTTAGTGATTATCGTGGCTGGCGACCAAGGTAGTTGGGCGTCTAGCTGATGGCAGCTCATCAAAATAAGCGTGCCCAGCCCGAGGGCCAGTAATTGTTGCCACCAAGTGAACTGTTGGCTAAACGCCAGACTAAATTTTGTGGTGAGTATCAAAAAACTGCTCATTAGCAGGCCAATGCCGCTACTAAACAGTAAGCATAATAATAGTAATTTACTGTGTTTGACCATAACGACCCCTCCGTAATAGCGCTTACTTGGGGCTAGTATAACTTACTCAGCTATTGACGACAACTAGGCGTGGGTGAAGTGCCAAGCTAGGCGGTTGATGAATTCAGCGATTAAAAAACCAATCGCAATCACGCCAGCAATGATGACGACTTGGGTCAAGTATTGATAGGCAATATCGGGATGGCCGGTCACTAAGTTGCGGACGACCCGATAAGACTGGCCGCCCGGCACTAAGGGCACTAAGCTCGGAATGTTAAAAATAATCATCGGCATGTGTTTGTAATGCGCGGCGAGCCCACTACAAACGCCAATGACGATGGCCGCGACTAAGTTACCGATTGCGAGTTTGACGTCGATGGTGCTTGGTAATAATTGATATAACACTTCATAAGTAAACCAGCCGGCCGCTCCCACCCAGCCACTTAAATTCACGGCGCGCCGCGGAATATTTAGTAAGACACCAAAGCCGGCCGTGGCCAAGTAGGCGAGGATGATTTGCATGATACCAGTTGTGAGTAACCAATGAGCCATGTTGGCCACCTCCTAATAGAAAAATGAGGTTAGGGCAATGCCTAAACCGATGGCACAGGCGGACAGAATCGCTTCAATGGCGCGGGCCGGGCCGCTGAGTAAGTTACCAGTCATGGTGTCGCGGACGGCGTTAGTAATGGCGACGCCGGGAACGAGTGGCATGACGGCGCCAATAATAATGGCGTCGGCGTGATAGGCGGTATTGTGGGTTAAATAAAACCCAATCAGCGTTAATAACCCAATTAATAACGCCCCTAAAAATTCACTCAAAAAACGAATCTGTGCGAAACGATTGACCCAATAAAAAACAGCAAAGCCGCCCATACCGGCGAGACTACAAGTGATTAAGTCGGCCGGCGTGGCATGGCCGGTAAAGGCAATCATCAACGTCACACTAACGACGAGCGCGGCGACCACCAGCCAACTGAATGGAAACGTTGGGACCGCGTGGTTAACCTGGTGTAGTTTGTCAGCAAAGGTCGGTAAATCAATGCTTTTGGTCGCAAATGCTCGCGATAAGGTGTTCACTTGATCGACTTTTTCTAAGTCCATGCCGCGTTGATGAATCGCACGGACTTGACTGGCGCCACTTTCCGGCAATGAAACGGTGATACCGGTTAGGAGCACAAAGACTTGGGCATCCGGATAACCGGCGTTGTTGGCAATCCGATGCATGGTATCTTCTACCCGGGCAATTTCAGCGCCATTTTCTAATAAAATCGCACCAGCTAGTAACGTTGTTTGCATCATTAAATTACTCGTTTCCACGGCGACTCCTCCATTCTATGAGAATAATAATATCTTCTCACTAAAAATCATTATCGTCACTTTTTTTAGAACAGAATGCTTGACCTCGACCCCACTCTAACAGGTAAACTTACAGAGTAAAATAATTTTTGGAGGGATTTTGTGATGACTGCATTAACCAAATTAACTGATACGTATAGCTTAAACAACGGTACTCAGATTCCAATCGTTGGTTTCGGAACTTGGCAAACGCCGGATGGCCAAGTAGCTTATGATTCTGTATTGGCCGCTTTAAAAGCGGGTTACCGCCATATTGATACTGCCGCTGCATACGGTAACGAAGAAAGTGTCGGTCAAGCCATTAAAGATAGTGGCGTTGCCCGGGAAGACTTGTTCGTGACGACTAAGCTTTGGAACGCTGACCATGGTTATGACCAAGCCAAAGCCGCTTTAGCGACATCTTTAGAAAAATTAGGTTTAGACTATGTCGACTTATACTTGATTCACTGGCCTAATCCAGTTGCGATGCGGGATAACTTTGAACAATTGACGGCCGATACTTGGCGCGCGATGGAAGAGTTATACGCTGACCGTAAAGCGTGCGCGATTGGGGTTTCTAACTTCCGGCCGAAACATTTAGACGTCTTATTAAAGACCGCTAAAGTTGTGCCAGCAGTTAACCAAATCTTCTTGAACCCCAGTGACATGGAACCAGAAGTCGTGGCTTACAACCAAGCCCATGGTATTTTGTCAGAAGCTTACAGCCCACTTGGCACGGGTAAGATTTTTGCCATTCCTGAATTAAAGAGTATCGCTGACAAGTATGACAAGAGTGTGGCGCAAGTCGTCTTACGCTGGTCATTACAACATGGTTTCTTGCCATTACCAAAGTCAGTGCATGCTGACCGGATCGAACAAAACACCGAATTATTCGACTTTGAACTCAGTGAAGACGATATGCAAACCATCGACGGCTTCCACGGCGTTGCGGGCTTAGCTAACGATCCTGATGAAGTTGATTTCTAATGATTTTTCATTAGTATTGCGGTTGTTTGCCGCTTTTGGCCAGCAGTAATTCCAGTCGCCGTGGCGACCGGTTCGAGCCAAAAAGCGGTCTCGAACCTCACTTTGAAGTTGGTTATTGCCGCAGTTGGCTGACCGTAATTCCATCGTCCTGGGACCGGC
>NZ_AYGX02000019.1:0-31471 GCF_000498955.2 Lactiplantibacillus fabifermentans DSM 21115 | reverse complement strand
GACCTCGCTTTTGAGCCTGAAAAGCAAGTCTCAAAAGACGTCCGTGGTGTAAACGGCCCCAAAACGCCCGTTAACGCCACTTTCAGGACGGATTCCATTACGGTCAGCTCACCGCTAAATTAAGCTTAAGTTATCAAAAACGTTCAGCACGCAGATTGTGGCTGAACGTTTTTTTGTTGGCATGCTGAACCGCAGAATGATCATCACTATTTTGGTGACGGCTATTTGGTATGTTGTTCAAATAAGCGATATTATTCTAAAAGTCAGTTAACCAGTGTGAATATAACAAGATTTGAGAACATACTTGGCATCAGTCGTTCCCGCTGCAAGTACCTTTTAACTGGCTGGAGGGCAACGTTAACGGACTTTTTTGCTAACTAGTTATGTATCCCAATAAAGTAACGGCGGAAAATAGGGTAAATATGACGAATCTAAATGACGTTAGGGGTCCCGGTTAATGATTTAAAACTGGAATCGCTTACGATAGTTGGAAAGTTAAGCTAAAACGGGCGGGAAACGTGATAATACCGGGGCTAGTTAACATCGGTGTGGTACACTCGAACCAATTTTAATTCGGAGGTGCCGCTGATGTTATCAACTTTATTAGTCGCTATTTTACCAATTGTCGTCACACTAGGCCTAGGCTTTGGAGCTGGTAAGCGGCAGCAGTTCCCCGCGAATGCCAGTGCCACGTTAATCCAGCTCGTGATGCATTACGCGTTACCGTTAAGCTTATTTGGTGGGATTTTGTCGCTTAAACGTAGCGTCATCGTGCAAAATGGGCCCGTTGCGATTTGGCTGGCAGTGGGAATGCTTGGCAGTCTGTTGTTATTTATCATTGAACAACGGGTGACTGGGCGGGCATTAGGTCCGGCAACGTTGTGTGGTTTGTCGATTGCGAGCCCGTCGATTCCATTTATGGGAACGTCGGTGTTACTGATCGTGTTTGGCAAAGTCAGTGTTTTGCTGGTGGCGTTAGGCGGTTTATACATGAACTTGATTCAAGTACCGACTAGTGTCTTTTTGTTGACGTTAGCCGGCGACATTGATCCCACTAAGCGTTGGCAAGTGGTCCGTGAAAAGGTGTGGACGGCTTGTAAACAACCGGTTGTCTGGGCGCCCATTTTGGCATTTGTTTTAAATTTGAGTGGCGTCCAATTGCCAGCACAATATTTAACGTTGTTTACGGAACTCGGTCAAGCAGCGGGCGGTGTAGCGTTGTTTGCCCTTGGATTATTATTAGCGGGGCATCAATTCAAGGTCACGTTACCGATTGTGCATAATGTCAGTTTCAAAAATTTAGCGTGGCCGTTATTACTCTGGTTGATGATGCATTTCATGGGCGTCCCATTATTGACGCAACAACTAGTCGTCATCACGATGGCGATTCCAACCGCCGCTATCCCAACCATGTTGGCGGTCCAAAACCACTTGCCCGCTGATGAATACGTGGCGACACAATTATTGAGCACGTTATTGGCACCGGTGACGATGGGATTATTGATGTGGGGTCTACAAGTGGCTTAGGAATGTCTATTCAGGCTATTAAAAGAATACGATTTCACTAATTTAGACCCATCAATTAATGACTGAAGGCAATTTGGTAGCTTGATCATACGTATTAAACATAATTGGACCGCCACATCTAATCGTTGTGGCGGTCCAATTTCATATGATTTAAATAGTAAGTACGTTCGAGCTGGAGGTCAGCAGTAATGGAAGTTGCCGTGAAAGTGGTGTTAGTTCGGCGTGTTTTTGCCGGACTTACAGCACCGACATCTTTGGAGATTGGCGGTCTGTGCCAAGCTTCAAAGTGAGGTTCGAGACCGCTGTTTGGCTCGAACCGGTCGCCTCGGCTACTGGAATTACTGCTGACCGGAAGCGGCATCTCGAATTAGTAGCGCACGTTAAAGTTTGTCGGTTGCGTCGCGTCGACGACGGGATGGGTCGCAAAGTAGTCGGCGATTAACACGGTCATGTCGGTTGGTAGTTGATGGTCAATCTTTTCGGTGCCATACATCGGATAATTGCCACCACCGCCGGCACGGTAATGATTTAGCGTGACCGTCAACGGCTCGTCTGGCTGGACGGCGTGGCCGTGATAGTCGAGTTGCACGACCCGGTCACCCAATGGGCGGGTTAAATCAAACGTATAATCAATCCCGCTGTAAATATCATAAATATAATGGCGTAATTTCGGTTTTAAAAATTCAGGATTGACGATGACGTGGTCATCTTTTAATAAGAAGTAGCTGGCGCAGCGTTCGAGCGCTTGTTTTAAGTCGGCTCCGGTAATCGTTTCGACGGCTAATTTGTTTGGATAAACGTAGCTATTCATGACTTCCCGCAAAGTAACGTGTTGTTTTAAGCCGGGCACGTCGTCGTTAAATAACGCGGTTGCCGCAATATCCGTACCGGTTGCGGCCATTTCAACTTGATTGATAAAGTTGATATATGGGTGATTATGCAACCGTGCCTGTAAGTGGTTGTGGACTAACATATCGCCGTTGATCGTGCCTAACGGGGTGTCGAGCCAGTCTTCCATTTGGTCGTTGATTGGTTGAATCAATTTCATCAAGGCAGCGTCCGGTTCATAATTCTTAACGGCAAAAACTTCGGGTTTGCTCTTAGTAACTTGGCGGTCGTCATTGACGTCCAGCGTAATCATCGCAACGTTGCGGCCTTTCATACCTGGTTGGGTGACGGGCACCCCATGGACTTTGACGGCTAGGCGGCGGTGCTGGTGACCGGTAATCATGGCATCAATTCCGGGTACCTCGGTTAAAATCGCCACGCCTTGATTTTCACCATTTAGGCGCTCGGTCACTGCATTGGTTTGCGGGTCGCGTTCTAAGCCACCGTGGTAAGCGACGACGACAACATCGGCTAATTCACGCAACTGCGGGACGTATTTTTTAGCGGTCGCGACGACATCTTGAAAATGTAACCCGGCAATGTGGCGCGGTAATTCCCAGCGACTCACGAATTGCGTCGTTAAACCGAGAATCGCAACTTTCACGCCGTTTCGTTCTAAAATCGTATACGGTTTGGAAAATAAGGTCCGGTGTTGGTCATCATCGATATTAGCCGCTAACATCGGGTAGTGGCGTGCCGATTCACACAGGTCGAGGTAGTCGAGCCCGTAGTTGAATTCATGGTTGCCGAAAATACCGGCTTGCACGTGATTGCAATTCGCCAATTGTGAGTAGAGTGGCGCCGCTTCTAGGTGTTGGCGCGCAATGAAATAAGTGAGGGGCGAGCCCTGCACAAAATCACCATTATCAATCACAATGGGCCACACGTCCGCATTATCTTCGGCGGTCAATTGCTTAATCAAAGTTGCTGCCCGGCTCAGACTAAATGGGGCGACATTATCCCGCCGGCTGTAGTCGGTCGGGGCTAAATAGCCATGCACATCGCTTGTTGAAATTAATTTAATCTGCATTACACGCCAGCCTCCACTGATAGTTTGCTTTCTATTATAACAATATTAATCTAATTTAAGGGCTTCCGGGCGTCAACAATTTGAATTTTATTCATTAAGACGAATATATTGGGGCATAATTAGCATGATTTATTACTAGGATTCATATTATAATTAATGAAATTGATATTACCGGTCGCTGGGGAGCAGGCCGGACTGAATTTGGAGGAGCAAGCAATGAAATTAAAATATTTATGGTTAGTGGTGGCCGTGGTCAGCGGCTTGAACTTTAGTGTTACGGCGGCGCAAGCAAGTGCCACGTATCAACGCACCAAAACGACGGCTATCAAGAAACAAACCTATGTCGCCACGACCACTAAGGCGTCGACTTATCGCGCGAATGGCGATTATCGGCATTGGACGTTTAAGCCGAATCACGCCTTGAAAAATTATCAAAAGACGACTTGGACGGCTACCCAAAAAACGTGGATCACGATGCACGGGAAAAAAGTATTGTACTATTGGGTCCATAATAGTAAAAATAACGCCACCGGCTGGCTGTGGAGCGGTTATTTGAAGCCGGTCCAACCAACGCAAGCGCAACTGGTCGCACAAACCAAAACGGCTAAACACGCTCAACAGATTGTAACGGTCGTCCAAACTGGGGCGACGACCGGCACGTTAAAGTTGTGGCAAAAACAAGGAACGAGCTGGAAAAATAAGTTGACTGCTAGCAGTCGGCTTGGCGGTGGGGGTATTGGACAATCCCGTGAAGGCAGTAGTAAAACGCCAATTGGGGCCTATCATTTAAGTTTTGCGTTTGGCAAAGCGGCCAAAGTTAAGACGGGCGGGCTCAGTTATCGGCAGATTAAAGCCACGAGTTATTGGATTGAAGATTTAAACGACCGGCAGTACAATACTTGGCAAAATCGTCGGAGTGCCAACCGTAAAAATGAACATTTGATCGACTATACGAAAGCCGCCCCGTATAATCAATATGAATTAGCGGTCGTGATGGATAATCATGGCCAGCATAATGGGTCGGGCTTCTTCATACATGTCCGCAACCAGTGGGCCACGGCCGGATGTGTGGCGATTAGCTTGTCACAATTACGCCAATTAGTCAGTCAATTAGGAACGCACGCGTATGTCATTAATGTCCAAAAGACGGCACAATTGAAAAACTATTAGTATTAAAAAACTCGCAATACCTAGTTAGCCAGTGGGCTCAGGTAGTGCGAGTTTTAATTTATATCATGAAGATTAACTTTAAAATACGGGCCGTTTAGCGGGCTTGGATTTTAAATCATCACAGTTGTAAGTAGCTAATTCGTGGAGCCCATTTTGGCTCGCGTCGAAGTAAGCCGTTAAACCTTGGGCAATCATTAAGTTCAATTGCTTGTCAGCATCGAATTGAACGACCAGGACGGGAGTCTTTTCAGCGACTGCGGCGCCAATTTCAAACATCGTTCCCGAATCGGGTTCGTTGGTGTCACTTGACATGTCGAAGTCGAGTAAGGCGACCACTAAGTCGGCCCGGTGGACTTGGCGCATGTCAGAAGCGTAGACATATTGTTGCCAAGCGCGACTGCCGAAAGGTTCTTCTTCAAATTGATGTTCTTGCGGTAAAAAGATGCCATCCGAATTAATGGTTGGATTGGCAATCAAAGCCGCTTTCACTTGTTCGATGCGTTCTTTTTGGGCCTCGTCAAAAAATGGTGCGGCTAAATAAACATTATTCATAAAAATTTCCTTTCTCATGTCGTCAATAGAATATCTACTATTGTAGCGAAAAGCACGACTTAGTTGCAAGCATTGGAAAAATTAAGTTAGTTATTCAAATTATGAATGTAGATTATAATTCTATATAATCTAATGCGTTAAATAGAATTACTTGAAATTAAATCTATTTTTCGGTAAATTATAGAATGTATTTGGGAGGAAATTAGATGACTAAACAACCGTTAGCACAATTTGAATTAATCGCCTTCGACGCGTTACCGACCATGCCGGTTTATATGGAACAACTATTACAGATCGTCAATCAAACTTTAGCGCCATTGGAGATTCCAGCGGTGACGAAGACGATGGTCAACAGTTATGTGAAACAGCACTTTTTCAGTCGGCCGGATGGGCGACAGTACACGCGTAACCACATCGCGGCCGTGTTAATCGTGACGTTGTTAAAGCACGATTTTTCGTTGGGGACGATTAGTCAGGCAATTTTGAAGATTCGCGATTCGCGCAAGATTGCCATCCGCTATACGCAATTCGCTACAGCGTTTGAAAAAGCGCTACGGCAAACGCCGGTGACAATCACGAGCCAAGATGCGATGACGCAAGCGATTCAATTTGCCGCGCAGACGGTGGCTTATCATCTTTTGACGGAACAAGCGTTAGGTTAAGCTAGGCATAGAGAGAGGAACCAGAAAAGATGACAACTCGCAAAAAATGGACGATTGCGTTAGTGACGTTGCTAACGATTATCGTCGTTGGTGTCGCTGGGGGCAGTTTTTATTTGTACCACTTTGCTTTTGAACCCACCCCCAAAGTATTGACGCACAGTTCACAAAAGAGCAAAGACACGCTGAAGAAAAATCAGACGTGGTTAAAAAACGTTAAGAAGCAAACGTGGCACGAAACGTCCGCGACCGATAACTTGAAGCTAGTCGCCGATTACGTGCCTGCCGCTAAAAAAACGACGAAGACCATCGTGATTGCGCATGGCTATATGGGCAATAAAGAACAGATGGCCAGCTATATTCGGTTGTGGCATAACCAAGGTTACAACGTCTTAGCACCGGATGACCGGGGTAATGGTCAAAGCCAGGGGGATTACTACGGTTTCGGGTGGCCGGATCGGTTAGATTATAAAAAATGGACCCAACAAGTCGTCCGCCGCGTTGGCCAGAATAGTCAAATTGGCCTATTCGGCGTTTCGATGGGAGGCGCAACGGTCATGATGATGAGTGGCGAAAAGCTGCCATCACAAGTCAAAGCCATTATTGAAGATTGTGGTTACAGCAGTGTCAGCGATGAATTGACCTACGAATTGAAGCAACTATATCATTTGCCGAAGTTCCCGTTAATTTACACCGCTAGCTGGGTCGCCGACTACAAAGCCCATTTCAACTTCTTGAAAGCTAGTTCGGTTGACCAGTTGAAGAAGAATAAGTTACCAATTTTCTTCATTCACGGGGGCAGCGATACGTTCGTGCCAACGAGCATGGTTTATAAAAACTACGCCGCCACGACCGTTAAAGATAAGCAACTCTGGGTCGTTAAAGGTGCCGGTCACGCGGAATCATTTACGAAACATCCGCAGTTATATACTGAAAAAGTAACGGCCTTTATGGCGAAATATATTAAATGAGTCTGAATAGCGTGATAGCAACGGTTTATCCGGGTTGTTATCACGCTATTTTTGACTTGAAAATAAATTAAATTGTAAATCATGGTTGACAATTTGTTTGTAAGGGCTTACATTATTGGCATACTAATTAAATAAAACAGACATGTAACTGGTAAAGCAGGCAGGATCTAAAAAGTAACGGGCACGCCCGAGGACTTTTTTGATCCTGTTTTTTGTCGTTAGGAGTGAAAGATATGGATTTCAATAGTAGTGCTAAAGCAATTATTTCCGGCGTCGGCGGGCCAAAAAACGTCGCGTCATTGATTCACTGTTCCACCCGGCTACGGTTCACGTTAAATGACTTTGATAAAGCCGATTTAGACGCGCTTAAAGCGGCCGACGGGGTCTTGGGTGCCGTGATTGCGGGTGGCCAATGCCAAGTCATTATTGGGAATGATGTTGTTGAAATGTTTGATGCTGTCCAAGGATTGCTCGGAAATACGAGTGGGAATGCCGCTAAGGGACCGAAGCAGTCTTTTGGGAAAGTCGTCATTGATTTTATTATCGGGGTCTTTCAACCGCTAGTACCAGCCATTGCTGGTGGTGGGATTTTAAAAGCAGTATTAATGTTATTAGCGATGTTTGGTTGGATTAGTGATAAGAGCCAAACTTATCAAATCTTGAACCTAGTTGGTGGGTCACCGCTATACTTCTTGCCGTTATTAGTTGCGATTACAACCGCTCAGAAATTGAAAGTTAATCCACTAGTAGCTGTTTCAACGGTCGGGGTATTGATTTTACCTGATTTAGTGACTTTAATGGCTAAAGGAACGACTTTGTTTGGGATGAATGTGATGAACGTGACTTATAGTTCCCAAGTATTCCCGGCAATTCTAAGTGTTTTGTTCTATTCAGTGATGGAACGCTTCTTCACTAAGTATTCGCCAAAGCCAATTCGAGTTTTCTTTGTACCAATGATGGCGATGTTGATAACCGCACCAATTACGTTGCTGTTCCTGGGACCTTTAGGTTATGTTGCTGGTGAAGGCTTTGTTAGTGTTATCTTGTTCTTAAATACTCACTTAGGTTGGTTAGCAACGGCGCTGCTGGCCGGGGTCTTACCATTTATGGTGGCGACTGGGATGCACAAACCAATGATTCCATATGTGGTTTCAACGTTTAGTACGATGGGCAAAGAAGCATTATACTTGCCAGCCTCTTTAGCGCACAACATTGCTGAAAGTGGCGCTTGTTTTGCCATCGCATTACGAACTAAGGATGTTAAATTGCGGGCCGTGGCGATTTCAGCGGCAATCTCAGCATTATTTGGTATTACTGAACCAGCGCTTTATGGGGTAACCTTACAGCATAAACGGGCTTTGATCAGTGTTATTACAGGTAGTGTGGTTAGTGGCGCGTATGTCGGAATTGTTGGGTTAACTGGATTCACAATTGTTGGACCAGGTCTGGCAAGTTTGCCAATGTTTGTGGATAAAAGTAATCCTGCTAACTTAATCCATGCCTTGATTGGCTTTGGAATCTCATTTGCGGTCTCCTTTGTTGCTGGGTTATTATTATGGAAGAATGAAAATGTAAGCGATGCCGATGATGGAAAAGTGACAACGACCGTAGCTGCTGAAGATTTAACTGCCCCGGTTGCTGGTAAGGTGATGCCATTGTCTGAAGTTCCAGATGATGTCTTTTCCCAAGGCTTAATTGGTAAAGGGATTGCGGTCGACCCTAGCGAAGGGCGCTTAGTGGCGCCCACGGCCGGAACGATTGAAATGGTCTATGAAACGAAACATGCGCTCGGTATGAAGACCGATAACGGCGCCGAATTATTATTCCATATCGGTTTAGATACGGTGCAATTGAATGGTCAATACTTTGAATCCGATGTCCAAGTTGGCCAACATGTTGAAGCTGGCGAAGTGCTGGAAACGTTTGATTTGGCAAAAATCAAAGCAGCCGGCTACAACCCAGTGACGATGATGGTCGTCACTAATCAAGACAATTACACGATTGCCGTTGATGAAAGTAACACTGAAACAGTTGATCAGTCAGTCATGAATATTGCAAAGTTAGGGGTTTAATCATGGGATTACGTAAAGATTTCTTATGGGGCGGCGCGGTCGCTGCCAATCAAGTCGAAGGGGCTTGGAATGTTGATGGTAAAGGTTTATCAGTTGCTGATGTCGCCACTTATAAACCCAATGTCGATGTCAAAGATTATAAAAAACAAGTTGGGGTTACGACGGCCGATATTGAGCAGGCCATCGCAACGACTGATGCGAGTGATTATCCTAAGCGGCGCGGGATTGATTTTTATCACCGCTATCCCGAAGATTTGGCTTTGTTCCACGAAATGGGTTTCAAAACGTTACGGTTATCGATTGCCTGGAGTCGCATCTTCCCAACTGGTGAAGAAACGGCACCAAATCAAGCGGGTTTAGCATATTACAAGGCGCTATTCGCCAAGATGCATGAGTATCACATTGAACCCATCGTGACTTTATCGCATTACGAAATGCCATTAGCCTTGGCTACGAAGTATAACGGTTGGGCGGACCGCCGCGTCATCGACTTATTCGTGCGGTTCAGTCAAGCCTGCTTTACTGCCTTTAAAGACGACGTGAAATATTGGCTCACCTTTAACGAAATTGACAGTGTCACGCGGCATCCGTTCACATCAGCCGGGATTATTCCAGACCAAACGGATAACTTATTACAAACAGAGTATCAAGCATTCCATCATCAATTTGTCGCCTCGGCGTTAGTAACCAAAGCTTGCCACGAAACGATTCCGGGTAGCCAAGTAGGCTGTATGTTGACGAAATTGACGGATTATCCCAACTCATCAGATCCGCGAGATGTATTGGCGTCATTTAACAAAAACACGATGAACTATTTCCCAGCCGATGTGCAAGTGTTTGGTGAATATCCCGCCTTAGTCTTGAATTATTTGAAAGAACAAGGCATTGAATTGGCAATGGCACCAGATGATTTGGCGATTCTAAAAGCCAATACCGTTGATTTTGTGTCATTTAGTTATTACATGTCGATGGTTTCGTCGTATGATGAAACTAACTTAACGTTAACGACTGGGAATACGGTTGTTGGTGGCAAGAATCCGCACTTGCCAGTTACTGATTGGGGCTGGACTGTGGACCCTGTAGGTTTGCGCATTTCTCTTTTGCAATTGTATGACCGTTATCATAAGCCATTAATGATTGTTGAAAATGGAATGGGTGCTAAAGATGAATTAACCGCCGACCATCAAGTTCACGATGATTATCGGATTAATTATTTCAAAGCGCATTTTGCCGAAATGATCAAGGCGGTCGATGCTGGCGTGGATTTGTTAGGTTATACGAGCTGGGCGCCGATTGATTTAGTGAGTGCCTCGACGTCACAAATGTCGAAACGCTACGGCTTTATCTATGTGGATGAAGACGACTTAGGTCAGGGGACGCTCAACCGGTATAAGAAAGATTCATTTGCTTGGTACCAACACGTCATTGCAACGAATGGCGCGGAACTAGGCTAATTTCATAATTGGAGGTGGCGTTGTGCTACGCATCAAAAAAGTGTTGAACTCGAGTGTGGTGTTAGCAACCAATGAAAAGGATCAAGAATTTGTGCTCCTCGGTAAGGGCATTGGGTACGGCAAAAAAGCTGGCGCCGTCGTCATGGATGGCGATTTCAATCAAGTCTTTGTCGCGAGTCCGAATCCGAACGTCGAACAATTGTTGACCACGATTGCTTCATCGTCACCACAATTAATTGAAATTACGCAACAAATTGTTAAACAAGCCAATGAACGGCTACATGCTAAACTAAGTGACACGTTGTATGTGGCACTACTCGACCATTTGAAATTTGCGTTGGAGCGCGCGGAAAAAGGGATTGTCATCACTAATCGCGTTTATTGGGAAATCAAAACGTACTATGCCAGTGAATTTGAAATTGGTCTAAATGCGATTCAACTCGTCAATCAGCAAATGGGCACGGCCTTTTCGGAACAAGAAGCGGCTAATATCGCGGCGCACATTATTAATGCTGAAAACGGGACGGATGAACGCAAGGACGCATTAAAAGCGGGCCAATTGATTGGTCGAATCATTAATATCATCAAATACCAAGCGGGTGGTACGCTGGATGAGCACAGCATGAATTATCAGCGCTGCATTATCCACGTGAAATTCTTAGTTGAACGGGCGATTGCTGCTAAAACACTGAGTGACGGTGATCCAGCCATGGTGGCATTAGTGAAGAGTCAAAATTCACGGGCCTTTAAAATTGCAGAAAAAGTCGCGGCCTATTTGAATATGAAGTTCAAAACGCCGCTACCGGATGAAGAAATAATGTTGATGGCGATGCAGATTCAACGGGTTATATAAAAAGAGTGGGCCAACAGGCGGTTAGTTTGCGAGCATTAACGTGGGATTGGCAATTATGTCCGGGCTTTGAGCATGGTTGCCAATCCCGGGTTAAGCGGAACAAACTGCTTGTTGGCCCACGTTTCGACCATAAAAATGAAAATAGCCTAATGAAATTTGAATTTAGAATTTCATCAGGCTATTTTTTTATTTCGACAATTTCGCTAAGCCTTATTTTGAAATGGATGCCGCATACTAGGAATAAAAATCAACACGACAATAAAGTTAACGAGTAACGATAAGGCGGTAAAGATAAAGACGCCGCTATAATCAAACCAGTTGGAGACGAATCCACCTAACAGTGACCCCAGCATACTGCCGAGCGCTTGGAAAGATTGATTCCAACTGAAGATGGTGCCAGTTAAGGCGCGGGGCGTGTTTTTAGAGAGCAACGTCTGCACGGTTGGAAAGAGGGCGCCATCGGAAATCCCAATCATGAAGCGTAACAGTCCCAACGTCCAAATGCTAGATACTAAGCCTTGTGGAAAGTACATCAAAATGGCAAACACAAAGCCAAAAACTAAGATACGGTCCGTCCCGCGGGTATCCCCTAAGTGGCCTAAGCGTGGCGCTGATAATAATGTCGAAATCCCGGGTAACGCTGCAATAATGCCGGCGACGACCGTAATTGGGCCCACGTTATGCATCAGTTGTTTGACGTACAAGCTAATAATCGGGGTAATCGAGTTATTCCCCATTTGAATAATCATGGTAGAGACTAATAAGGTCACGATTAACGTTGGATTTTTGAACTGGCTCAATAAACTGCCAGTTTGTTTTTCAGTGGCCATATCCCCAGGCTTAAAGTTTTCATGCACGAGCGTCAAACTCAGGAAGAACACAATCAGCAATAAAATCCCGGTAATAATGAAGGTCAAACGAATTGAAAAGACTTGGGCCAAGACCCCACCTAAAATCGGGCCAATCAAGTTACCCGAAACGTACCCCGTCGTCAAGATTCCAATAGCGGTCCCGCTACTTTCCTTAGGCGTTTCGGTCGCAACCAAGGCGCTAGCGTTCGGAATATATCCGGCACACAGCCCTTGTAAGAAGCGCAATAAAATCAACATCCAAATATTATGTACAAACCCCATTAAACCTATGACAATCGCCATGCCGAGCGATGACCGCAATAACATTAACTTCCGCCCACGCCGGTCCGCTAATTTTCCCCACAGCGGTGACACAATTGCGATGACCAAAAACGTCACGGCATAAGTCACGCCGCTATACATCGTTAATTGACCGCGATTAAAGTCGCCCAATTCACTCACATATAACGACAAGAACGGCATCACTTCCGAGAACCCCATCCCGGCAATAAACGTCCCCAACCACAAAACGGCCAAATTACGCCGCCAACCTTCAAGTGCCCCTTTCAAAATGTGTCACTTCCTTTAATTTAATTGATAAAACAAAAGATAATTGGTGCTAGTTACTGACATTAATTCAGATGAAACTCTAATTGAAATCGCGAGATATAGGGATGTTGATAATTCCCAATGAAATTGTTCTGGAGATAGTGCCGATGATGGAAAATTGCGTTGATAGATTGTAAGTTTAGCCGGAAGTTCAGCGTGGGGGGCCTGGTGTCGATGTTCTTAGCGGGCGTAGTGTGGCCGCTTAGAACATGGGCCGACCTGATAGACTTGCGGGTTATGAAAGGCTGTCAGGCGCCCCACGCTGAACTGGAGGCGGAAAAACAAACTCACCTTAATAATAAGACTAAATAAAAGTAAGTACAATCGTCAAACTGGCTTGACCATGGCCCCTAAAAAAAACTACAATGGTAAACATTGCAGAAAGGGTGAACGTAGTGAAGCAGGAAACAAAGTATCAGATTGAAGTAGTGGCCAAAAAGCACCGACACATGTCGAATTGGGACATGTTTGCGACCTGGATTGGCGCTAATGCTAATAACGGGACTTGGTATGTCGGCGGGGTCTTAGCAGCATGCGGGCTGTTGACGGCCTTAAAGGTCATTATCGCTTCGTCCACACTTTCATATTTGTGTTTATCGTTAGTCGGTTTTATGGGTTATAAGACCGGCGCGGCCACGATGAGTTTAATTCGCGGGTCGTTTGGGGTGCGCGGGAGCTATGTCCCGTCGTTCGTCAATTTAACCCAATACATTGGCTGGACCGCCGTTAATACGTTCATTGCGGCGACTTCCGTCAGTTATTTATTGCATGACTTAGTGGGCTGGCCGGTTTATGGCAAACCCGGTGGCGCCAAAGGTTTGATTGCCGGAATCGTAGTCATGAGTATTTTGCATTTGCTCAGTGTTTCCGTGGGTCAAAAATCGGTACAGATGATAGAACGTGTCGGAATTATTTTAGTCATTCTGTTTGTCTTGTGGGAAACGGTCGTGGTCTTCAAGACGGTCTCATTTTCACAATTACTCGCGTGGCACGCACCAGCCAAACTCCATATGACGGCCGGTGCCGGCATGGATACGTTAGCGGCCTTTAACTTGTCGTGGGTTACAGCTGGCGCGGATTTTACCCGTTTCACCCGTAAACGTTCCGGGGCTACTGGGATGCCATTTTTAGGCGCTTTTACCGGGTTATTCTGGTTTGCCTTTATTGGTTTAGCCGCCACCATCAGTATTGCGATTACGTCTGGGACGTATGATCCGAATAACTCAGATCCTAGTACGATTGCGAGTCGTTTAGGGCTTGGGGTCTTAGCGTTACTAGTCATCGTGTTAACGAGTATGACGGCGAATGCGGTTAACTTATTGGCGGCGGGTTCGGCGTTATCTAATATTTTTCCGAAGATTCGCTTACGACCAGCGCTATGGGCGGTCACGATTATTGCGACCTTAGTGACGCTCATTCCGTTAGTGGTGGGGAGTTTCTTAACGGCCTTTACCGCGTTTTTGGATTATATCGGGATGGTCTTAGGACCGATGATTAGTGTGATGTTAGTCGATTATTATTGGCGGCACCATCAAAATTATGACGTTAACGAATTAGCTAGTTCGCAAGGGCAATATTGGTATGCGCATGGGATTAACTGGATTGCGTTGATTTGTTGGGTCCTAGGTGTGGTAATTTTCTTAGGGTTGAAACACATTACAATTATCGCCAACGTCTTTGGTGCAACCTTTATCGATATGATTTTAATCGGTGTAATTTACGTCGGGTTGATGCGGATTTTTTACCCGTTACCCCAAAAAGCCTAATTTGGATTACAATGAAGAGGTAAATGAAATTCAAAGGGGCGTCATTATGTTTAAATTAGATCAAATCGATACGGTATTAGCCGATTTAGGCGACCATGCCGACTTTGCGACTATCGCAAAAAAAGAAGCGGATTTAGGTGTCCAACATTTTCAATATGATGTCGCAGCTGGTTCCACCACGTACTTTGGTGAAAATGGCTACATCGTAGAACGGCGGACGAATGGGTTTGAAGCTCGGGTGGCTTTAGAAGAAGATGCCACTAAGGTTGCTGCTATTGCGAAAGATTATGTGGCTGGCAAATTAGCATTAAAAGACGCGGCTAAGCAACTCGGTCAAGCCGGTTGCCAAGCTTGGACCGCTAACTTGAAACGTCAAATCATCGACTTCAGTGGCGATGAAGGCAAAATCATGGCGACGGTCGAATATTAAACTGATTACGCAGTATCTAAAAATGGCACTTGATGGAATATTCATCAGGTGCCATTTTTCGTTAGAATTTTGTTGTTGAAACATGCGCCAACCAGGACTTTCCCTAATATTGGAGAAGGCGTCATTGACGTTGTGAGTCAGCAGCAATTCCAGTAGCCGTGGCGACCGGTTCGAGCCCAAAAGCGGTCTCGAACCTCACTTTGAAGCTTGGCACAGTTCCCCATTCTCCAAAGGTGTCGGTGCCGTAAGTCCGGCAAAAAACAGCCGCACTAACGCCACTTGCACGGCAACTTCCATTGCTGCTGACTCACAACTAAATGGTTTTTTTACAAGAAAATGTGGCGGTCGCCAATGCAGTGATTAGCGGTCTATCGGTGACTTGGTTGTGTCGGTTATGCTAGTTGTACGTAAGTTCGATTCTAGGAAATCCTTTCAAAGGTGTCATTTTATATGACTGATGATAATCGGTAGTTTTAGCTTCAGTAATATATGGAAAGACCCGCAAACTTATTCGCCGGTTGGCCCACACTGATAATGCCGCCACAGCCAGTCCAAACTAGCGGCGACGATTAACGCACAGATAATGCCTAAACCGTTGTTGAGCAGGCGTAACCCCACGGCCGGCCAGATGCCAAAGAGCGTATAGGCAATCGTCAGTGCGCCAAAACAGTTGAAGACACTAGCCCAAAAGTAACTCGGCGTTAATCCGAGTGCCAAGCCGGCGATGGGGGCGAGGATGCCAATCAAGCTATTTGGCATGATTTGTAATAAGCCGGCAAAAGCCAATGAGCCAACCACGACGCCGCTGAACCGTAAACTGGCCCGGCCCCGGAGTAATTTTGTGGTCGGCAGTAAGACGGACATACTAGCAAAGCCTAACCACATGGCGCGGCCGTTATTTAATAGTTGACCAATAAGTAATGCTGCCGAAACGCCGGTTGCCAAGCGCAATTGCCAACGGAACGTCGCGTCGTGAAGACCCCGAAATTTAAACACCCACCAAACGTGAACTTGCTGATTGGTCGTACGGTGATGTTTCCACAGAGCCCAGCCACAGATTACAAAGGCCGCTAAAAACGCCCAACCGCGATTGATTGCTGCGGCGTGACCAACTGGCATTCCCGTCACTAAGACGTAGCCAAACGTATACACACCACCGTTGCCGAGTAAGGGCGTGTCGCTAGTTAAGCGTAAAATCACTAGTAAACTCGAAAAGTTAACGACCAGCGCAGCCAACGGCCCTAGCTGGGGTAACCACATACTGTTGACCCAAGTTAGGGATAAGATGCCAGCTAACGCCCCGAGACTTTCGTAGACGTTATAGTTATAGCTAACGAAACGAAAACTAAGCAGCATACAAAAGGTGGCGACCCCGACATAACTACTAGCCGCGCCAAAAATTAGTGTAAAGCTCGCAATATAAGCAATCGCGAAACTTAGTAACGCGGTATCTCTGAGTAATAGCGCCCAAATGAACGCCCATTTTTGTGGCCATTGGTGGGTTTCATGTATTTTTTTGCGTAACATTCCCGGATTAAGTTGCATTAAAGCATAAGTTTGCATAGCGTCCTCCTCAAGATAAACGAGAAGCAGTATACCAAAAGCCGGTTTTTTATGTCAATGCGTAAATTAGGCCGTACCCGCGACGGGGCTTAATTGGTGGTCGCAGGTTTGGATAAGGAATAGCGCGCGCATTTTGATGCCGAAAATTAGTAAAAGCCACCCGATGAAATTTTCATCAGGTGGCTTTTGAATAATCAGTGCTAATACCCGGCTTGGTGATATTGCCGACTTAATTTACGTTCCAAACTTAGTAACGCAAGCGGATTGAGCTTCCGTAACTGTTCAGAATCATAGCGCATGACGAGCTGTTCCGGACTGTTGACGGTCACTTGTTGAACGCCGTTGAGCCCTTGAACCGCTTGTAAAATGGCTTGTTGTAGTTCGGGATGTTCCGGCCAAACAGGTGAAGTCAACATGACTAAGCCGTGTTCGGGATGTTGCAAGGTAATGTGATATTTCGTTAAGTACTTCTTGATCAGTTCCGCGGGATTCATGCGGTCAGCCCCCTAAATGCTCGTCCATAATGGGATTGCAGCATAGATGAAAAAGCCCATTAGACCAGCGAAAATGATGCCGGCAACTAGCCAAATAATCGCTAACCACTTTTGGGGCACGCGAAAATAATGCACCGCTAGGAACCAGCAAAGTAGCATCAAAATGGCACTAGTACCGATAATTAAATCAATTGTGATTTCCATAAATTAATAAAAACTCCTCATGTTAAACTCATGTTCATTGTGGGGGAATATCGCGGAAAGTGCAATCAAAAAATGCTAACCATTATGCGATGTTACAAAAATTTTAATGGTTAGCATTATTAATATTTTAGTTTTCAGTGGTTGCGGCTGGTTCTGGATGCCGTTTTTCAGCTAACGGGTCAACTGATTTGGCTGGTTGGTTGGTGACGAGTAAGGATAGGCAGAAGCCTAAGACGGACAAGGCCAACGTGAACCAGAACCCGTAATGCGTCCCGTGGACAAAGGCCGTGGTGCCAGTTGCGTGGCTAGCACTTTGACCGATACCTAGTAAACTCGTGGCAATCGCGGTCGCTAAAGCCCCTAAGATTTGTTGCAACGTATTTAAAATAGTACTCCCATCGGCGGCAACGGGTCCCCGCAACGCGTTTAGCCCGTATGTTTGCGCGGGCGACATGGCGAGCGGCGCGCCAATCATTAAGATGACGTGGGCCAAGACGACGTACCAGTAACCAGAATGGGTCGTGGTCATGATTAACATCAAGGCGCCGATAAAGGTAAAGATGAAGCCTAAGCGGGTCAGCCATTTGGCCCCGTAGTTATCGAATAACCGGCCAGAAGTGGCGGAGACGATGGCGTTGATGACCCCACCAGGTAACATCAAGACCCCGGTCAAAGCGACGGGCACGACTAAGCCTTTTTGCCAGTACATCGGCAATAAGTACATCGACGACATAATAATCCCGAAGTCGGTCATGACGATGGCAGTCCCGACACTGAATTTTTTAAACGTGAATGCTCGTAAGTTCAAAATCGGCGTATCTAAATGTAATTGGCGGTGACAATAGAAGTAGAGCGCCACAATCCCAATGGCTAAGGCCACTAAGACTAAGGGGTTCCCCCAGCCGCGGTCACCGGCGAGGCTAGCTCCGACGACTAAGCCGCCAAATCCAAAGGATGACAAGAAGATGGATAAGACATCGACTTTTGGCTTGGTGACTTCAGAAACATTTTGCATGAAAATAATGGTAATAATTAAGGCAATCGCCAATAGTGGGACGAATAACCAGAAAATCCAGTGCCACGATAAGGCCCCTAAGATTAAGCCAGCTAACGTCGGGCCGATGGCTGGGGCAAACATGATGACTAAGCCCACAAGTCCCATGGCCGCGCCCCGTTTTTGTGGTGGGTAAACGGCGAGTAAGACGATAAAAATTAATGGTAATAATAATCCGGTGGCAATCCCTTGGATCATCCGGCCAATCAATAAAATAGCAAAATCACTGGCGAGCGCCGAGATGATGGCCCCCACGATAAAATCACTTAACGCGAAAATAATTAATTGGCGGGTGGTGAAGTGTTTCGTCAACATGCTCGATAATGGTAAGACGATCCCGACCATTAATAAGTAACCGGTGACGAGCCATTGAATCGTCCCAGTGTTAACGTGTAATTGTTGTTCCAGTTGGGGTAAGGCGATGTTCAGCGCGGTTTCACTGAACATGCCGACAAAGCCCCCGAGTAGTAATCCAATCATGATCAAGGTTGGGTTAGAATGTGACTTGGTTTGCATAACATTTCTCTCCCTTTTCCGTACAGTAGGCACAATAGGTTACTGTAGCAGAAAAAAGCGCGCTTCGTAAGTGATTTCTGAAAATGTTGACCGGATTTCTGGAATCGTTTTAGGACTTCGCGTCGAATTTATAGCCACACTTCGGACAAGTCACGCGAATATTACCGTGATGGCGCGGAATCCGAATCCGTTGGGAACATTGGGCACAGTGGAAAAATTTGAATTGCCAATGTTGCTTGATTTGATAGTTTAACCGTAAAAAAGGACGCACGATGGGATACCAGATTTTTTGGAAACCACGGTTGATAGCAACTTGGGTGTAAATTTTCTTTGAAAATGTACGCCAATAACTAATGATAATTAATAGTAGCGCAATTAACGCTAACCAGTTGAAGCGGACAAAAAAGGTAATAATAATCAGTAGTAACGCGGTGTTATTTAACACTTTGTTGAGCGTGTCGTTTTGACCATAGCGCCCAATCATCATTTGTTGTAATCGTTGCATGAATTTAGAATTAGGTTTCATCAAAGTTCAACCTCCGTAAGTAAGTGATGGAATATCCTAACATATTTACTACTAGTCAGCAATTCGCGAAAGTTTTTGTAGCGTTTTTTCTTGGAAGCGGTGTATACTAAAAGCTATTCTTTTAAAAAGGTGGGGGCCGGAATATTATGACATTAAAACAACAACCAATTACGCAAGCAATGGTGTTAGATGCGATCAGCCGGGCAGCCTTAACCTTAGATCGTGCCGATACAACGCAAGCGGGATTACAGCAATTATTAAATGATTTTCGCAAAACTTTGTTAATGACGAATGGCGAAAACGCCACGACCGTCTTATATCAAAGTCGGATAACGAGTTATTTGTTACAACATCCAACGACATATCCAGCGACGGTGGCCGATTTAGCGAACATGCTAACCCAGTTCACCCATCAAGCGTCATAATAAAAATGTGCAGCCAAATTAATGGTTGCACATTTTTTTACGCAAATAAATCAGAAATGGTTTTATAATCATGCGCGCGTAAGTCAACGGTAGCGGCTTGGGCATTGCTAATAACTTGTTCGACGCGCTTGGCACCTGGAATCACAACACTGACAGCTTGGTTTCTTAAGTACCAAGCCAAAACGAGTTGCGCAATCGTCACGTCATAGCGTTTGGCTAAGGTGGACAACTGGTTGACGTGGTCGATATTTTGTTGGAAAGCAGCCGGTTGGAATTCCGGCTTGTTGCGCCGTAAGTCACCTTCAGGGAACGTAATCGGTGCTTGGTATTTGCCAGTTAATAAACCACTAGCGAGTGGGAAGTACGGCACAAATGAGATTTGATGATCACGCAAGTAAGGGAATAAGTCGGTTTCCGCCGCGCGGGCCATCAAACTATATTCATTTTCAACGATGTCGACCAAGTTGTCTTGGTTGGCTTCTTTGAGTTGCACTAAATCGACATTCGAAACCCCAATCGCCCGAATCTTGCCGGCTTGTTTTAAGTCGTTTAAGGCCGCGATCGCTTCATTTAACGGCGTCTTCCCATCTGGAAAATGAACGTAGAAAATATCCAAGTAGTCGGTTTGCAGCCGCTGTAAGCTGTCATCGACGGCTTGTTTCAAAAAGGCCGGTTCGTTGTGTAATTCGACTTGGTCACCGACTAACTTTTGCGCGGCTTTCGACGCAATCACAACTTTACTGCGATCGTAGTCTTTGAGCACTTCACCGATTAATTCTTCGGAATGACCGAACCCATACGCATAGGCCGTATCGATTAAGTTGATGCCGTGATCCAAGGCGGCCCGCACTAACGCTTTGCCGTTGTCGTCTTGTAAGTTGGGAAATAAGTTAGTGCCACCGACCGCATTGGCACCTAAGCCCATTGCAGTAGCCGTTACGTCGGATTTTCCAATTGTCGTCGTTGCCAAGTTTGCCATTTTTTGAGCACTTCTTTCGATAGTTAATTTTATTTATTGTCCTGCTAATGGCCTGTAAAAAGCAATTAGTCTGTTTGGAAGTTGGGCTAAATTAGCAAAATTTAATTAAAAAAATTCAAGCGGTGCAAGGCCCCAGCTAAAACCTAAACCAATTGTATGCAAGTTTAATAATATTTATCACCAAAAACGTTTTTCCGGCTTTGCCTTGGTCTAGTCGGCCTGTTGGTAAAGTGCTATTACTTTTAATTATGAAAATAACCGCTTAAATATAACATCAAAATTATACTAGTCATTACCCCTAAAAACCGCGCAATAACAATCATGGTAAAAGGTTATTTATTCGCGGATATTCATTGAAATTGTGATGGTTAACGTGATATATTATAAATGCATAAGCAACTTATCTATTAACGATAGCAATTAATTAAATTTATTATCGTACTTCCCAATTTACCGGGGGACTGTCAGGGAAAAGGTCGGTACTTAGGATATCTATAATTGTTAACGGTTACTTAAATAGTCTATCAATCATTGGAAACGGGGATTTCGCTATGAATAAAGGGCAAGATAAAAAAGTGTATTACAAGATGTATAAAAAAGGACGTTTCTGGGTCTTTGCTGGGATGACATTAGCGATGCTCAATGTTAATACCGTTGTCAGTCACGCCGACGAAGCCACTGACAGCAGCGCTAGTGCCGAAGAAAGTACGAATACGACCAGCGTTGCCAGCCAATTGAGTGATCAAAAAGTGGTTTTAAGTAGTAGCAATCAAGCTAGCGCGGACACCAACAGTGCCACGAGTACGAATGCTGGTACGGCAACTGATACGACCAAAGCGGGCACTTACACGATCACTTACAGCTACACGGATGCAGCCGGCAATGTCTTCAGCCAAGCGACGACCGTAACGGTTACCGCCGCTACTAATCCAGATAATAACAATAATGGTAATACCGATAACAACGGTAATACTAACAATGGCAATAATGGTAATGGCGACAACCTTAATCCGGGCGAGCCAACCAAGCCAGCTGAAAAACCATCGACACCAACGGAATCTAGCAAGGTCACTTCACAAGATGATGATATTAAAGTCACCACTTCTGATGACATGATTACGCCTGACAAAGAGTCGTCAGCTAAAGCGAAGGCAAACGCTAAGATGACGAAGACTGCTCAGACATCTGGCACTAAGGCGAATGTTATGCCAGCCACGGCCCAAATCAACGGCTCAGTGAACGCGCCAGTTGCGCCTAAGCACGCTACTGAATTACCACAAACGAATGAACATGCCGCTGCTGCTGAAGTTATTGGCTTAACTTTATTAGCGGTGACCAGCTTGTTCGGTTTAAGCCGGTTCGGTCGTAACCGTCGGCATGAATAATTTCTAGGCACAATGATTGCGCATCTAACTAAGTAATTAGTTGGGTGCGCTTTTTTGCGTTCATAATTTATTTTTTAATACCGGTTGTGTGGTAGTGATTGCTTGCTGACGATGCTAATAAGGACCGTCAGTCTATCAAAAGTTACCAAGGGTCAGTATATGTTGGGAATGCTGTGGCTATCCGTTCTAAATCAAATAAGTAAAAGTTGGGGACGAATGTTATAAAAGTCGTTAGCTATTAACGCGATAGGGGCGCGGCTTTGGCCGATTTCATCGGCTTAAATATCGGCGGGATTTTAAAAGCTATCTATATGAAAATAATTATGGAATTATATTTTTAAGTTGAATAAGTTAATGCCTTAATTTAATTAATGAGATATAATGATTAAAGAGGTACATTAAAATATTTTTGAATTGATTAATTGAATCAAATAAATTCGCGGGGGATTTTGAGATGAATAATTTTAATCAGCACAAAACTATACCAGCATTAAATCGGAGTTGGCTTTACATAAGCATGGTCATGTTGAGCATGGCCAGCCCATTACTTATTAGCAAAATTGTCCATGCCGACACCAATACTGATACAGCCGATAATACGGCCAGTTCTGAGACCACGACCAAAGCAACCACAGCTGCTAAAACAGTAGTTCTCACTGGTAATCAAACTAGCAGCAATACCACTACGTCAACAGCCCAAAATCGTACGGCCGATACCGACAGCAGTACCACTATGTCAAGCAGCACTGCGACGAGCACCACCGAGAACACTGCCGAAAAAACTAGTACTAATAACGATAATTCGGCTACTAACGCCAGCACTGTGACAACGGCAGCAACTACTATAACCGGTGATACCGATTCAGAAACCGATAATACGGGGACTGCCAACGAAACATCAACAACAACGCCTGCCAGCAGTCAAACGACTGCGACCACTGATAGCTCAACCACCACTGCGGCCACTAACCAAGCTAGTGCCACCACTCCTGATGCAGTTGTCACGACGACTGACGCTAAAACTGATACCACACCTACAAGTACGACCACAACCACAACACCAACTACCAGCACGCGTACGACCGATAACCAAGTTAAAACCACTAATAAAGTTGCAGTAAAAGCGACACTAGCTAAAATGGCAACAAAGACCGCCGCGACTGTCGATGACAGCCAAGTGGTTACTTTTGCAGACGCTAATTTAGCGGCCGCTGTCCGTTCAGCATTAGGCGTCGCTAGTGGCGCTGATATTACGATTGGCAATATTCGGCATTACATCGGCACGGCGGTGGCCATTGGTTCATTTGTTAAACCGATTGCTGTCAGCAGCTATAGCGGGATGGAAGCGCTTTTAGAATTGCCGACGAATAAGTATGTCAATCTCTTTACCACGATGCTCAATAATCAAGGCGGCGAAGATTTAAGTGCTTCCAGTCCAGACTTGACACCGTTAGCTGGCATTCAATTTCAAAGTTTAGCGTTGTATTCGGCTTACTGGGGTCGCGTGGACCCGACCGCCTTACTCAACCTTTCGGCTACCAAACTGCGTAATATTTATTTACAGCCGCAACAAGATGACGTGGATACTTATTATCAAAAAAACGTTAACGGGATGACTAATCAGCAATTAGCGATTTTAGCGCCGCTATTTGTATCGATGAGCAATAATGCGGATACCTTTTTTAAAGTCATTAATTTGGCCGACAATTGTTTAACTGATTTTTCAGTGTTGAGTGGGATGAATACTGCCACGGATATGCGGATCTATGCTGCTGGACAGCTATATTTAAATACTGATCCGATTAATGTTGTGACGAATCAACCAATCACGTTTACTAGTAACGAACAAATTGGTGTCGATGGCACGTACTTACATTCAGAAAATGAACAATCTTACAGTATTTCGCCAGAATATACTTATGATGAAAATGGCAAAATAACGGGAGTGACATGGGACCCTGCTGAATATCTAGGTGATGGTCAGTATTATATTGTGTCACCAAAACAAACGGGCAACTATTTGACGTATGGTCAATGGGGCTATGCTACACATGCGGTTGCTAATTCGCCGTATTACTTCAGTATTTTCTATGGTAAATATAACTATAGTTTGCAATTATTGACCGATGCGATGATTTATCGAATCACTAACTGGCAAACAAATCCCACCATCACTGTCAATTACATCAACCGAGCCACCGGTGAGGTCCTGCAAAAGCAAGTCCTCGGTAGCGGCAAACAAATTGGTGACACTGAAGACTTAACCAATACGACGACTTTAGCTGGCTATAATTATTTAGGCACCGATGCGCCAAGTTTGAACTTAACTTACAGCGCGGACCCCCAAGTCGTGAACTTATACTACGGCGTTGAATACCGGACCCAAGTCGTTTACGTCGATGATACGACTGGACAAACTTTGCACACTGATGAATTATCCGGTGCGGCAGGGACGACTAGTGGCTATCGGACGATCACTACCATCAAAGGTTACGTTGACCAAGGCTATGAATTGGTTAGCGACGATTATCCAACGGCGGGAGTCGTGTTTGTTGACGGGTTGCCCGTTTACACCGTTCATTTACAACATAGCCAAACGGCACTCAACGATAGTAAAACGGTCAGTCAAACGATTCATTACGTCTACGCCGATGGCACTACGGCGGCGACAGATCATACGGCAAAAATTGAATTTACGCGTACCGGCAGCCATGACCAGGTCACTGGTACCGACACGTGGGATGCTTGGTTGAGCACCCAAAATAGTTTTGACGCGGTGACTTCACCGGTCATTAAAAATTACGCGGCCGATATGATGACGGTCCCAGCCGTGACGGGTATTACCGTCACGAGCGCTGATATCGAAACGACCGTCACTTACTTAGTTAAACAAGGTAGCGCCCAAGTAGTTTATCAAGATGCGACGACCGGACAAACGTTAGGCGCTGACACCTTGATTGGCGCCCAAGGCACCACCAGTGACTATACGACCGCGGCGCTGATTCAAAAATGGTTGAGTCAAGGCTACGTCTTAGTTAGTGATGGTTATCCGGCGGGTGGTGCCACGTTCGATGATACGGTAGCCACATATGTCGTACAATTCAAACATGGCACGACCGTCGTCAACGACCAGCGGGATGTCACGGAAACCATCCACTATGTTTACGCGGATGGCACCACCGCCGCGACTGACCATCAAGCGACGATTGCTTTTAAGCGGACGGGACTAACCGATAACGTCACCGGAACAACGACGTGGCAAAATTGGACGAGTGCGACGACGAGTTTTGCCGCGCAGCCGTCACCAACCATTAACGGCTACACCGCTGATCAAACGACGATTGCTGCTATTGAAGGCATAACGCCTAGTAGCGATAATGTCGAATTGACCGTTACGTACAAGGCGCAACCTGTGACGCACGGGACGATCAAGGTGGTCTATGTTGATCAAACGACGGGTCAGACCTTGCACCACGAAACGTTAACCGGTGCAGTTGGTACCACTAGCAGTTATCAAACGGAAGCGTTGTTAAAACAATTGGTAGCGCAAGGTTATCAGGTGGTCAACGACGGCTATCCGACAACGAGCGTCACTTTCAATCAGGCGACGCAAACATATACGGTAACCGTGAAACACGCCACCACGGCCACGACTGAGAATCGGACGGTGACGCGCACGATTCATTACGTTTATGGCGATGGCACTAAAGCAGCGCCAGACTATATCGCGACAATTACCTTTACGCGGACCAAGACGACCGATGCAGTCACTGGTGCGACGACTTGGTCAGCTTGGTCGAGTGGTCAAACTAGCTTTGCGGCCGTTGCGTCGCCAACCATTGCTAGTTTCAAGGCAGATTACAGCACAGTGACGGCCATACACCTTGTCACCGCGGCTGATGCGGACTATGTCACAATCATTACTTATCAGGCTGATAAGGGTGACGAAATCAATGGCGGTGGTCAACCAACCACGCCGGTAAAACTGACGACGCCAGTTCAACCAACGCGGCCGGCTGCTAGTCCCACTCAATCGCCGCGGAAGGTCAGCGATGCCACCAGCAATACGACTAGTCGCCAATCAGCGACCGGTAGCGTCAAAACGGTTAGCGCTGATTTGATTCAGCCAGCCACCGCCGCGCAAACGCCGGCACAACTAAATTAGCCCCCGCAAAGGAACGGCTTCACGGTCGTTCCTTTTTTGCGGTAATAATCTTATTTATATTTAGATAAGGCTGCGCTATCATAAGAATGAACGTTGAGTTAAATAGTTGCTTTTTACTGTTTACGGTTGTAAACTAAAAATAGAAATTGGCACGAAAGGTGGCTAATCAAAGTGGAAGCACAAACACAGATTGAAATTAGTGATGCGGAATGGGAAGTCATGCGGGTCACGTGGACGCTCGGCAGTGTGACGAGCAGTCAGATGGCTGAAATCATGGCCGAAAAGATGGGCTGGAAGACGGCGACGGTTAAAACCTTGCTAGGACGGCTCATTAAGAAAGGCGCTTTGCGGGCTGAAAAAAACGGTCGGGCCTTCACGTACTATCCGACAGTTGATGAACAACCGTCGATGGATGAAGCGGTGACCACTTTGTTTGGACACTTGTGTCAGATGCGGGTTGGACAAACATTGACCGACTTAGTGGCCAAAGTACAACTGAGTCAAAAAGACATCCAACAATTACAAGCCGCCTTAGCTAAAAAAGCCGAAACGGCCCCCGAAATGGTTGATTGCGACTGTGTCCCGGGACAAACGAAATGTTAATTAAGTAACGCGCGAGCCTTGAGCTGACGCGTTATTTTTTTATATTTTGAAAATTGAAAAAATAATGAAAGCTCCAACTTGACATTTATCGTTTACGATTGTAAACTATAACCATAAATTACAAATGTAAACAAAGCAAAAGTAGCAGATTAAGGGGTGGCAATTATGAAGATGGATAACATGCAAAACATGGGGGATATGCAACACGCCCCGGAAAAAGATATGAGCAACATGGACATGTCGAATATGGACATGGATATGGGCGGCGGCCAAATGATGCACATGGGGAACTTGAAACGCAAATTCTGGGTCTCATTGATTTTAACCTTACCATTAATCGTGATGAGTCCCATGATGGGGATGCAGTTACCGTTTCAAATCATCGCGCATCCGTGGACGGATTACTTAGTTGCTATTTTAGGCACAATCATTTTCGTTTATGGGGGACAACCTTTCTTGAGTGGGGCCAAAGCCGAATTGCATAACCACAAGCCAGCGATGATGACCTTAATTGCGATGGGGATTAGCGTGGCCTTCATTTACAGTATTTATGCGGTCGTTGAAAATAACGTGTTACACGCGACCCCCGCAGTGACCGATTTCTTCTGGGAACTAGCGACCTTGATCGACATTATGCTGTTAGGACACTGGATCGAAATGGATACGCTGATGAGTGCCGGTTCGGCAGTCGACAACTTAGCCAAATTATTACCAAGTACCGCGCACAAAGTTGTGGCCGGTGACGTTCAAGAAGTGAAGATTGCGGATTTAGTAGCGGATGACCACGTTCAAGTTCGTGCTGGTGAAAAGATTCCCGCTGATGGCGTCATCGTGAGTGGGGCCACCAGTGTCAACGAATCAATGGTCACTGGTGAAGCGCGGCTCGTTGAAAAACAAGTTGATGCCCAAGTTGTTGGTGGGTCGGTTAACGGTGAAGGTACGTTTGAGATGCGGATTACTGGGACCGGCGAAGATGGCTATTTGGCGCAAGTGATGAAGTTAGTTTCCGATGCGCAAGCCGCTAAGTCGGAACAGGAAAACATGGCCGACCGCGTGGCAGGGTTACTGTTCTACGCCGCGTTGACGGTTGCCATCGTCGCATTTATCGTCTGGTTATTAGTCGGTAACTTGGCATTAGCCTTATCAATTGCGGTCACGGTCTTAGTCATCGCTTGCCCGCATGCTTTAGGCTTAGCGATTCCGTTAGTCGTAGCCCGGAGTACCGCCATTGCGGCTAGCCACGGTTTATTGATTCGGAATCGTGACGCTATGGAACAAGTTAAAAAGTTGAACTATGCGTTAATGGATAAAACTGGGACATTAACGGAAGGTAACTTTAAAGTGGCCGAGTATCAAAGTTTGGACCCGCAATATCAAGCTGATGACGTTTTACAAATTATGGCGGGCTTGGAAACCGGGTCTAGTCATCCGTTAGCCGTGGGTATTTTAACGGCGGCTAAGGATCAAAAGTTGACCCCCGCGCCGGCCGAAGATGTGCATCAAATTACCGGGGTCGGGTTATCAGGAACGGTCAATGGTCGGACCTATCAAGTTGTTTCGGCGGCTTACTTAGACCGGCAACAACTGGCCTATGACCACGCCACGTTTGACCGCTTAGCTTCAGCGGGGAACTCGGTCAGTTTTTTAACGGCTGACCAACAAGTGTTAGGCTATGCCGCGCAAGGTGACCAAATCAAACCTGAAGCTAAGAACTTGATTACGAGTCTGCAAGCACAACACATTACCCCCGTCATGCTGACCGGTGATAACGCGCAAAGTGCCCAAGTCGTGGCGCAACAACTCGGGATTACCGAAGTGCACGCAAGTCTGTTACCAGAAGATAAAGCCAAATTAGTGAAACAATATCAAGCTGATGGCAGTCCCGTCATGATGATTGGCGATGGCGTCAATGATGCGCCCAGCTTAGCGAGTGCGGAAATTGGCGTGGCCATTGGGTCCGGGACCGATGTGGCCATTGACTCAGCCGATGTGGTCTTAGTTAAGAGTAACCCGAACGATGTCGTTCAATTCTTGGAACTGGCGCGGCAAACGACCTGTAAGATGACCCAAAACCTCTGGTGGGGCGCGGGCTATAACGTTATTACGATTCCATTAGCGGCCGGCGTCTTAGCGCCCATCGGCTTCATCCTCAATCCGATGTTTGGTGCGGTCGTGATGTCATTGAGTACCGTGATTGTCGCTATCAACGCGATGACCTTGCATATCAAAGACTAAACTGATTACCGTAAATTAAATGTTGCAAATGCATGCCACACCTTGAGTTCGGTGCTAAAATAAATAATATTATGAAATCAAGGATGTGAGCACCAATGTGTACGAGTTTAACGTTTCAAACGACAACTGGTGATCGATTTTTAGCGCGGACGATGGACTTCGCGTTTGAACTCGGTGGCCGCCCGGTCGCGATTCCCCGGCACCATCATTTTAGTAGCGTCACGAATGCCGCTGGCTTTGACGCCCCCTATAGTTTTGTAGGGACCGGCCGTGATTTAAATGGCTATATTCTTGTTGATGGGGTCAATGAATACGGCGTTAGCGCCGCGGCCCTCTATTTCTCAGGGCAAGCCCACTACGAAACGGAAGCCGTTGCTGACCAAATCAACTTAGCACCGCACGAAGTGTTAATGTGGATTTTAGGTAACGTCAAAAGCACGGCCGAATTAGGCGAACGCTTGGCCGACTTGAATATTATGGAAGCCGCCGCACCGTTATTAAACATTGTGGTGCCACTCCATTGGATTATTAGCGACCGCGATGGTAATACCTATGTCTTAGAACAAGAAACTGACGGGATGCATTACATGGAAAATCCCGTGGGTGTTATGACCAATACGCCGGACTTCGGGTGGCAACTGAAGAACTTGAGTAACTATTTACAATTACAACCCGGTCCTCATCCGAGTCGCCAGATGGGTGACTTGAAAGTAAACGCTTTTGGTCCCGGGACGGGTGCGATGGGGATGCCTGGTGATTATACGTCACCATCTCGCTTTGTTCGGACAGCGTTTATGCGCCAATACACGGATGATGTGGCCGAAGACAGTGCCGCGATTAATGCCTTATCCCACATGTTGAATTCAGTTGAAATTCCCAAGGGGGTTAAGCTGAGCGCCGATGGTTCCGCTGATTATACCCAATATCGGGCGTACATGAGCATGCATGAACCGGCCTTTTATATCCAACCATATGATGACCAAACAATTACGCGGGTAGCATTGACCGATGCCTTGATGACGGCTGATCAACCGACCGAATTTGCCTTGAAAAAGAGCCAACAATTTAATGCAGTGAATTAGTTAATTCGCTCAAAAAACGACCAACGCAACTTGTTGGTCGTTTTTTTGTTGAGTTTAAGTAACAATAAAGTGAAATTGATGGTACACTATATTTGAATTTAGGCTTCCATAACTTAAAAATAATGTCAGCAAAAGGGACTTGCAATTTCTACTTAAAGAGAATAATATGTATTAAGTAAGAATGATTACAAAGTAGTCGATGGGAGTTGGCAATTATGAAACAAAAAATGACCTTAGCACAACGGGTCAACATATTGCGCGCCGGTGTCATGGGTGCCAATGATGGTATTTTGTCCGTTGCGGGGATTGTTGTGGGGGTCGCTGGTGCTACGACCAACAGTTTTTCGATTTTGATTTCTGGGTTGGCCGGGATGCTGGCGGGGACCATTTCAATGGCCATGGGGGAATATGTTTCCGTCAATACCCAAAAAGACTCACAAAAGATGGCGATTCAGCATCAAAAGCAAGCTTTAGCTGATGATTATGATGCGGAAGCGAAGATGGTCACTGATAAGTATGTTGAGCTCGGTATCAGTGAACCGCTCGCCCAACAAGCTACGAAAGAAATGATGGCTGATAATGCTTTAGGGACGACCGTGCGGGAACGTTACGGCTTTAACCCCAGTGAATTTATTAGTCCTTATGCGGCCGGGATTGCGTCAATGATCGCCTTCCCAACCGGGTCGATTTTACCGTTAGTTTCAATTACATGTTTCCCACCGAAAATCAAAGTTATCGCGACCGTGATTGCGGTGGCCATCGCGTTATCCATTACCGGATATGTCGCGGCGGTCTTAGGCAATGCCAACCGTAAACATGGGGTCATGCGGAACGTGGTTTCAGGATTATTAACGATGGTCGTCACGTACTTTATCGGCCGGCTATTCGCCTAAGTTAATTGATGGGAGAGTGTCAAAATGATGTTATCGAAAGCAAAACCAAAAAAAGAAAAACAAACGATGGACGAAAAGCTCAATACATTGCGGGCCGGCGTCCTCGGTTCTAACGATGGGATTTTAACCGTTGTTGGGGTGCTATTCAGTGTTGCGGCGGCGACGACTAATCAATTTACGATTTTTATCGCCGGCTTATCGGACTTGTTTGCTTGTGCCTTTTCAATGGCGTCTGGGGAATATGCCTCGGTTAGCACGCAAAAGGATACTGAAAAAGCGGTCGTCGAAAAAGAACGGCAATTATTGAAGACGGACTTTGATAGTGAAGTTGCGGCGGTAAAGCGCCATTATATGACGATGGGCGTTACCGAAGAAACTTCGCTAGCGATTGCTAAAGATTTATTAGCCAAGAAACCGTTGGAAACGGTCGTTAGCGTCAAGTATGACATGCAATTAGGTCACTAGGTAGATTGTAAAATTAATCCGAACGCTGTTCGGACAAAAAAGATCAGCTT